>NZ_JBJGXA010000006.1:0-28997 GCF_045107195.1 Erwinia sp. AnSW2-5
CCTGAGCCGCTGGCGTTACGCCGCTTGCCGTCTCAGTGGTTGCGCATTATAGGGAGTTTCCGACGGGTGACAAGGGCTAATTTGCGATAATTTGACTGTTTGCTGCAATCCCCAGCAAAACCCCTGCTTATACCCGCTTATGCACAAACTTATCCACATTCGTCGTATGACCACAATTTTGACGAGCATCGCGCAATCGTTTTCGCTACAATGCCCGCGCGTAACGGAAGCCCCTTCAGGGGGCGTTACATGAACCTTAATCTCTGTTTTCTTCTCTATATAGAAGAAAGAGAAAGTCTAAGCTTCATATAACGCTCTTTATATGCGATCCAAAGCCAAGGGATAAATCATGCAACAACGTCGTCCTATACGCCGCGCGCTACTCAGCGTGTCTGATAAAGCCGGTATCCTCGAATTCGCTCAGGCGCTTTCTCAACGTGGCGTCGAGCTGCTCTCCACCGGTGGCACTGCACGCCTGCTGGCAGATGCCGGCCTGGCCGTCACTGAAGTGTCTGACTACACCGGTTTCCCGGAAATGATGGATGGACGCGTCAAAACGCTGCACCCGAAAGTGCATGGTGGCATTTTAGGACGCCGCGGTCAGGATGATGCCATCATGGCTGAGCACAGCATCTCCCCGATCGATATGGTTGTTGTAAACCTTTATCCCTTTGCCGAAACTGTTGCCCGTGAAGGTTGTTCGCTGGCCGATGCGGTTGAGAACATTGATATCGGTGGCCCAACCATGGTGCGCTCCGCCGCCAAGAACCACAAAGACGTAGCGATTGTGGTCAAGAGCAGTGACTATCAGGCTATCGTGAGCGAGCTGGATGCCAACGATAACTCCCTGACGCTGTCCACTCGTTTCGACCTGGCGATTAAAGCCTTCGAACACACCGCCTCCTATGACAGCATGATTGCCAACTACTTCGGTAGCCTGGTTCCTGCTTACCACGGTGACACCACTGAACCTTCCGGCCGCTTCCCTCGTACCCTTAACCTGAACTTCATTAAGAAGCAGGATATGCGTTACGGTGAGAACAGCCATCAGGATGCGGCCTTCTATATAGAAGAGAATGTTAGCGAAGCGTCTGTTGCCACAGCACAGCAGGTCCAGGGCAAGGCACTTTCGTATAACAACATCGCCGATACCGATGCGGCACTGGAGTGCGTGAAAGAGTTCGACCAGCCAGCCTGTGTCATCGTCAAACATGCTAATCCATGTGGTGTAGCCGTTGGTGGTTCGATTCTTGATGCATACGAACGCGCATACAAAACTGACCCGACGTCTGCTTTCGGCGGCATTATTGCTTTCAACCGCGAGCTGGACGAAGCCACTGCGCAGGCCATTATCAGCCGCCAGTTTGTTGAAGTGATCATCGCCCCTTCTGCGACGGAAGCCGCACTGAAAGTGACTGCCGCCAAACAGAACGTGCGCGTACTGACTTGCGGCCAGTGGCAACAGCGCCAGACAGGTCTGGATTTCAAACGTGTTAATGGTGGCCTGTTAGTACAGGATCGTGACCTCGGAATGGTGAGCGAAAGCCAGCTGCGCGTTGTTAGCCAGCGTCAGCCTACAGAACAGGAACTGCGTGATGCGCTGTTCTGCTGGAAAGTGGCGAAATTCGTGAAGTCCAATGCCATCGTCTACGCACGTGACAACATGACCATCGGCATAGGTGCTGGCCAGATGAGCCGTGTTTACTCCGCCAAAATTGCCGGTATCAAAGCCGCTGACGAAGGCCTGGAAGTCAACGGATCGTCTATGGCCTCCGATGCATTCTTCCCGTTCCGAGATGGGATCGATGCCGCGGCTGCGGTTGGCATTACCTGCGTGATCCAGCCAGGTGGTTCGATTCGTGATGATGAAGTGATCGCCGCCGCTGATGAACACGGCATTGCGATGATCTTCACCGACATGCGCCACTTCCGCCATTAATTATGGAGCCTCAGATGAAAATTTTAGTGATTGGTAATGGCGGCCGCGAACATGCGCTGGCCTGGAAAGCCGCTCAGTCTCCCCTGGCTGATACCGTTTTTGTTGCCCCAGGTAATGCAGGCACCGCGCTGGAGCCTGCGTTGCAAAACGTGGCGATCAGCTCAACAGATATCCCTGCCCTGCTGGCTTTTGCCCGCGATGAGAAGATCGATCTGACCATCGTTGGCCCGGAAGCTCCGCTGGTGATCGGCGTGGTGGATGCGTTTCGCGCCGCCGGCCTGAAGATCTTCGGCCCAACCCAGGCCGCTGCGCAGCTGGAAGGATCGAAAGCATTCACTAAGGACTTCCTGGCCCGCCACAAGATCCCAACCAGCGAATACCAGAACTTTACCGAGGTAGAGCCTGCTCTGGCTTACGTTCGCCAGAAAGGCGCACCGATTGTCATCAAGGCCGATGGCCTGGCGGCAGGTAAAGGTGTGATCGTGGCGATGACCTTGCAGGAAGCCGAAGATGCCATTCAGGATATGCTGGCAGGCAACGCCTTTGGCGATGCAGGCCACCGTATTGTGGTGGAAGAGTTCCTCGATGGCGAAGAAGCCAGCTTTATCGTGATGGTAGATGGCAAGAACGTGCTGCCAATGGCGACCAGCCAGGATCATAAACGCGTTGGCGACGGTGATACCGGCCCGAACACGGGTGGCATGGGGGCTTACTCCCCTGCTCCAGTCGTTACCGATGAAGTCCACCAGCGGGTGATGGACGAAGTGATCTGGCCAACCGTGCGTGGAATGGCAAGTGAAGGGAATGTCTACACAGGCTTCCTGTATGCAGGCCTGATGATCGATAAAAGCGGTCAGCCGAAAGTGATCGAATTCAACTGCCGCTTCGGCGATCCTGAAACTCAACCGATCATGCTGCGTTTGCAATCCGATCTGGTCGATCTTTGCCTGGCGGCCGTTGATGGCAAGCTGGACGAGAAAGATTCAGTCTGGGATCCACGTCCATCACTGGGTGTAGTTCTGGCCGCTGGCGGCTACCCGGGGGATTACGTTAACGGAGAGCAGATCCATGGCCTGCCTCTGGAAGACGCTGCAGATGGCAAAGTGTTCCATGCTGGCACCACATTACAGGACGACCTGGTCGTGACCAACGGCGGCCGCGTTCTCTGCGTCACGGCGTTAGGCGAAGACGTTGCTACTGCACAGAAACGTGCTTATGAGCTTGCCCAGCCGATCTCATGGAAAGGGTGCTTCTGCCGTAAAGATATCGGTTACCGCGCGATAGACCGTAAATAACGCATCAAAGCGGATCGCTGATCCGCTTTTACCGATTCTGCATTAAGGCGATCAACGTATCGCCTTTTTTATGCCTAAAATCCCTCTTCTTTCGGTTCCGTCTTACAGAGATCGCTGGCGGACACCAACAGCAGCTGCGTGCCCGCCGCAGCCTCCAGCCAGGCGATACTCACCGGTCCTGCCGTGTCTCTCTGCTGACGAGCGATATGGCCCAGCTCAGTTTGATCCAGTTCCGGTCGCACGGTTGTCCCCTGGCAGGTGGCGATCGTGCCATCCGGCTGCCAGTAACCCTGTCTGAGCAAGACCTTTCCTGACAGCAGATCGTCACTGATTTTCAGCATCCGTTGAGCGTCAAACTGATACAGCGCGACGTCATCTGTGGAGAGTGCTTCGCGCCGTCCGGACAGCTGGCGCTGCATAAAGCTCAGGCTGCCATCCATGTCAAAGCGCAACGTCACATCGTCAGGCTTATCGCCAGTCACATGGCGTTCTACCGAAACCAGCTTGCCCTGCTGCCAGAGATAATCGCTGGTTTCCGTAGCAGCACCGTTAAACGGGGTATACACCGTCATCAGATGTGAAACCTGCTCATGCTGGTTCTTGCGCCAGATACGTACCGTACCCCGATCGGCAAGATAGCCACTGGCGGTAAAGTCCGGCAGATCAGAATGCGAACTACAGCCTGCTAACAGGATTAGCATGCTAAGAGAAAATCGTTGAACTACAGAAGTCAGTTTCATGCGAAAAGAGTATCACAACAGCGGTAAAGCAGGAGGAACCGTTAGCGGGTTAAACGGGGGTTTATCCAGATAAGGCAGGAGAGCAGAAGGCAGTAAAGGGGTCAGGAGTGAATCATCTCAGAGAGAGATAAACAAAAGGGACGAATCCGCCCCCCTGTTTAAACTCTTCACCGTCAGACGATTACTTAACAGCGTCTTTCAGTGCTTTACCAGATACAAATGCCGGTACGTTTGCAGCGGCAATTTTGATCTCATTACCAGTCTGCGGGTTGCGGCCAGTACGCTCAGCACGGTGGTTCACTTTAAAGGTACCAAAACCAACCAGTTGTACAGCATCACCGTCTTTCAGAGACTCAGTAATCGCAGCCAGGGTGGATTCCAGAGCAGCTTTAGCCTGGGTCTTAGACAGGTCCGCTTTGTCCGCAATTACATCAATCAGTTGAGTCTTGTTCATAAGTTATCCTTACAGTGTATTTATCGCTTGCTAAGCATCAAGTGCGAGGGAAAAACCAGATTCTGGCACTCTCCTGCATACACGCACCGATAGCCACATTTTTCAGCCCCCCAAATGTAGACCAGACTGGGGGCGAATGTGAAGCCCAAAGGCGCTACAAATCAGGCATGAAGTCACGTTTTGTCGCCTTACTGCTGAAAATTTATACCGATATTACTAATACCGGATTCACGCAGGTCGGATCGTAACCCTTTTATCAGCTCCAGGTCTCTGTCTTCGCAGGCGGCGAGCAGGCGGAATATCTCCCACTGGATGTCCCATTCCTCTTCAACGGCGGGATTCACCTTCAGCTCTTCTTCGGTCATTTCGCGACCCGCCTGGGTCATTTCCAGCATCGCCACGGTCGTAATTGACGTCTCGCTTACGGCAATGGCATGGACCAGCGTTTCACCACTCAGACGAGAATGCAGCAACTCGCTGAGCGCAACACAGGCATCGATTGCCGGATAAACACCGTACAAATCGTAGTCATCGGCTGAAGGGATAGCTTCTTCCAGCTTTTCCAGCTGGCTGTCAAAGTTCACTTTCGCGTCTTTCACCACCAGTGTTTCCCATAAAAGATCGAGAATACGGCGGTAAAGCTGGCCATCGCCGAAGCCAGTTTGCTGGCAGAACTCACGGTAGTTGGGCACCATGCGTTCACACAGGCAGGCCATAAAAGTAACGTGCTGCCAGCTTTCCAGCTTTTCCAGCCGCAGATGAATCGGGTTACGTAACATATCGGGATCTCAGAATTAATGCACTTGCCGCAGTGTACCTGAAAAGCCACAGGGCAGCACGGTTAACCCCGGCACAGCGCGGTAAAAGCCGGGCGGCGCGAGGCAACGGCATCTGCCCAGCGCGTAGGCTCAGGCAGACGATAGCCCTGCAAACAACGCTGTACCCATTCAAGTGCAGTTGCATGGCTTACGCGGTGTCCAGGAGAGATAAAAAGAGGATTACAACGAGCCTTGCTGCGCAACACAAAGCCCAGCAGTTCATCTTTATCCGTCAGCGGCTGACAACTGCCCGGCTCTGCTGCCGGGGCTTCAAATTTCCCACACAGCCGTTTTTTCGCCACGCCAATGGTCGGGACGTCCACCAGCAGGCCAAAGTGGCTGGCGACGCCAAGACGACGAGGATGGGCCACTCCGTGACCGTCAACGAATAACAGGTCGGGATGATTGGACAGTAGTTGCCACGCGGCTTGCAGAGCCGGTGTTTCACGAAATGACAGGAAACCGGGAATATAGGGCATGGTTGTGGCAACACGCGCCACCTGATGCTCAATAAGCTGCAGTGAAGGATATTCCAGCACCACCAGGGCGGCGCGGGTCACCGTACCGCCCTGTTCAAAGCCCACATCTGCGCCACCAATCAGGCGGGGAGGCATGACATCGAAGTCATCCTGACATATCACTTCCGCTGCGCGCTGGCGCTGCTGGTCCCGTAATACCGCAATATCCCTATCTCCTCCGACTGACATTAAGGCCACCGCGCGTTATCCGAGGTGGTAAGGACGCGAGAGCTTATGCACTGCTTCGACGAACACGCCCGCATTTTCTGGTGGTACATCCTGATGAATACCGTGACCGAGGTTAAAGACATGTCCCTCCCCCTGACCGAAGCCCTCAAGGATGCCCGCCACTTCCTGCTCAATACGCTCTGGAGCGGCATACAGCATCGATGGGTCCATATTGCCCTGCAACGCAACTTTGTGACCGACACGGCGACGTGCGTCGGCAATATCCGTTGTCCAGTCAAGACCCAACGCATCGCAGCCTGTCGCGGCCATCGCTTCCAGCCATTGCCCGCCACCTTTAGTGAACAGGGTAACCGGTACCCGACGCCCCTCATTTTCATGCAGCAGACCATCAACAATCTTGTGCATGTAGTGAAGCGAGAACTCCAGATAGTCGCGTCCGGTCAATACGCCGCCCCAGGTGTCAAAAATCATCACCGACTGAGCACCCGCGCGGATCTGCGCATTAAGATACAGCGTGACACTGTCGGCCAGCTTATCCAGCATCAGATGCAGCGTTTGCGGCTCTGCGTACATCATCTTTTTCAGTTTGGTAAATGCTTTGCTGCTGCCGCCTTCCACCATATAGGTTGCCAGCGTCCACGGGCTGCCAGAAAAACCGATCAGCGGCACGTCACCGTTGAGGTTTTTGCGGATGGTACGTACCGCATTCATCACATAACCCAGTTCCTGCTCCGGGTCAGGAACAGGCAATTTTTCAACGTCCGCACGGCAGGTGACAGGGGATGAAAAACGTGGACCTTCACCTGCTTCAAAATACAGCCCCAGCCCCATCGCATCGGGAATGGTCAGGATATCGGAGAACAGGATCGCCGCATCCAGCGCATAGCGCCGCAGCGGTTGCAGCGTAACTTCACAGGCCAGTTCCGCATTTTTGCACAGCGACATAAAGTCACCGGCGACAGCACGAGTTGCTTTGTACTCCGGCAGATAACGCCCGGCCTGACGCATCATCCATACCGGGGTAACATCCACTGGCTGGCGCAGCAATGCGCGCAGATATCGATCGTTCTTCAGTTCACTCATCACGGGACTCTCTCACCATACAGGCTGCTAGTGTAACATTTATTGGAATTGACGATGATTGACCACTCGAAAAATTGAGCTAACTAAGCTCGTCCTTCCCCGAATATCCCGTGAGCAAAGACCGGGGAAAGAGAGAATTCAGCGAAATAACAACGGTTTTAGCTTATTTTAATTGCCAACCAGCACATTTTTTTCTGGTGAACTATCGACTTTTCCCCGCATATTTTCAACAGCGACAAGCGAAGGTGAATTGTCGCCCATCGTGCCCATCCGTTTTTTCTCTTTCTTCTCCGCCACCAGCTGCGACTCCTCAATCTGATGAGAGTTTCCTATAAATACGCCACCTTTCTCAATGGAGAACTCGGTGGCGAACACCTCACCTTCAATTCTGCCACGCGACATAATAATGACTGTTTTGGCATAACAGCTTCCTTTCAGCAGGCCATTGACCACCAGCTTAACGGACCTTACTGTCCCTATGACCTGACCTTCCTTACCAATCTGCGCTATTTTCTGGCTGGTCAGATCGCCTTCGACAACGCCATTGATTGAAATATTGTTTTCATTGGTTATTTCACCCCGTAATACTGTACCAATAGAGATGAGTGTTTCTTTCGTATTAGTGTCATCATACGAAGGGGGAAGTGGCGGAACATTTTGTTCCAGCTTGACCGGTGAGGATAATTTATCACTGGATTTAGGCTCTGCATTGCGATTGAAATTAAACATTTTTTTAACCGTCCTTGTTTTGTATAGAAAGGGGATGGCTAGCAGCATAATCAGGCATGCCATAACACCCAGAGAGATGAATAAAGTCGTTCTGATTGATAGTACAAAGGCAAGTATACTCATGCCCCAGCAAAACCAGATCCCCCACAGATAACAGTGTTTTTTCGTCTCAGACATTGTATTCACTCACAACGTACGGAACATCATGCAGAAGACTCAAACGCTGACGTCATCATTAAGCTGAAGACGTGATCGAGTCACCTTTATCCAGAAACCATTTCTGGAAAGCAGCACCAAATTAAATAAACGCCAACAGAAAAGAACACCCGTAAGATGAACGGGTGAAAATATCACTCTTTTTTAATAATTTTAATCGAACCACTTTCAATCTGATAAGCGGCCTCGTTTATTGCACGCCATGGTATTTTAATCCCACGAAGATATAAAGTCGTGTTTATTTATATTGTTTGTAATATTCATAGGAATTTATAGCACTCCTGATTCACAGCGCAATGAACCAGGAGAATATATCGCTAAAAAACACTTATTAGAAAAAAATATCCAAAAATGTATTATTCAGCTTCTGCGCGACATATCGCAACGGTGTCTTCAATTAGCCGACGCGCCACCGTTCCTGCCGGCGGTAACTGTGGCAACGCATCATAACGATACCAACCAGCGGACAGCAGTTCTTTAGGGTCAATGTTGATCTCGCCACCCGCATAGTCGGCCATAAACGCCATCATCAGTGACTGGGGGAATGGCCACGGCTGAGAAGAGACATAGCGCAAATTTTTCACACTAATGCTGCTTTCTTCCATCACCTCACGTGCCACCGTTTGCTCAAGGGTTTCCCCCACCTCGACAAAGCCAGCCAATACCGTGAAAATCCCGTTACGATGCCGCGTATGCTGTGCCAGCAGGATCTCTTCGCCCCGGCGGATCGCAACGATGATGCAAGGTGCAATTTGCGGATAGTAACGCTGCCGACAATGCCCGCACAGACATGCCCACTCTGTTTTGCTGTGGTGCATTTCATGGCCACAGTAGCCACACCAGCGGTGTGAACGATAGAATTCTGATAACTGAATACCACGCCCGGCAAGCTGGAACAGGCCCGTCTCTTGATCGAGCAGCTGGCGTAACGATCCCATTTCCTGGGGAAACGTACCGCGGATCAGCCACACCTTTTCGCCCTGCCACTCCCCAATCGGCGCCCCTGATCGCCCTGTCAGACCCAATGAGCCTGCATCACCATGCGGCAGCTCACCTTTTGGTAACCAAATTTTATGTTCCTGGCTGACAACCCACCAGCCAGCGTCTACGCTTAAAATTTCCTGTTCCATCATTTTTCTCATCATCCTCAGCTTAAAGACTGGATTGAGGTCAGACGTTAAAATATAACATTCACGGAGTTGAACATGCTTAACCAGTTAGAAGTCCTCACCGCGCGCGTCGGCGGATGCAGTGAGCTGGTAGACTTCTGCCTGCGCTCACGCAAGCAGTTGCTGGTTACCTATTACCAAATGGCTGGCATTAAGCCTAACAAGGAAACGCTGACGACGCTCGATGAAAACGCGCTGGATACGTTCTGCCAGCATCTGGTGGACTACCTTTCCACTGGCCATTTCACCGTCTACGAACGCTTTATCAAGGAGCTGGAAGGCACAGATCAACTGGCGAAGGCCTCGTTAATCTACCCCTCTTTAAAAGCCAATACCGATCAGATAATGCAGATTTATGATTCGCATCTGGAAACAGCCATTGATGATAATAACTGTGTGGAATTTCAGCGGGTATTATCACAGGTCGGTGAAGCACTGGAGGCTCGATTTACGTTGGAGGATAAATTCATCAAGCTGGCTTTAGAAAAAAACCATGATAATCAGAGCACTGCTAACGCGTGTTCGCTTGCTCGTCCTGCCTGATCCGTTATCAGAATGTGAACTTCTTGTAGTTTCCAAAAAGCCCCTTTATGCTTGAGGGGTTAGGACGAGGCGTACCTTGCCCTTTACAGGATTGAAATACTGGCCTTGTTGCCAGTCAGCCAATCGCCATCTTGTCGGAGTGCCCACAAGGGCTGAGACCGTTAATTCGGGATCCGCGGAACCTGATCAGGTTAGTACCTGCGAAGGGAACAAGAGTAAATCAGCTATTACGGTGTGATACCGTGTTTTTTCACATCGTTCTCATTACTCCCGCCTCCAGGCAAGCAAACTTCCGTTTTATTATCAGGAACTTGCTATGTCTACCGTTGAAAAACCTTTCGTTGGAAAAAAAACTACTCGTCGCGAACAGCGTGCAGAAGCACAGCAGTTTATCGACTCCCTGCAGGGCACCGCCTTTCCCAATTCAAAACGCATTTACCTGACCGGCTCGCAGCCGGATATCCGCGTACCCATGCGTGAAATCCAACTCAGCCCCACTACGGTAGGCGGCAGCCAAGACGAGCCACTGCTGGAAGCGAATGAGCCGATACCCGTCTACGATACCGCCGGCCCTTACGGCGATCCGGCGGCGACGATTGATGTTCACAAAGGGCTGAACCCGCTGCGCAGCAACTGGATCATCCAACGTGGTGATACCGAACAGATTACCGATCTCAGCTCTGCCTACACCCAGCTGCGCCTGGCGGATGAAGGATTGGATCATCTGCGTTTTGACAATGTGCCACGCCCACGTCGGGCGCTGGAAGGCCGCTGTGTCACTCAGATGCACTATGCCAGGCTGGGAGTGATTACCCCGGAAATGGAATACATTGCCCTGCGCGAAAATATGGGGCGGGAGCGAATTCGCGGTGACGTGTTACTGCAACAGCATCCGGGTCATAGCTTTGGCGCACATCTGCCTGACAATATCACTGCCGAGTTCGTTCGCCAGGAAGTGGCCGCAGGCCGCGCCATTATCCCGGCCAATATTAATCACCCGGAATCGGAGCCGATGATTATCGGTCGTAACTTCCTGGTGAAAATTAACGCCAATATCGGCAATTCAGCGGTCAGCTCCTCCATCGAAGAAGAGGTGGAAAAACTGGTGTGGTCAGCGCGCTGGGGAGCCGATACGGTGATGGATCTTTCCACCGGGCGTTATATTCACGAAACCCGCGAGTGGATCCTGCGCAACAGTCCGGTGCCGATTGGTACAGTGCCTATCTACCAGGCACTGGAAAAAGTGAACGGTGTGGCAGAAAATCTTAACTGGGAAATTTTCCGCGACACACTGCTGGAACAGGCTGAACAGGGCGTTGATTACTTTACTATTCATGCCGGTGTGCTGCTGCGCTACGTGCCGATGACGGCCAAACGCCTGACCGGCATCGTTTCGCGCGGCGGGTCAATCATGGCGAAATGGTGCCTGTCTCACCATAAAGAGAGTTTCCTCTATCAGCATTTCCGCGATATCTGTGAGATCTGCGCCGCCTACGATGTGTCGCTGTCGCTGGGCGATGGCCTGCGCCCGGGTTCCATTCAGGATGCCAACGATGAAGCGCAGTTCGCAGAACTGCGCACGCTGGGTGAACTGACCAAAATCGCCTGGGAATATGACGTCCAGGTGATGATTGAAGGCCCTGGGCATGTGCCAATGCAGATGATTCGCGTCAATATGACGGAACAGCTTGAGCACTGTCACGAAGCTCCGTTTTATACGCTGGGACCACTGACGACAGATATTGCCCCGGGTTATGACCATTTTACTTCCGGTATTGGTGCCGCCATGATCGGCTGGTTTGGCTGCGCGATGTTGTGTTACGTGACGCCCAAAGAGCACCTCGGCCTGCCGAACAAAGAGGATGTCAAACAGGGGCTGATTACCTATAAAATCGCCGCCCATGCCGCCGACCTGGCGAAAGGCCATCCCGGAGCGCAGATTCGTGATAACGCCATGTCGAAAGCACGTTTCGAATTCCGCTGGGAAGATCAGTTTAATCTCGCCCTCGATCCGCACACTGCCCGGGCTTATCACGATGAAACCCTGCCGCAGGAATCCGGTAAAGTGGCACACTTCTGCTCGATGTGTGGACCAAAATTCTGTTCAATGAAGATTACCCAGGAAGTTCGGGAATACGCCGCACGTCAGGAAGCCGAAGCCCGGCCGATTGAAATCGGTATGGCACAAATGTCTGACGAGTTTCGTCACCGTGGCGGTGAGCTGTATCATCGCGCCGATACCCTGAAATCAGAGGAAAAAGTATGAGTCGTGGAGCGTTCCCCCCAACCGAAGCCAGATTGGGTCTTTATCCGGTGGTCGATACGGTGGAGTGGATTGAACGCCTGCTTGATGCGGGCGTACGGACACTGCAGCTGCGCATTAAAGACTGCGCTGAACATGAAGTTGAGCAGCAAATTGTTGATGCGATTGCCCTGGGTAAGCGCTATCAGGCGCGCCTGTTTATCAATGACTACTGGCGTCTGGCGGTAAAACATCAGGCTTACGGCGTCCATCTGGGTCAGGAAGATCTGGATGTTGCCGATCTGGATGCGATTCATGCTGCCGGGCTGCGGCTGGGTCTTTCAACCCATGACGATGCCGAGCTGGATCGTGCCCTGGCCGAACACCCTTCGTATATTGCCCTGGGCCACGTGTTTCCTACCCAGACAAAAGCGATGCCCTCCGATCCGCAGGGACTGGAAGAGTTAACGCGCCACATACAGCGACTGAAGGGAATTTCTACTGTGGCCATCGGTGGGATCAGCCTGGAGCGCGTTCCCCAGGTACTGGCTACCGGGGTGGGCAGCGTGGCCGTGGTGAGCGCGATTACCAAAGCCAGCGACTGGCGTGCGGCGACCCACCAGCTGCTGGACCTGGTGGAGCCGCAGAGAGCAACACACGCCTGATCCTCCTTGCACAGTGCGGGGTGAGTGTTCGGGCAGGTCCTCAGCGCCGTCAGATTTTAGGGCGTGCGGCGCAATAAAATGCAACCTGCTGCAACACGAATAAACAAGGCTGAAGACGTTACGAAGCCTTGTCTCTTCACACTTTTCTCAGGCAACCCAGCCGCTATAGTGGCCGTGCGGGTGACAATCCTGTCACCCGCCAGGGTCAGTAGTTTTCCTTCTCACTGACCCTGCCTTCATCCTCTTCTTGCACCAACGAGGATGCAGGAACACAGGCCAGCATCGCCCGCTCTACCGCCGCTCCCAGTATCTCCAGGGCACGTTCGGTTTTATCCGTAAACGACTGCGCATAGCTGAGGCGCAGGCAGTTACGGTATTTACCTGATGCGGAGAACAGCGAGCCGACAGCAATCTGAATATGGGAAGCACGCAGTTCCCGGTTCAGACGTAGCGCATCAAAAGGCTCCGGCAGCTCAACCCAAATCAGAAAACCACCCTGAGGACGGGTCACGCAGATCCCACAGGGGAAGTGATGCCGCACCCGCCGGGTAAACGTCTCCAGGTTGCGCTGATAGTGACTGCGCATACGCCGCAGATGGGGCTGGTAACACCCCTGGCGAATAAAAGCCGCGACCGCCATCTGTGTCTGAGTGGCCGTTGAACCAGTGCTGATATATTTCATATGCAAAACGCGATCAAAATAACGCCCCGGCACCACCCACCCTACCCGCAGACCTGGCGCCAGCGTTTTAGAGAATGAACTGCACAGCAGAACACGACCATCCATATCCAGCGACTTGATAGTTACCGGGCGAGGATAGTCAAAAGCGAGTTCGCCATAAACATCATCTTCAATGATTGCGGCATCAAAGCGCTGCGCCAGCGTCAGTAATGCCTGCTTACGTTGCGTTGGCATCACAAAGCCCAGCGGGTTGTTGCAGTTTGGCACCACCACCACGGCATTAATCGGCCATTGCTCAAACGCCAGTTCCAGCGCTTCAAGGCTGATGCCCGTAACGGAATCCGTGGGGATTTCGATGGCGCGGATCCCAAAGCCGCGCAGGGTTTGCATGGTGCCATGAAATGCCGGTGACTCCACGGCGATAATATCTCCCGGCTGACATACTGCGCGGATCGACACTGACAGCGCTTCATGGCAACCGGTGGTGATCACTATGTCATCGGCAGAGACCTGACAGCCGCTGTCGATCATCAGGCGGGCGACCTGTTCGCGCAGTTCCGGCACACCATACAGATTGTCATAACACAGCAGGCGCGGATCCTGCTGCTGACCAAGCCGACTGATAATTTTCCATAAAGGCTTCAGCGTAACCGAGTCGATATTGGGCATTCCACTGCCTAGCTGCAACACATCATCATCCAGACGTGCATTCAGCAGGTCCATTACCGCATCCCACTGAGTGATCTCCACCGGGCGCTGTACCGGGCGCGTGATCGGCGGCAGAGGCGGGGTGGCCTTACGTGGCGTAACAAAGTAACCCGAGCGCGGCTGCGGCGTAATCAGCTGCTTCTCTTCCAGCAAATAGTAGGCCTGCTGAACCGTGCTAATGCTGACACCATGTTCACCGCTGAGTGTACGGACGGACGGAAGGCGTTCACCCGCCTGATATAAACCCTGCTCTATGCGCTGCGCCAGCAGCTCTGCCAACCGTTGATAACGCGTCATCGTATTCCACCCTTCCCATTACTGCGTAACAAACCAGTACAGATAGCGGTAAAAACCACCATTCAGACACACTATCTCGCAATCTGTATGTCAATAAAAGTCGTTTATTGCATCTGTATCATAAACAGCTTTGGCGAGAAAATAGCAGCCATACCCAAGGTGATAAGGAGAGTGTGATGGAATTTGAAGAGAACAGAGCAGCAAAGCCTTTTAGCTGGCCGCTGATTAAAACGATCTTTCTTATGCCTTATCACCGCTGGCAGGCACAACGTCTGCGTTCCTGCACCCGGAAGCTCTTGTCGCGTCTGAGTGATGCGCAGCTGAAAGATATCGGACTGACCTGTGAGGATGTCCGGCGCTTATAGTGATGTGGCCTGGGCCGAAGGATGTGCCCACGGGCAACGTAGCCGTCCTGCTGCGTTGCCCTTTTTTATGGTTGTGAAAATCAGTTACCGCGGTACGTTGAGTAGCCGTACTGACTCAGTAGCAGGGGAATGTGATAGTGGCTGTTACTGTTCTCAACATGGAATATCACCGGGATTTCCGGGAAGAAAGTAGGCTGATTTTGCTTTTTGTAATACTCCCCGGTCTTGAACACGACTTTGTAATCACCTGCATCCATCGTTTTTCCCATCGGATAGAGTGCCGGGATCCGTCCATTTTTATCCGTGATACCGGAAGCCAGCTTTACCCATCCCTGCTTTTGCTGCTGTTCGAGTTCAACCGTCACACCGGATGTCGGTACGCCAGTCTGCAGGTTCAGCACATGCACGCTCAATGGGTTTTTCATTTCCTCAGCGCCAGCGGGCAGAGAAGCGCATACCAGGCCGGTAAGCATCAGGGTTTTAACGATCTTCATGTCAGGCTCCTTAAGATTATTTGCCGGAATGAAGATAACAGTTGCCATGATTGACGACGATTATGGCGCTGAAAATATGAAATTTCCCAGAGGGATACGTTGCAGGAAGGGCTAACGCCCTCCCCCCAATAAAATGGCTATTCCTTTCCTTCCGTCACCCACACTGAAGGCCAGTCACCCGGCTCCCCGCCGTCACAGCTTGGCTGGCTGTTATAACTGGTCAGATGGAAAGTTTTGCCATCGTATTTCCAGGCACCATTATCTCCACAGTCAGCAATACCGCGCCCGCGACCGGAATAATACAGCTCAGCGGTTTGCGGATCGTAAGTTGCTTCAGTAAACCAGCTCATCACCCTGGGTTTGCCGTCTTCGTCATTGCCAGGTAATGGCAGAGTCAGCTGCGTTGAGCTCTGTGGATTATTACGCTCACTGATAAACAGCATACTGGACGACTGGTAGGCTCCCAGACCACAGTTAATCAGCACCAGCGCCTGCTTCTCATTCAGCGGCTGCGCCTCACTGCGCTCACGCGCTTCTTTGTCCGGCTCGCAGCTCTCTTTCGCCAGCAGCTTACTGTTAGCGGCAATAGCGCCGTCGATCAGCGCAGCCTCATTGGTTAACGGCACGACCTTTGGCGCAGGGAAGTTGAATACTGCAGGAACAGGGCGCGCAGGCACCATCGATGGTTCATTGTTGCCCACTTTCAGCAACGCGGTCTGATTCCCAATACGCCCCTGGCGATCGTCCACCAGCAGTAGCGCCGCATTGAGTCCACTGAGTGAGGCGGCTTGAGAACCGGGAGTCAGCGCGATGGTCAGTGCATTTTTACTCGCCTGTACCCACTGCT
Organism: Erwinia sp. AnSW2-5; assembly: GCF_045107195.1. Classification (NCBI taxonomy): domain Bacteria; kingdom Pseudomonadati; phylum Pseudomonadota; class Gammaproteobacteria; order Enterobacterales; family Erwiniaceae; genus Erwinia; species Erwinia sp. AnSW2-5. The sequence continues at coordinate 15,994 of NZ_JBJGXA010000006.1, forward strand.
GAATTTCAGCCAGATTATCGCTCCCACCCGCGCCATAATCATCGCTGATTTTTGAAGGTGAAATTTCAATACTGGAATGCCAGGGTTTGCCATCCAGCCAAATGCCTACAGGTTTTTGATCGCCCCACTGCTGAAAATTTAGCGAGGGCTGTGCATCTGCCCCAGCCTTACGTTTCAGGATGATGCGCAGCGCCTCGTCGTTATTGCGCACTTCACAATCATTAAGGTTGTTGCAGGTCACCTGCCAGTTTTTAAAAACCTTTTGTACCGGGGCGTTAGCCCACTCTTCTGCATGAATACTCGCGCTTAATCCCAGCAGTATCAGCGCCATCACAACCTTATTATTTTGCATTTATTGTCCATGTGATTTTGTTTAGTCGAAAAAAAACCCCGCCAAAGCGAGGTTTTTTATTATGCCACAGGCAGTTAACGATTAATCGTTGTTACCGCCCAGGTTTCCTGCGTTAAGCAGTTCAGCCAGGCTGGCAGAGGCTTCATCGGCAGTCACTACTGGCACGATTGGCGCTTCGCCGGCGGCTTTACGACGCATACGATCCTGATGATACGCGTAACCGGTACCGGCTGGGATCAGACGGCCAACGATAACGTTCTCTTTCAGGCCGCGCAGTTCGTCGCGTTTACCCGCAACGGCTGCTTCGGTCAGTACGCGCGTTGTTTCCTGGAACGAAGCCGCAGAGATAAACGACTCGGTTGCCAGGGAAGCTTTGGTGATACCCAGCAGGTCGCGTGCAAATGTTGCAGCGATTTTGCCGTTAGCTTCCAGCTCGCGGTTAGCGATCTTAACGCGTGAGAACTCAACCTGCTCGCCGTCGAGGAAGTCAGTGCTTCCCGCGCTTGAGATGGTTGCTTTACGCAGCATCTGACGAACGATGACTTCGATGTGCTTATCGTTAATCTTAACGCCTTGCAGACGGTAAACTTCCTGCACTTCGTTAGTGATGTAACGGGTCACCGCATGCACGCCACGCAGACGCAGAATGTCATGTGGAGACTCTGGGCCATCGGAAACTACGTCACCGCGCTCTACGCGTTCACCTTCGAACACGTTCAGCTGACGCCATTTCGGAATCATCTCTTCGTAATGATCGCTACCGTCGATCGGCGTGATCACCAGACGACGCTTCCCTTTGGTTTCTTTACCGAAGGAAATGATGCCGCTGATCTCAGCCAGGATTGCCGGCTCTTTCGGACGGCGGGCTTCGAACAGGTCAGCAACGCGTGGCAGACCACCGGTGATGTCCTTGGTACCGCCAGATTCCTGAGGCACACGCGCCAGGGTGTCACCAGAACTGATCTTGATGCCATCTTCCAACTGGACGATTGCTTTACCCGGTAAGAAGTACTGGGCAGGCATATCAGAGCCAGGGATCATGACGTCATTGCCGTTAGCATCAACGATTTTCAGCGCTGGACGCAGATCTTTACCACCGGCAGTACGTTCAGCACTGTCCAGGATTACCAGTGAAGAAAGACCGGTAAGGTCGTCCGTCTGGCGGGTAATGGTCTGACCGTCAATCATGTCAGTGAAGCGAATGAAACCGCTCACTTCGGTGATGACCGGCATGGTGTGTGGATCCCAGTTTGCTACGGTCTCGCCCGCTGCAACCTGCTCGCCGTCACCTTTCGCCATGGTTGAACCGTAAGGAACTTTATAGCTCTCTTTGGTACGACCAAATTCGTCGATCATTTTCAGTTCAACGTTACGCGAGGTGATCACCAGCTTGCCAGCGGAGTTCGTTACCGACTTGGCGTTGATCAGTTTCAGCGTACCTTTGTTCTTCACCTGAATGCTGGATTCAGCAGCCGCACGAGATGCCGCACCACCGATGTGGAACGTACGCATCGTCAGCTGTGTACCCGGCTCACCGATGGACTGTGCTGCAATAACGCCGATGGCCTCACCTTTGTTGATGATGTGACCACGTGCCAGGTCGCGACCATAGCAGTGAGCACACACACCGAAGTCAGTTTCGCAGCTTACTACGGAACGTACTTTCAGGCTGTCAACAGAGTGTTCTTCCAACAGGTCACACTGCTGTTCGTGCAGCAGGGTGTTACGCGGCAGAAGGATGTCAGCAGTACCCGGCTTGATCACGTCTTCTGCGGTCACACGACCCAGTACGCGCTCACGCAGCGGCTCTTTAACATCACCACCTTCGATGACCGGAGTCATCATGATACCTTCGCGTGTACCACAGTCATCTTCAGTCACAACCAGATCCTGCGCGACGTCAACCAGACGACGAGTCAGATAACCGGAGTTAGCTGTTTTCAGTGCGGTATCCGCAAGACCTTTACGCGCACCGTGCGTGGAGATGAAGTACTGGAGTACGTTCAGACCTTCACGGAAGTTCGCGGTGATCGGCGTTTCGATGATGGAGCCATCTGGCTTAGCCATCAGACCACGCATACCGGCCAGCTGACGAATCTGCGCTGCAGAACCACGAGCACCGGAGTCGGCCATCATAAAGATGCTGTTGAAGGAAACCTGACGCTCTTCCACACCATCGCGGTTGATCACGAGTTCGGTAGAGAGGTTTTCCATCATCGCTTTAGCAACGCGTTCGTTGGCCGCAGCCCAGATATCGATCACTTTGTTATAGCGTTCGCCAGCGGTAACCAGACCAGACTGGAACTGCTGCTGAATCTCAGCCACTTCCGCTTCCGCTTCGGTGATGATTTCCACTTTCTTAGCCGGGATAACCATGTCGTCGATGCCCACAGACGCGCCTGAGCGAGCTGCATATGCAAAGCCGGTGTACATAGTCTGGTCAGCAAAGATAACTGTCGGTTTCAGACCCAGGATGCGGTAACAGGTGTTCAGCATCTTGGAGATCGCTTTTTTACCCAACGCCTGGTTGACGATAGAGTAAGGCAGACCTTTTGGTACGATCATCCACAGGATCGCACGACCAACGGTAGTGTCGATGATGCTGGTTTTAGCAACCCACTCGTCCTGCTCGTTTTTCTCGTGTTCGGTGATACGCACCTTAACGCGAGCGTGCAGAGACGCATGGCCAGAGCGGTAAACACGCTCAGCTTCTTTCGGGCCAGTCAGCACCATGCCTTCGCCTTTGGCGTTAACACAGTCGCGGGTCATGTAGTACAGACCCAGTACAACGTCCTGAGAAGGAACGATGATTGGCTCGCCGTTCGCAGGTGACAGGATGTTGTTGGTAGACATCATCAACGCACGCGCTTCCAGCTGAGCTTCCAGCGTCAACGGTACGTGTACTGCCATCTGGTCACCATCGAAGTCGGCGTTGTATGCCGCACAGACCAGCGGGTGAAGCTGAATCGCTTTACCTTCGATCAGTACTGGCTCAAACGCCTGGATGCCCAGACGGTGCAGAGTTGGTGCACGGTTCAGCAGGACCGGGTGTTCGCGGATCACTTCATCCAGGATATCCCAGACGACTGATTCTTCACGCTCAACCATTTTCTTAGCAGCTTTGATGGTGGTAGCAAGACCACGCAGTTCCAGCTTGCCGTAGATGAACGGTTTGAACAGCTCCAGTGCCATTTTCTTCGGCAGACCACACTGATGCAGACGCAGGTATGGACCTACGGTGATAACCGAACGACCAGAGTAGTCGACACGTTTACCCAGCAAGTTCTGACGGAAACGACCCTGCTTACCTTTGATCATATCGGCCAAAGATTTCAGAGGGCGCTTGTTAGAACCGGTGATCGCACGACCGCGACGGCCGTTATCCAGCAACGCATCGACCGCTTCCTGCAACATACGTTTTTCGTTACGTACGATGATATCTGGCGCAGCCAGATCCAGCAGGCGTTTCAAACGGTTGTTACGGTTAATCACGCGACGATACAGATCGTTCAGATCCGACGTGGCGAAACGACCGCCGTCCAGCGGTACCAGAGGACGCAGGTCCGGTGGCAGAACAGGCAGCACGGTCAGGATCATCCACTCTGGTTTGTTACCAGACTGTACGAACGCTTCCAGCAGCTTGATACGCTTGGTCAGTTTTTTACGCTTGGTTTCGGAGTTGGTTTCGTTCAACTCTTCACGCAGAGTTTCACACTCTTGTTCCAGGTCCATGTTTTTCAACAGAGCCTGGATCGCTTCCGCACCCATTTTAGCGTCGAATTCGTCACCAAACTCTTCCAGCGCGTCCAGATACTGCTCTTCAGTCAGGATCTGGCGCTTTTCGAGATTGGTCATACCGCCTTCAATCACAACGTAAGATTCGAAGTAAAGAACACGTTCGATATCACGCAGTGGCATGTCCAGCAGCAAACCGATGCGCGAAGGCAGCGATTTCAGGAACCAGATGTGCGCAGTTGGAGAAGCCAGCTCAATGTGGCCCATGCGCTCACGGCGAACTTTGGTCTGTGTAACTTCAACGCCACACTTCTCACAGATCACACCGCGATGTTTCAAGCGCTTGTACTTACCGCACAGGCACTCGTAGTCTTTTACTGGCCCGAAAATACGCGCACAGAAAAGGCCGTCACGTTCAGGTTTGAACGTACGGTAGTTGATGGTTTCCGGCTTTTTAACTTCGCCAAAAGACCATGAACGGATCATATCTGGCGATGCCAGAGCGATCTTGATCGCATCAAACTCTTCGGTCTTAGTTTGCGCTTTCAGAAACTTAAGTAAGTCTTTCACGGATTAGCTCCCGTCGGAGTGAGACTTCTCAGAGACGCCCGGAGTGACCCGGGCGCCCTGTAACCAGTACAGCAGATGCGAGTTATTACTCGTCTTCCAGCTCGATGTTAATACCCAGCGAGCGGATCTCTTTCAACAGTACGTTGAAGGATTCCGGCATGCCCGGTTCCATCTGATGATTGCCGTCAACGATGTTTTTATACATCTTGGTACGGCCGTTAACGTCATCAGACTTCACGGTCAGCATTTCCTGCAGGGTATAAGCGGCACCGTATGCTTCCAGTGCCCATACTTCCATCTCACCGAAGCGCTGACCACCGAACTGCGCTTTACCACCCAGCGGCTGCTGAGTAACAAGGCTGTAAGAACCGGTAGAACGCGCATGCATTTTGTCATCAACCAAGTGGTTCAGTTTCAACATATACATGTAGCCAACGGTAACCTGACGCTCGAACTGCTCACCGGTACGACCATCGAACAGGGTAATCTGGCCAGAAGAAGGCAGGCCGCCGAGCTCTAACAGCTCTTTGATTTCGCTTTCTTTAGCGCCGTCAAACACTGGCGTTGCGATTGGCATACCTTTTTTCAGGTTCTCTGCCAGACGCAGCACTTCGTCGTCGGTGAACGTGTTCAGGTCAACTTTCTGGCGCAGATCGCTGCCCAGATCGTAAGCACGCTGAATGAACTCACGCAGCTTGGACACTTCTTCCTGCTTCTTAAGCATAGCGTTGATTTTCTCGCCAATGCCCTTCGCAGCCATACCCAAGTGGGTTTCAAGAATCTGACCAATGTTCATACGTGATGGTACGCCCAACGGGTTCAGAACGATGTCGACCGGCGTACCGAACTCATCGTATGGCATATCTTCGATCGGGTTGATCTTGGAGATAACACCTTTGTTCCCGTGACGACCAGCCATTTTGTCACCAGGCTGGATCTGACGTTTAACGGCCAGATAAACTTTAACGATTTTCAGCACGCCAGGTGCCAGGTCATCGCCCTGTGTGATTTTGCGGCGCTTGGCTTCAAGTTTCTTCTCAAACTCGTGCTTCAGCTCGTCGTACTGCTCAGCCAACTGTTCCAGTTGGTTTTGCTTTTCTTCGTCGGTCAGGCCCAGTTCCAGCCAGCGCTCGCGTGGCAGCTTGTCCAGTTTTTCCGCTTCAACACCGCCAGCAACCAGCAGGTAGTTAATACGGCTGAACAGGCCAGCTTCGAGGATCTGCAGTTCTTCAGACAGGTCTTTCTTCGCCTGCTTCAGCTGCATCTCTTCAATTTCCAGCGCACGTTTGTCTTTTTCCACGCCATCGCGGGTGAAGACCTGAACGTCGATGATGGTGCCAGACACGCCGTTCGGCACACGCAGAGAAGAATCTTTAACGTCAGACGCTTTCTCACCGAAGATTGCACGCAGCAGTTTCTCTTCTGGCGTAAGCTGGGTTTCACCTTTCGGCGTTACCTTACCAACCAGAATGTCGCCGCCAGTCACTTCCGCACCGATATACACGATACCGGACTCATCCAGTTTGGAGAGCGCAGCTTCACCCACGTTAGGGATGTCGGCAGTGATCTCTTCTGGCCCCAGCTTGGTGTCGCGAGACACACATGCCAGTTCCTGGATGTGGATAGTAGTGAAGCGATCTTCCTGTACCACGCGCTCGGAGACTAAGATGGAGTCTTCGAAGTTGTAGCCGTTCCACGGCATGAACGCGACGCGCATGTTCTGACCCAGTGCCAGTTCGCCAAGGTCGGTTGAAGGACCATCAGCCAGCACATCACCACGTTCAATCGGTTCACCCAGGTTCACACAAGGCATCTGGTTGATGCAGGTGTTCTGGTTAGAACGGGTGTATTTGGTCAGGTTGTAAATGTCGATACCGGCTTCGCCAGAATGCATTTCGTCTTCGTTAACTTTAATAACGATACGTGATGCATCCACGTACTGAACCGTACCACCACGTTTCGCTACGGCAGTAACACCGGAGTCGACCGCTACCGCGCGTTCCATACCAGTACCAACCAGCGGCTTATCAGCACGCAGAGTTGGAACCGCCTGACGTTGCATGTTTGCACCCATCAATGCGCGGTTGGCGTCATCGTGCTCCAGGAACGGGATCAGTGACGCACCGACGGAAACCACCTGTTGGGTGGAAACGTCCATGTAGTCAACCTGGTCACGGTTGAAGAGGCTCGATTCGCCTTTGCTACGGCAGGTCACCAGATCGTCTACGAAGTGACCTTCGTCGTCGAGGTTGGTGTTCGCCTGAGCGATAACGTAGTTACCCTCTTCAATAGCAGAGAGGTAATGAATTTCGTCGGTCACCACGCCTTCGCGAACGCGACGGTATGGGGTTTCCAGGAAACCGTACTCATTGGTCTGTGCATAAACAGACAAGGAGTTGATCAGACCGATGTTTGGACCTTCCGGCGTTTCGATTGGACATACGCGACCGTAGTGAGTCGGGTGTACGTCTCGAACTTCGAAGCCTGCACGCTCGCGCGTCAGACCGCCCGGGCCCAGTGCAGAGATACGACGCTTATGCGTGATCTCAGACAACGGGTTGTTCTGGTCCATAAACTGTGACAGCTGGCTGGAACCGAAGAACTCTTTCACGGCCGCTGAAATTGGCTTGGCGTTGATCATGTCCTGTGGCATCAGGGTATCCAGATCGCCCAGGGACAGACGCTCTTTCACCGCACGCTCTACGCGCACAAGGCCAACACGGAACTGGTTTTCAGCCATTTCGCCGACGGAACGGATACGACGGTTGCCGAGGTGGTCGATATCATCCACTTCGCCAATACCGTTACGGATACCGATGAGCTTCTTCATCACCTGAATGATGTCGTCTTTGCTCAGGATACCGGAACCTTCGATCTCATCACGCAGCAGAGAACGGTTGAACTTCATACGACCAACCGCAGACAAATCGTAGCGGTCTTCAGAGAAGAACAGGTTCTCGAACAGGTTTTCAGCCGCTTCACGCGTTGGTGGTTCACCAGGGCGCATCATGCGGTAGATCTCAACCAGTGCGCTCAGGCGATCGCTGGTTGGGTCGACACGTACAGTCTCAGACATGTACGCACCGTGATCCAGGTCGTTGGTGAACAGGGTTTCGATACGCTTGTGACCGGACTGGCTCAGTTTGGCCAGCAGATCCAGTGACAATTCCATGTTCGCCGCGATCAGCAGTTCACCAGTGCTCTCATCGATGTAGTCTTTAGCGACCACTTTACCGGCAATGTACTCAACCGGAACTTCGATGTGTGCAATGGCATCTTTCTCAAGCTGACGAATATGGCGCGCAGTAATACGGCGACCTTTTTCGACGTAAACGGTGCCGTTCGATTCAATATCGAATGACGCAGTTTCACCACGCAGGCGCTCTGGGACCAGCTCCATCTGCAGCTTGTTGTCGCGAATTTCGTACACTACTTTCTCGAAGAACAGATCCAGGATCTGCTGAGTAGTGTAATTCAGCGCGCGCAGAATGATGGTCGCAGGCAGTTTACGGCGACGGTCAATACGGACGAACAGGTTGTCTTTCGGGTCGAACTCGAAGTCCAACCATGAACCGCGGTAAGGGATAATACGTGCGTTATACAGCACTTTACCCGACGAGTGGGTTTTACCCTTATCGCTGTCGAAGAAGACACCAGGACTACGGTGGAGCTGAGAAACGATAACACGCTCAGTACCGTTGATCACAAAGGTACCGTTATCGGTCATGAGTGGAATTTCACCCATGTAAACTTCTTGTTCTTTGATGTCTTTAACGGTGCCTTCCGGCGCTTCGCGCTCGTAGATCACCAGGCGCAGTTTTACGCGCAGAGGTGCAGAGTACGTGACGCCACGAATCTGACACTCTTTCACATCAAATACAGGTTCGCCTAAACGGTAGCTGACGTACTGCAGCTCAGAATTACCGCTATAGCTTTGGATTGGGAATACGGAGCGGAATGCTGCTTCCAGACCATATTGACCTTCCGGATCTTGCTCGATGAACTTCTGAAACGAGTCAAGCTGGATAGAAAGGAGATATGGAATGTCCAGAACTTGTGGACGCTTTCCAAAATCCTTACGAATACGTTTTTTCTCGGTATAGGAGTAAACCATAGGGTTCCTCAGCTCGCTGAAATGTAGAACCTCGCTGTCCATCCAGGAGGACAGTTCATGCAACGCTGTTTTGTGTTGTTCGAAAAGCAGACTGCTTTTCGTAATACCTCTTTCTATCACGCTTAAATCATTTCGCTGCAAGTGTCTGAGCAAGGAACCCAGTCAGGAATGCAGTATATTAAGTCGTCGATAGAGAAAGATATTAAGCTAATCAATGACTAAACAGTGTGAAATATCATTGACGCTGTAGAGCGCAAAAAGGCTGGTGACCAAAAAGTCACCAGCCATCAGCCTAAAAGACTAGGCTGCAACCTGAAAGGTTGGCTTATTTAACTTCAACTTCTGCGCCAGCTTCTTCCAGTGCTTTCTTCAGTGCTTCTGCGTCGTCTTTGCTGATGCCTTCTTTCAGGGCAGCAGGTGCAGACTCAACCAGATCTTTAGCTTCTTTCAGGCCCAGACCAGTTGCGCCACGTACTGCTTTGATCACGGCAACTTTGTTAGCGCCGATAGCTTTCAGTACAACGTCGAACTCGGTTTTTTCTTCTACAGCTTCAGCAGCAGCAGCAGGACCTGCAACAGCAGCAGCAGCTGACACGCCGAATTTCTCTTCCATAGCGGAGATCAGTTCAACGATTTCCATTACAGACAGAGCTGCAACGCCTTCAATGATTTGGTCTTTAGTGATTGACATTTCGTGTTCCTAAATTCAGAAAGTAATTTATATACGTAAGCAAGTGAACGGAAAAGAAAGGCTGGCTGATTAAGCAGCAGCAGCTTCTTTCTGATCGCGTACAGCAGCCAGAGTGCGAACCAATTTGCCAGCAGAGGCTTCTTTCATGGTTGCCATCAGGCGTGCGATTGCTTCATCGTAGGTAGGCAGAGTTGCCAGGCGGTCGATCTGAGCCGCACTGATCAGCTCGCCTTCAAAGGCTGCAGCTTTAACCTCGAATTTTGCATTCGCTTTCGCGAACTCTTTGAACAGACGAGCAGCAGCGCCCGGGTGTTCCATAGAGTATGCAATCAAGGTAGGACCGGTAAACGTGTCTTTCAGGCACTCAAACTGAGTACCTTCAACGACGCGGCGCAGCAAGGTGTTACGAACAACACGCATGTATACGCCAGCTGCACGTCCTGCTTTACGCAGTTCGGTCATTTTATCTACGGTAACGCCACGAGAATCCGCAACTACCGCAGACAGCGCGCCTTTGGCTACTTCGCTGACTTCAGCAACAATCGCTTGTTTGTCTTGAAGATTTAAGGCCATTAGCTTGTGCTCCTGGATTTTTGGCCGGGGATGGATTTCCCCGGAACTCACTTCGCCTGAACAGTGTTGCCACAGACAGGCGCTAAATCACGGTGAGCAGAATCCAGCAAAGACTATAAAAATATTCTTTTGGTTCTGTCACCGTCTACGCAGGAGATTAAGTTTCTTACGAAACACCTGCGGTCTTGGACGGAGGCCTGGATAAGGCCAGGCTCCAACCTAAAAATTCTTGGAATGCGCCACGAGCGGCTCAATTCCGGGTTCTGTATATTTACAGAACAACGGGCGTAAGATTCTAGATGAATAATTCGCCCGCGTAAAGCACAAGATTAGCTTGCAGCAGCGTTCAGGCCAGCCTGATCAACTGCAACGCCTGCGCCCATAGTGGTGGACAGGCTAACTTTCTTGATGAAAACGCCTTTCGCCTGAGATGGTTTGGCTTTTTTCAGCGCAACCAGCAGGTGTTCCAGGTTTTCTTTCAGTTTTTCAGAATCGAAATCAACCTTACCGATAGTGGTATGGATGATACCGTTCTTGTCGTTACGGTAACGAACCTGACCAGCTTTAGCGTTTTTCACTGCTTCAGCAACGTTAGGAGTTACAGTACCAACTTTCGGGTTTGGCATCAGACCACGTGGGCCCAGAACCTGACCCAACTGGCCAACAACGCGCATTGCATCAGGAGATGCGATAACAACGTCGAAGTTCATTTCGCCTTTTTTGATCTGGTCAGCCAGATCTTCCATACCTACCAGTTCAGCGCCGGCTGCTTTAGCAGCTTCAGCGTTTGCGCCCTGGGCAAATACGGCAACGCGAACGGAACGGCCAGTACCGTGTGGCAGTACAGTTGCACCGCGAACGTTCTGGTCAGATTTACGAGCATCAATGCCCAGGTTCACAGCTACGTCAACGCTTTCTACGAACTTAGCAGTAGCCAGTTCCTTCAGCAGAGCAACAGCTTCGTTGATGTCATACTGTTTAGTTGAATCAACTTTGTCACGGATCACGCGCATGCGCTTGGTCAGCTTAGCCATTTCTTAATCCTCTACTACCAGGCCCATGGAACGAGCAGTACCTTCGATGGAGCGAGTCATCGCTTCCAGGTCAGCACCAGTCATGTCCGCAGCTTTGGTTTCTGCGATTTCACGTACCTGAGCACGCGATACTTTACCTACTTTGTCTTTGTTCGGCTTGCCAGAACCAGACTTAATACCAGCCGCTTTCTTCAGCAGTACTGCTGCAGGAGGGGTTTTGGTAATGAAGGTGAAAGAACGGTCAGAGTAAACGGTGATCACAACTGGCGTTGGAAGACCTTTCTCAAGGGATTCTGTTTTGGCGTTGAACGCTTTACAGAATTCCATGATGTTAACGCCCTGCTGGCCCAGTGCCGGACCTACCGGTGGACTTGGGTTTGCCATACCAGCTGCAACCTGCAACTTAACGTAGGCTTGTACTTTCTTAGCCATGATAATTCCTCTATTGGGTGATAACGCTCTTGAAGGAGCTCCCCGTGATTAATATTCACACACTGCGAACAGCGCATAAAAACAAAAGGCGCGAAATTGTAGTGCAATTTCGCGCCTCTCGCAACCACTAGATCATAGTGATTGTGTGTTTTTCATGCGCCCCGCAATAAAGCAGGGGCGACTTTAAGAGGGGTGATTAACCCTTCTCAACCTGACCGAAGTCCAACTCAACCGGTGTTGCACGGCCAAAGATGGATACAGAAACTTTCAGGCGGCTTTTCTCGTAGTCGACTTCTTCCACCACGCCATTAAAGTCAGCAAATGGACCGTCGCTTACGCGCACCATTTCACCAGGCTCAAACATGGTTTTCGGACGTGGCTTATCACCCGCTTGCTGCAAGCGGTTCATGATAGCATCAACTTCTTTGTCGCTAATCGGCGCCGGGCGGTCAGAAGTACCACCAATGAAGCCCATAACACGCGGCACGCTGCGCACCAGGTGCCAGCTGGCATCATTCATAACCATTTGGACCAGCACGTAGCCTGGGAAGAACTTGCGCTCGCTTTTACGACGCTGACCACCACGGATCTCAACCACTTCTTCGGTTGGAACCATGACATCGCCAAACAGCTCTTCCATGTTGTGTAACTTGATATGCTCACGCAGCGATTGAGCTACGCGGCCTTCAAAACCGGAAAACGCCTGAACGACGTACCAGCGCTTTTTTGGAGCTTCAGACATCTCAGAACCTCAGGCCAGTGATAAACGATACCAGACGGACCAGAATTCCATCCAGCCCCCACAAAATCAGTGACATCACGGCAGTTACCGCGGCAACGATTAACGTGGTGTGCAACGTTTCCTGACGAGTAGGCCAGATGACCTTACGAACTTCAGTGCGCGCTTCACGGGCAAAAGCCAACGTTGCTTTACCTTTGGTGGTCAACAGAGCAATGCCAGCTGCTGCTACCATCAGGACCACGACAGCGAGGGCACGCAGAGGTAATGTTACATCGCGATAATAGGAGTTACCGGCGACAGCGGCGACCAAAAGCACCACGACACCTAACCACTTCAATACTTCCAGGCCGCGCCCGTTTCCTTGAGCTTCGGTATTAGCACTCATAAACCAACCTGCCACAATAAATCAGAAACACTTTTGCCCCGTCAGACGAGGCAACCGAACCGAATGATGCTGTTAGGCGTAACTCGGCATATCCTTTAATTCCAAGCCGTTAGCTTGAAAACTATTGGCTTTAACGCCGTGCTACAGAGCCTGCCTCAGCAATGATTATGGTCGAAAAAATCACTGATGAGTCAGGTTCTATGTTACAGCGTGCAAAAAGGGCATCAAATGATGCCCTTTTCCTGTGCGTTGCGTCAAATATTATCAGCGATTAAGCGATAACTTTAGCAACAACACCCGCGCCAACGGTACGACCACCTTCACGGATTGCGAAACGCAGACCGTCGTCCATCGCGATTGGGTGGATCAGGGTAAC
>NZ_JBJGXA010000060.1:0-4627 GCF_045107195.1 Erwinia sp. AnSW2-5
AAGTCCCCGTTCTGTCAGGGGATCACCTGCCATATTTGACCTTTTCAATGCCAGAGTTGTCTTTTTTTATCCATTTTAGCTCTGTTTTATGTCGCTGATCTCCATTTCCCCGATCTGGTTCGTGCAGATTTCCTCCATCATTCCTTAAATCCTGTTAATCATAAATCGATAGACTCCCATGTCCATGGCCTGAAAATCCTAAACCCTCCAAAGGTGGATCGGGTACACTATCTGACAGTTAACTCTGTGAAGGTCGTATTATGTCCCGCCAGCAACATTCATTAAAATCCTGGAATACCTTCGGCCTTAACGCTTATGCCAGCCGTATCAGCGTGGTCGATAGCGTTGAAGAACTTTGCCGGTGCTGGCAGCAGAGCACCCAACAAAATGAGCCTGTACTACTGTTGGGTGAAGGAAGTAACGTACTGTTTTTGGAGGATTTTTCCGGTCAGGTGATCATTAATCGCATCAAAGGCATCAGCGTTGAAGAAACTGAAGATGCGTGGTGTTTACACGTAGGTGCCGGAGAGAACTGGCATCAGTTGGTGGAAACCACGCTGAAACAGAATCTGGCTGGTTTAGAGAACCTGGCGTTGATTCCTGGATGTGCGGGTTCCGCGCCGATTCAAAATATTGGCGCTTACGGCGTCGAGCTGGAGCAGGTGTGTGAGTATGTGGATATTGTGAGCCTTCGTGAGGGCACTTGTCGGCGTCTGAGTGCTTCAGAGTGCCAGTTTGGCTACCGCGACAGCGTGTTTAAACATCGTTATCGTGAGGGATATGCCATCGTTGCTGTTGGGCTACGTCTGGCGAAACACTGGAAACCAGTACTCAGCTATGGCGACCTTCGCGACCTTGACCCCAGAACGGTAACCCCACAGCAGGTGTTCGATGCCGTTTGCCATATGCGCCGTAGCAAGCTGCCTGATCCTGAAGTGACAGGAAATGCAGGAAGCTTCTTCAAAAACCCGCTGGTGAGCGCAGATCTGGCTGCGGCACTGCAAATAAAGTACCCAGGCATTCCGCAGTATCCACAGGAGAGCGGGAACGTGAAGTTGGCCGCTGGCTGGCTGATCGACCAATGTGCCCTGAAAGGATTCCGCCTTGGCGGCGCAGCGGTGCATCAACAACAGGCGCTGGTATTGATTAACGCGGAAGATGCCAGTGGGCAGGATATTGTCGATTTGGCCCGTACCGTGCGCCATCGCGTGGCAGACAAATTTAACGTGTGGCTGGAGCCGGAAGTGCGCTTTATTGCCGCTCAGGGTGAAACAGATGCTGTTGAGGTTATCGCATGAAAGATAACACCGTACCCTTAAAGCTGGTGAGTATTCTGGCCGATGGTGAATTCCATTCCGGTGAGCAGCTCGGTGAGCATTTAGGTATGAGTCGTGCTGCAATTAACAAGCATATACAGACCCTGAAAGAGTGGGGCATTGATGTCTTCACTGTTACTGGGAAAGGTTACAGCCTTTCATTTCCTATGCAGTTACTGAATGAGCAGGCCATTAATGCTCAGCTTGAACAGGGTCGTCTGGCCGTTATCCCGGTGATCGACTCAACCAATCAGTATTTACTCGATCGTATGGACAGTTTGCAATCTGGTGATGCATGCGTTGCTGAATATCAGCAGGCAGGGCGTGGAAGACGTGGACGCCAGTGGTTTTCTCCCTTTGGTGCGAACCTCTATCTGTCCATGTACTGGCGGCTTGAGCAGGGGCCTGCTGCCGCAATGGGATTGAGCCTTGTTATTGGTATTGTTCTGGCTGAAGCATTGCAGGAACAAGGTGCCCCGGGCATTCGGGTTAAATGGCCAAATGATATTTACCTTGATGATCGTAAACTGGCAGGCATCCTCGTTGAACTGACAGGTAAAACCGGCGATGCTGCGCAGATCGTGATTGGTGCTGGTATTAACCTGGCCATGCGTGAACCCGGTGCTGATGTGATTAATCAGGGCTGGATTAACCTCCAGGAAGCTGATGTTACCGTCGACCGTAATGCACTCTCAGCATTGATAGTAAACAAGATGCGAACGGCGCTGGCACAGTTTGAACAGGATGGTCTGGCACCCTTCGTAGAGCGTTGGGCGCTGTTAGACAACTTTATTGACCGTCCGGTGAAGTTGCTGATTGGCGATCGGGAGATCTTCGGAACGGCAAGAGGAATTGACCAGCAGGGAGGGTTAATTCTTGAGCAGGATGGTGTCAGAAAGTCCTGGGTTGGCGGTGAAATTTCTTTGCGGCCACAGAATTAAAACAGGGGCATTATGCCCCTTTTGTTACTTTCTTAATCTGACAAGGTCGACCGCATGGTCGCTGCTTTTCGTCATGATCAAACTTGCTCGTTCACGCGTTGGCATGATGTTTTCTTTTAAATTCAGATGATTAATCTCTTTCCACAGTTGGGTTGCAATCCCTACCGCCTCTTCTTCTGGCAGTTGTGCATAATGGTGGAAATAGGAGTCTGGATCGGTAAAAGCGCCCTGACGGAATTTTAGAAAACGGTTGATGTACCACTGTTCCAGAAGTGCTTCAGGAGCATCGACGTAAATTGAGAAATCCACAAAATCTGAAACGAAGACGTGATGAGGGTCATGCGGGTAGTCCATGCCACTCTGCAATACGTTCAGCCCTTCCAGAATCAAAATATCCGGCTGCTGCACAATTTTATCACCCTCGGGGATCACATCATAAATCAGATGTGAATAGACCGGGGCGGTAACCTGAGAAGCACCAGACTTGAGGTCTGAAACAAAGTTGACCAAACGGTGCATATCATAAGAGAGCGGGAAGCCCTTCTTCTTCATTAGCCCACGTTCTTTGAGCACCGCATTTGGATGCAGGAAGCCATCTGTGGTAATCAGTTCGACTCTACGATGCTCTGGCCAGCGGCTAAGTAATGCCTGCAATACACGGGCTGTGGTGCTTTTACCCACCGCGACGCTGCCCGCTATACTGATGATGTACGGGATTTTTTGGCCATTGGTCCCGAGAAACTGCTCCAGCACGGCCTGGCGTCGTAAATTAGAGCTAATATAGAAATTCAACAGACGAGATAAGGGCAAATAAATCTCTGCCACTTCTTCCATGGAGAGATCTTCGTTAATGCCTTTAAGACGTGCAATTTCGTCTTCGGATAGCGTCATTGGCACCGAATCACGCAGCGCAGCCCACTGGCCACGATTGAAATGCAGATAAGGTGTCGTTAACAAGGCGTCTTTTTTTCTCATATGCGTGCTTCTGCCAGCAATTTTTCACCCTTCAATAGGTTAGCCGGTTCATGACAACATGTTGCGGTTGTTGTCAGGCTTAAGTACTAAGGGAAATTTCATAAAACAATTGTCGGAGGTTACCACCAGACAGGCATGAATAAGAAGGAAAAAAGATAACGCAAAGATGCAAACGTAACCGCACCCGCATTAATGATATTTTTCGCGGGCAATGAAAAGCCAGCCTGATTAAGCGCGAAGGTGAGATCCAATTTTTTGTAAAAGGTGAATTTTTATGCGCTAAAGTACACCGGGTTGATATTTTAGCGTCATCCACCGGGTTCCACTGCTGTCAGGGGATTAAGAAGGTTGGCGCTTCTTTGACCGAACTTTGTATGTAAATTCGCTAAATTGAGAAGAATTGCACAAATAGTGAGCATAAGAACAATTATCGCAATTTTTTTGTTGCATCCTCCCTCAGGTCTTCCTAGAATGCGCACCACTTGATGCCGGCTTAGCTCAGTTGGTAGAGCAACTGACTTGTAATCAGTAGGTCACCAGTTCGATTCCGGTAGCCGGCACCATCAAGTAACGAAATATCCCAGGTGGGGTTCCCGAGCGGCCAAAGGGAGCAGACTGTAAATCTGCCGTCATCGACTTCGAAGGTTCGAATCCTTCCCCCACCACCATTTCGACTCAGCGATCAGGAGTTGAAACCGGTAGAGAGATAAACGACTCAACCGGAACGATGGCAACTTCCATAAGTTGTTCATCACGATTTCAGACTGAGCTCAAGCACAGTCAAAGTCATCAGGCAAACGCTTGGTGGCTGAATAGCGAAGAAATCTTTTTCTGAGTTGTTCAAAAGCTACAGACAGAACAGGTAGCCGAGTTCCAGGATGCGGGCATCGTATAATGGCTATTACCTCAGCCTTCCAAGCTGATGATGCGGGTTCGATTCCCGCTGCCCGCTCCAAGCCGTGCTGATATGGCTCAGTTGGTAGAGCGCACCCTTGGTAAGGGTGAGGTCCCCAGTTCGACTCTGGGTATCAGCACCACTTTCAAATCTCCCTCCCTGCTTCTTCTCTGTACATTAAAATTCAACGATTCAGGCAATGCCTGGTTGATGTGGTGATATCACCGATTAATCCGTGTCTTAGAGGGACAAGCGATGTCTAAAGAAAAATTTGAACGTTCCAAACCGCACGTCAACGTTGGTACTATCGGCCACGTTGACCACGGCAAAACTACCCTGACTGCTGCTATCACCACCGTTCTGGCTAAAACCTACGGCGGTTCTGCACGTGCGTTCGATCAGATCGATAACGCACCAGAAGAAAAAGCACGTGGTATCACCATCAACACTTCTCACGTTGAATATGACACCCCATCTCGCCACTACGCGCACGTTGACTG
>NZ_JBJGXA010000061.1:0-2090 GCF_045107195.1 Erwinia sp. AnSW2-5
AGTATCACGCCCGCTGTTCAGCGTTCGTAACTCCGGGCTGGTTGCTGTACAGGTAAATGCTGCGACTGAGATTGGTGCAAAACTCAATGCTTCGGCCAAAAGCATTACTGAAGTCGTTGATACAATTAACGTTATTGCCGCACAAACCAATATTCTGGCACTGAATGCCGCCATTGAGTCAGCGCGGGCTGGCGAAGCCGGACGCGGATTTAGTGTCGTTGCTGCGGAAGTCCGCCGACTGGCTGCATCGACCGCCAGCGCTACGCAAAAAATAACGTCTGTCGTGGACCTTAACGCCGATCTCATTCAGCAGATGTATCAACAGCTGGATGCAGTAAAACAATTTGTGGTCACCGAACAGGATAAAATCAGCGACCTCTCACGGAGCCTTAAGGAAATTAATCGGGGCGTGAACCAGTTTGTCAGCGTCATCCATCGGCTGGATGTATGACCGCACGACCCGAGCTAAGCTGACATGGCCGCTTCAGGTAACCTGCTGAGGAACTAAGCGTCATCTTACTGCCCCTGCTCTTACATTCCTGGCCAGATGCCCGGGGCATTACATTTGTAATTTCCAAAAATTCATACCATCAATCAACCAATATTGTTCCTTATCTGGAATGAATAAACCAAAATCACTATTAGCCTGAGCATTCCAATCAGGTGGTGCCGATGTTTCGTGACTTCGGTCCCAATCAGTATGGCGATATATTTTTTTATCAAAATTAATATAGAACTGAGGCAGTCTCATTTTCCACTGATCCCATTCGTCTGAAACAGGATCTGTTAATACTGATAAAAACCTCTCAACATAATCATAAAAATCATATAAATAAGATGTTGTTCGTTCTAATGTAAAAAAACTCCTCATTTCTTCAACTGAATAAGTATCGATGTTATTTTTGATGACATAGTCATGAAAGTTATCTTCTGTCAGAACAGGCACTCCATTCCTAAATAGTCTTATGGCCTCATCATAAAGAGATTCTTTCATAAGCCCTTTGTCAATGTAAGCCTTATATTCCGGCCTCACATCAATGCAATAATTATCTTTATCATCAATAATATAATAATGCTTCCCTTTAACCACAAAAACAGCTATTGCTTTGTAACCATCAAAGATCTCTCTGAGCAAATCCTGGTAATTATTTTCCAAATTCATTCATGAACGCCTCTTTTGTTAGCACACGAGCTTTTGATGAGTTCTGCTCTATGAGTCTGTCCCACACTTTCGGTAACTCCAGCGATACGCTGGGTTCACCTTTATTTGGATCTACTATCTTAGGTGCATTTGGGTCTCTAGGGACACCTGGGATAGGTTTCTGGGGAAGTGCTGCATCCATTATTTGTTTATGTAATGCAGCATCGACCTCAAAAACGACCACTGATCCATCAGCTCTTTTGTTAGTAAGATAATATGACGCATGATTGGGACCATTTGTACTGACGCATAATTGCCCACTACACCCAGAGTTGATAGTTACACTACCATCAGCGTTAGCACTAATCCTATTTTGGCTCGTTTTTGTGCCACTACCGCCACCTTCAACCCTGAAGTAAGTTTCTGATGCGGATGCCCTCCCCTTAGCTACTGGGATACTTTCACCCTTCATCCCATACACCGCACCACCTATCGCCGCCGTGGTATGAACTACCGCCATGCCATCATACAACGTTGCAGCCGTTTCCTTACTTACTCCCCAGTTTTCAGCAATACGGTTAATATTTACTTCACGCTCTGTTTTCGCATCCGTTGTCGCATACTGCCACATCAGAGCATCAACCTGGCCTTTTCCTTCCTTATAGACGCTGCCCATATTACCGATGTACTGGCCGTCGAGCTGCTCGTCATAGCTTTTCGACATTGCCGCCAGTTCCTGCCGCATTCCCTGACACTGAGCCGATGACAGTTTTTTACACGCCGCATCAATAGCTGCATTAAATGCTTTATCCTTCGCATTCATATCGGCAACCAAATTTTCAGCCTGCGTTTTTTTATCACCTTCCAGATACGGCAGTGACCACTTCGCATCCTGCCGTGTCTTATCATCCGGGGCACTCAGCGCATTATTCTCCACCGCATTCTTGCC
>NZ_JBJGXA010000062.1:0-2151 GCF_045107195.1 Erwinia sp. AnSW2-5
GTGCTGATTTCACCAATCAGCTGATCACGGGGCAGCAGAAGCGGGCGGCTAAAGTGTAACTGCCTGGTTATACAGTAAAATCCCGACTCAGTGGCCGGGGTTTTTGTGTTATCTGTTTTTTCTGTAACGTTGGTAATAAATCCACCAACACCCTGAACCCGCAAGACCCCCACAGAATAAGCCTGCTTTTATTGCCTTAATAAAATCAATATTTGAAACACTAAATTTTCCGGCATAATACAGAGAATAAAAGAACTCAGTAGCGACTTGTACAAGTATGAACCATAATGGAAAGACAAACATTAAGGCTAAGTTGAGATACAAGAAAACAAATAACCATTTAAATTTATTCTTTCTCACTTTTTGTCCCCTAAATGATCTTTGACCCATTTACCTGCTTGATCATTAGAGAATTCAGTTGTACCTGAACCGAATATATTACCAGCAACCCCCGGCAACGGATCTAACGGCAACGGCTTCGATATACCCTTTCCAACATCAACCCAGATCCAGTCTTTCCATGGCTTCATTGGATTGAATATCTTATCAAGAGGCAACTCAACCAGCTTACCAGCACCATAGCCCAGCCCGGATGCAGCGCCACTCATAGCCCCACCTTTCAACGGATCATCACCTTTAAGATAGCTGGATGTGGCTCCACTGGCCGCATTCACGCTCATTGTGCCCCACAACCCGGTCCCTGCCGTAAATGCCCCGGTCCAGTAACCCAGTATCACATCATTTGTGTTCACTTCGCCGTTAATCAGATAACCCACTCCGGCATTGGCTCCCGCACCTATCAGGCTGGTTGTTGCTGCCACTCCCGGTAACAGCGGCCAGGCGATAACGCTGCCCACCGCTGCCATCGCTGTCTCACAGGATACCGGTGTCCCGCCGCTGCAGGCTTCCTTAATAGCGGCCTGGGTTCCCGATTCGTAATTCGCTGTGGTTCCGGGTTTCTGTTTATTCGCTGCTGCCAGAACGTTCGCCAGGGAGTTATTCTCCGCGACGCTCATGCAATTTATTTTTCAACCATATTCCAGCACCTAATACTACTCCTGCTATGCTCCCTTTTTTTAATGCGATATACAATGCATCTTCCCATACAAAAAGGAATACCCCATCATTGAAATAGAAAACTGTTGACACTCCTAGTTGGCATATAAAAAGAACAACAGAGATTAAAGCAGTACAGTACACAACTAAAAAAAGAAGCCAAAGGATACCAACCTTGCTGAAGAGATTCATTGCTTCTTCTCCCGCTTGTCTAACTCTTTTTTTACAGCTTTTCCTGTAAGTTCAGAAGCAGTAGAGCCTGTAACTGCACCAATGACATCCTTTGTCACTTGATCAGTTACAGGAGACAACGAATCAACAACTTTCCCCCCTAAACTACCAGCCGCACTACCAAAGCCATTACTTATCACAGAGTTAGTCGGGTCTTCCCCTTTAATCGCACTGCCAATCGCAGCACCTCCCATATTGATCGCTGCTGATGCCTGCCAGCTTTTACCTGTTGTCGCCGCCGCAGTCACGCCAGCCATAATCGCATCCACATAGCTGAAAGGATCATTCCCGCTAAGTTGTACGCCCGTATTCACGCCCACACCGATTGCCGCATTAAGCGCCATACCTTCTTTTATTGTGGTGCCAAGGACACTGCTGCCAAATAACAATATCGGGTCTCCAATGCTGGCGTTGGATTTATGGTAACCCCAGGTACTCATGATTGTTTGTGCTTTCTGCTGCGCCTCTGTCTGTGGCGCTGACTTCATATAATCCTGACCAGTCAGCATTCCTGCGATCAGCTCTTTAGTCACTGCCTCACCATATTTAGCCTGCATTTCAGATGCATATATCTTCAAATAGCTTACCAACTCAGTTCGCTCTGCTATGCTCAACTTAGCTGGTTCTTTATTGAACTTAGCAACCAGTACATCGCTACGTTTATCGGCATTCTCAAATTGTAAAAACTCTTTCGCAGTTTGCAGGGATTTATCGCCTTTTAAGACCTTCTCTGCCAAAGCATCACGTTTTTCCGAGGAGGTACTGCTCAGGAAGTTATTCTCCGCCGTCGTCTTCCCTGCCTGCGCCGCATAGACGGCACTGCCGGTGTTGTCTCCGACCAGGCCACCGGCCAGCCCGGATGAC
>NZ_JBJGXA010000007.1:0-26487 GCF_045107195.1 Erwinia sp. AnSW2-5
CATCCATAGCTCAGCTGGATAGAGTACTCGGCTACGAACCGAGCGGTCGGAGGTTCGAATCCTCCTGGATGCACCATTCTTAAGTATCTCCTCAGTTTTGTCGCTTTACCTCCTCCAATAGCGTTACCCATACAGAGTAAATACTGTATAGCTTTACCCATGCATCCATAGCTCAGCTGGATAGCAGTAAACGCCAGCACAAAGGAGGATAACGTCGCTTGCGACGGCCCGTTAGGGTGAGGCAAAGCCGAATAATCCTCCTGGATGCACCATCTTCTGTAAGTCTGGAAGCACCTCTGTACTGGCAACAACACTCCCTCTTCTGCACTTTTCTACAAATCCTTCTTGCGAATTCCACACTTAACCTAAATTCCTCTGCGTTTTATCCCACGCATTTATCTGATAATCAAAATCCCTATGTTTTTCAAGGCATTTGCTGATCCATGCCAACAGCGACAACGAGGGTGCTTTTACGCTAAAGTAATCGTTCCGTTATCAGGATGGATGCGAGAATGTACGATGCTTATGACGGCTTGATCTTCGATATGGATGGCACCATCCTCGACACTGAGCCAACACACCGTAAAGCCTGGCACCAGGTGCTGGGGCAATATGGCATGACTTTCGATGAAACGGCTATCATCGGCCTGAATGGTTCGCCGACATGGCACATTGCGCAGGTGATCATTGCCAGTCAGCAAAGCGACCTGGATCCTTACCGCTTGGCTGAAGAAAAAACGGCATTACTGAAAACGATGCTGTTCGACAGCGTGCAGCCATTACCGCTCATTGACGTGGTGAAAGCCTATAAAGGGCGCCGCCCGATGGCGGTAGGCACCGGCAGTGAGCACGCAATGGCGGTGGGGCTGTTGCAGCATCTGGGGCTGCTGAACCACTTTGATGCGATTGTCGGAGCAGATGATGTTAAACGCCATAAGCCAGAACCTGATACATTTCTGCGTTGCGCTGAATTAATCGGTGTACCCGCTGCACGCTGTGTGGTGTTTGAAGACGCTGATTTCGGTATACAGGCGGCACGTGCGGCAGGTATGGATGCGGTGGATGTCCGTCTGCTGTGAGTGAATGGTTAGCTTACGGTTCGATGTTTGCCAGTAGCTTTTTGAGCGCCACGTTATTGCCGGGGAGCTCGGAAGCGTTACTGGTGGGGTTACTGCTGGCGGGGAACGTTTCTGTCACGGCATTGATCCTGATTGCCGCACTGGGAAATACCCTGGGTGGTTTAACCAACATTGTTATTGGTCGCCTGCTTCCATTAAAAAGTCAGGGGCGATGGCACAACACAGCAACGGCGTGGCTGCACCGAATGGGGCCTGCTGCGCTGCTTTTTAGCTGGTTACCAGTGATTGGTGATCTGCTATGCGTTATTGCTGGCTGGCTACGTTTCGCCTGGCTGCCGATGGTGATATGTCTCGCTATCGGCAAGACCCTGCGTTATCTGGTGCTGGCAGCCGCAACACTACAGGGCATGGAATGGTGGCATTGATTCGCGTTAAGGCGGCGCTACGGTTAACATTATGCTGAACAATAATAAATTTTTCTCTGAGCGGGAGGTCAATTTGATCCCGGACGTATCACAGGCGCTTTCCTGGCTGGAAGCTCACCCTGACGCACTTAAAGGTATTGGTCGCGGCATTGAGCGCGAAACGCTGCGCGTCATGCCGGGTGGCCATCTTGCGACCACCGGACACCCAGCTGCTCTTGGTTCAGCTTTAACACATAAGTGGATTACCACTGACTTTGCCGAAGCATTGCTAGAATTTATCACGCCGGTCCATCAGGATATTGATCATCTGCTGGCATTTTTGCGCGATATCCATCGCCATGTTGCCCGTCAATTGGGCGAAGAACGTATGTGGCCGATGAGTATGCCATGCATGATCGTTCCCGATCAGGATATTGAGCTGGCGCAGTATGGCAGTTCGAATATTGGCCAGATGAAAACACTGTATCGCCAGGGGCTCAAAAACCGTTATGGCGCGCTGATGCAGGTTATCTCTGGCGTGCATTATAACTTCTCATTGCCGCTCTCCTTCTGGCAGGAGTGGGCGGGGGTGAAGGATGCAGAAAGTGGTAAAGACGCTATCTCTGATGGCTATCTCCGCCTGATCCGTAACTATTATCGCTTTGGCTGGGTGATCCCGTATCTTTTCGGTGCCTCACCTGCAATCTGTTCTTCATTCCTGCAAGGTAAGGAGAGCGCACTGCCGTTTGATCGCAGCGATAAGGGAATGCTGTCACTGCCTTATGCCACCTCACTGCGTCTGAGTGACCTGGGTTATACCAATAAATCCCAGAGTAACCTTGGCATCACCTTCAACAATCTTCCTGACTACATTACCGGTCTGAAAGCGGCGATTAAAACACCGTCGGAAGAGTTCGCTGCGATGGGTGTGAAGGATGAAAACGGTAACTGGTTACAGCTGAATACCAACGTATTGCAGATTGAAAACGAGCTGTATGCGCCGATCCGACCGAAGCGTGTGACACGTTCTGGCGAGGCGCCTTCGGATGCATTGCTGCGCGGTGGTATTGAATATATCGAAGTCCGCTCACTGGATATTAATCCCTTCTCGCCGATTGGCGTGGATGCGAATCAGGTGCGGTTCCTCGATTTATTCCTGGTCTGGTGTACGTTGGCGGATGCGCCGGAGATGAACAGTGCCGAGCTGGCCTGCACACGTAAAAACTGGAATCGCGTGATCCTTGAAGGGCGTAAACCCGGTCAGACGATCAGCATGGGATGCGAAGAGTCGCAGCATTTGCTGGTTGATGTGGGCAAGGCATTGTTTAGCGATCTACGTCGCGTGGCGGAAACGCTCGACAGCCAGAGTGACGAGCATCACTACCAGGAAGTTTGTGACCGACTGGTGGCATCATTCGACGATCCTGATCTGACCTATTCCGCACGATTCCTGGACATATTGAAAGAGGACGGTATCGCGGGTGCCGGGCTGGCCCTGGCCGAGCAGTATCGTGCTCAGTTAAGCGAAGAGTCGCTGGAAGTGCTGACGGAACAGCAGTTTAGTGAGGAAGCGCGGCGATCACAGGTTAGTCAGCAGGACATTGAAGAAAGTGATACGCTTGACCTTGAAACCTTTTTGAAAGGTAAGAGCTAAACGATACAAAAGAAAAAGGCCACATAACTGTGGCCAAAAATTCGCATCTCTGTTGTTGTCAGGGATGAGATGGATGATAACAAATGCGCGTCTTTCATATATTCAGACGCGCAGCGTTCGAAAAAGTTTCATCAGTTCAAAAATAAATTCATTCGTTGAGGTAACAAGTATGCCATTGCTGGATAGCTTTACCGTCGATCACACCATCATGGCCGCTCCTGCTGTACGCGTAGCTAAAACCATGAAGACCCCTGCCGGCGATACCATCACGGTTTTCGATCTGCGTTTCTGCCGACCGAACATCGAGATCCTGACCGAGCGCGGTATCCACACGCTGGAGCACCTTTTTGCGGGCTTCATGCGCGATCACCTGAACGGTGACGGTGTGGAAATCATTGATATTTCGCCAATGGGTTGCCGTACGGGCTTCTACATGAGCCTGATTGGTACGCCGGACGAGCAACGTGTAGCAAAAGCATGGAAAGCCGCGATGGCTGATGTGCTGAAAGTGAAAAACCAGAGTGATATCCCTGAACTGAATATTTATCAGTGCGGGACCTGTGAAATGCACTCACTGGATGAAGCGCAGGACATCGCGCGTAACATCCTCGACAACGACATTCGTGTTAACCGTAACGACGAGCTGGCGCTGCCGAAAGAAAAACTGAAAGAACTGCATATCTAGTTGATATGTTGGGCTGACCTTTATTCGGTCAGCCCAGACTTCTTTACGATCCTACCGACTCCTTCAGCGACGTTTGCGGTATAATCCGTACCTGCTTAATCATATTGTCCTGTACATCAAGAATCTCGACGGCATAGTGGCCAATTTGCACCGTGGTATTGGCGAGTGGAATATCCTGCAATGCTTCAAGGATCATGCCGTTAACGGTACGCGCCTCCTCCTCCGGGAGTGCCCAGTTAAAGGCTTTATTGAGCTCGCGTATGTTTGCACTGCCTTCAATCAATACCGAACCATCATTCTGTGGTACCACTTCTTCGGCCAGCGTCGGTGACATGGAGGTGGTGAAGTCGCCAACAATCTCCTCCAGAATATCTTCGATGGTCACCAGACCTTTAATATCGCCGTACTCATCGATCACCAACCCGACCTTCTTCTTATTACGCTGGAACTTCACAAGCTGCACGCTGAGCGGCGTTCTTTCCGGCACATAGTAGATTTCATCTGCAGCGCGCAGCATCACTTCTTTGGTGAACTCTTTTTTCTCGGTCATCAGACGATAAGCCTCGCGCACACGCAGCATGCTCATGGTATTGTCGAGAGAGTCGCGATACAGGACGATGCGTCCGTGTGGTGAGTGGGTCAGCTGGCGTACGATCGATTTCCAATCGTCATTGATATTGATACCGACAATTTCGTTACGCGGCACCATGATGTCATCGACGTTCACTTTTTCAAGATTGAGAACGGACAGCAACATATCCTGATTGCGGCGCGACATCAGCGAACGCGATTCGTAAACGATGGTACGTAGTTCGTCTTTGCTCAGCGCGGCACTGATAGCGCCATCACTTTTCATCCCCACCAGACGCATCAGCATGCGGGTAATGGTGTTCAGCAGCCATACCAGCGGCATCATAATAATCTGCAATGGACCCAGCAGCACACTGCTGGGGAAGGCCACTTTTTCCGGGTAGAGCGCTGCGATGGTTTTTGGCAAGATTTCAGCAAAGACCAGAACAAGAAAGGTCAGAATACCGGTAGCAATAGCAACTCCCGCATCACCATACAGACGCATACCGACAATGGTTCCCAGCGCAGAAGCCAGAATGTTGACCAGATTATTGCCGATCAGCACCAGGCTGATGAGTCGGTCAGGACGACGCAGTAATTTTTCGACACGACGTGCGGCACGATCACCATTTTTAGCCTGATGACGCAGCTTGTAGCGGTTGAGCGTCATCATGCCGGTTTCGGAGCCGGAAAAGTACGCCGACACCAAAATCATAATAACCAGCGTAATGATCAGGGTCGTGGTTGAAACGTGTTCCAAGGGAAATCCTTGTAGTGATCAATCAGGAGGTTAGGAAATGCTGCAACATACGGCTACCAAAATAAGCCATGGTCAGTAAAAATGCGCCTCCGCAGTTGAACCACACGACACGGCGACCGCGCCAGCCTTCGTGATAATGGCCCCACAGCAGCACGATATAGAGAAACCAGGCCAGGATCGACAGCACTGCTTTATCGATATTTTCACGACTGAACAGATCTTGCAGATAGAACAGCCCGGTACAGAGCACTAGCGTTAGCAGGACTACACCGATCTGGGTGATATGAAACATTTTACGTTCAATGGTCATCAGCGGGGGGATATCGGTGCTGAAGGCCAGTTTTTTGTTCTTTAGCAGCCAGTCAATCCAGGCCAGCTGTAACGCATACAGTGCGGCAATGATCAGCGTGGCATAGGCAAAAAGTGCCAGTCCGATATGCACCATCATGCCTGGTGTGGTTTCCAGGTGGGTGATAAAGGCATTGGGAACAAATGTGGCAAATGCGAGGTTGATTAGCGCAAAGCTGTAAACAATCGGCAGCAGGATCCAGCCGCGGTTGCGGGAGGCGACAATGGTCATAATCGCACAAATCAGCAGGCTCACCAGCGAACCAATGTTCAGCAGGCTGAGGTTCTGCCCGCCGTCTGGCCCGAAAATACGCTGCTCCAGCGCCACGGCGTGACACACCAGTGCGGCGATGGCAGAAAGCACTGCCAGACGACGCCAGGTGCTGTTTTTGCGCAACAGGCTGGGAACGATCAGTGCAAGGCTGAATGAGTAGGCGAGTAGCGCCAGAATCGCAATTACAGACATAGAATTCGTCAGGTATCGATCAGATAAGAAAAGAACCAGTATAGCGCCAGCGGCTGCTGGCTCCAAACGATCTCATCGCATATGGCTGAGATCCCAACGTCTCTATGTTATAATCCGCGCCATTGTGTCGCCGAGGCGGCCTCTCATTACGTTGAGCGAGAGACGATGTTTGATAATTTAACCGACAGACTGTCGCAGACCCTGCGCAATATCAGCGGCCGCGGGCGGTTGACTGAAGATAATATTAAAGACACGCTGCGCGAAGTGCGCATGGCGTTGCTGGAAGCTGACGTCGCGCTGCCAGTCGTCCGTGACTTTATCGGACGCGTCAAAGAGCGTGCCGTCGGCCATGAAGTGAACAAAAGTCTGACCCCGGGTCAGGAGTTCGTTAAGATCGTGAAAAACGAACTGGTTGCTGCGATGGGGGAAGAGAACAACACTCTGAACCTGGCTGCTCAGCCACCTGCTGTGGTACTGATGGCGGGCTTGCAGGGTGCGGGTAAAACCACCAGCGTCGGTAAGCTGGGTAAGTTCCTGCGTGAGAAGCACAAGAAAAAAGTACTGGTGGTGTCTGCTGACGTATATCGCCCTGCGGCGATTAAACAGTTGGAAACACTGGCTGAGCAGGTTGGCGTGGATTTCTGGCCGTCAGATCTCAGTCAGAAACCGGTTGATATCGTTACCAGCGCGCTGCAACAGGCGAAGCTGAAATTCTACGACGTGTTGCTGGTGGATACCGCTGGTCGCTTACACGTTGATGAAGCGATGATGGACGAGATCAAACAAATTCACGCCGCGATTAATCCGGTAGAAACGCTGTTTGTCGTCGATGCTATGACCGGCCAGGATGCCGCCAACACCGCGAAAGCGTTCAACGAAGCGTTACCGTTGACGGGTGTGGTACTGACGAAAGTCGATGGTGATGCCCGTGGTGGTGCTGCGCTGTCGATTCGTCATATTACCGGTAAGCCAATCAAATTTATGGGTGTCGGTGAGAAAACCGAAGCTCTGGAACCGTTCTACCCGGACCGCATTGCCTCTCGTATCCTCGGCATGGGCGACATGTTGTCGCTGATCGAAGATATTGAAAGCAAAGTAGACCGTGCGCAGGCAGAAAAACTGGCCAGTAAGCTGAAGAAGGGGGATGGTTTCGACCTGAACGACTTCCTCGACCAGTTGAAGCAGATGCGCAACATGGGCGGCATGGCGAGCCTGATGGGCAAGCTGCCGGGCATGGGCCAACTGCCAGATAATGTTAAATCGCAGATGGACGACAAAGTGCTGGTGCGCATGGAAGCGATGATTAACTCAATGACACGCAAAGAGCGTGAAAAACCTGAGATTATCAAAGGCTCCCGTAAGCGCCGCATTGCCACCGGTTCAGGAATGCAGGTGCAGGACGTTAACCGCTTATTGAAGCAGTTCGACGACATGCAGCGCATGATGAAGAAGATGAAGAAGGGCGGTATGGCGAAGATGATGCGCGGCATGAAAGGTATGATGCCGCCGGGCTTCCCTGGCCGCTAAGCCAGCCAGAAAACGACTCAGGCGAATTAGATTGCTTTTTGCGCCAAAATGAGTAAAATTTTCGGGCTTTTTATATTGCATCCGGGCCCCGTTCCCTCAATGGGGCCCGGCTGTTTTATTAACTAAAGAGGATGTTATGGTAACAATTCGTTTGGCACGTCACGGCGCTAAAAAGCGTCCGTTCTATCAGGTAGTCGTAACTGACAGCCGTAATGCTCGCAACGGTCGCTTCCTTGAGCGCGTTGGTTTCTTCAACCCGATCGCATCAGGTCAGGCTGAAGCACTGCGTCTGGATCTGGACCGCATTGAGCACTGGGTTGGCCAGGGCGCTACTCTGTCTGATCGCGTTAACGCGCTGATCAAACAAGCTAAGAAAGCAGCTTAATCTGTCACGGTGGTCAACATGAGCAAGCAACTCACCGCCCAGCCTCCCGCTACCCCGTTAATTCTGGGGAAGATGGGCTCGGCATACGGTATTCGTGGTTGGCTCAAAGTGTTTTCCTCCACCGAAGACGCCGAAAGCATTTTTGACTATCAGCCGTGGTTTATCCAACGTGCGGGTCAATGGCAGCTTGTCGAGCTGGAAGGCTGGAAGCGCCACAATCAGGACATGATCATCAAAGTCAAAGGCATTGACGATCGTGATGCTGCGGGCCTACTGACCAATTGCGAAATTGTCGTGGACTCAGAGCAACTGCCGAAGCTGGATAGCGGTGACTACTACTGGAAAGACCTTATGGGCTGCCAGGTGGTCACTACTGAAGGCTACGAACTGGGCAAAGTCATCGATATGATGGAAACCGGTTCGAACGACGTTATCGTCGTTAAAGCAAACCTGAATGATGCATTTGGTGCGCAGGAGCGGTTAATTCCGTTCCTCGATGAACAGGTTATCAAGAATGTCGATCTCACTACTCGTGTCATTACAGTAGATTGGGATCCTGGTTTTTGAGCTCCGAACATAACGGTAATACTCCGGCGCAAAGTATGTGGATTGGTGTAATTAGCCTGTTTCCTGAAATGTTTCGCGCAATTACCGATTACGGAGTAACTGGCCGGGCAGTAAAAAATGGCCTGCTCAGCATTCAGAGCTGGAGTCCTCGTGACTTCGCTCATGATCGGCACCGCACCGTGGACGAACGTCCTTACGGCGGCGGACCGGGAATGCTAATGATGGTTCAACCCTTACGGGATGCCATCCACGCAGCAAAAGCGGCGGCAGGAGAAGGCGTTAAGGTGATTTATCTGTCACCTCAGGGGCGTAAACTCGATCAAGATGGGGTTTGCGAGCTGGCGACCAACACGAAGTTAATTCTGGTCTGTGGTCGCTACGAAGGGATTGATGAGCGCGTGATTAAAACCGAAATCGATGAAGAATGGTCGATTGGGGATTACGTACTCAGTGGTGGCGAGCTGCCAGCAATGACGTTGATTGACTCGGTTTCCCGGTTTATTCCGGGTGTACTGGGAAAACAGGCTTCAGCCGAGGAAGATTCGTTTTCCGATGGTTTGTTGGATTGCCCACACTATACCCGACCTGAGGTGTTAGAAGGGATGGAGGTTCCGCCAGTTTTACTGTCGGGCAACCATGCTGATATTCGCCGGTGGCGCCTGAAACAGTCGCTGGGCCGTACCTGGCTTAGAAGACCTGAACTTCTGGAAAACCTGGCTCTGACTGAAGAGCAAGCAAAGTTGCTGGCTGAGTTCCAACGGGAACACAACCAGGCAACAAAACGATGATACGGTTGAACGGGCATAGCGCTTAGTTCGCCTTAACTATCAGT
Source organism: Erwinia sp. AnSW2-5 (assembly GCF_045107195.1). Taxonomy (NCBI): domain Bacteria; kingdom Pseudomonadati; phylum Pseudomonadota; class Gammaproteobacteria; order Enterobacterales; family Erwiniaceae; genus Erwinia; species Erwinia sp. AnSW2-5. The sequence continues at coordinate 9,278 of NZ_JBJGXA010000007.1, forward strand.
TTACCCAGGATAAGAGATTTAATTATGAGCAACATTATTAAGCAGATCGAACAAGAACAGATGAAACAGGACGTACCTTCATTCCGTCCGGGTGATTCCGTGGAAGTGAAAGTATGGGTCGTTGAAGGTGCTAAAAAGCGTCTGCAGGCATTCGAGGGCGTGGTTATCGCTATTCGTAACCGCGGTCTGCATTCTGCATTCACTGTTCGCAAAATTTCTAACGGCGAAGGCGTTGAGCGTGTTTTCCAGACTCACTCCCCAGTAATCGACTCGATTGCTGTGAAACGTCGTGGTGCTGTACGTAAAGCCAAACTGTACTACCTGCGTGAGCGTACTGGTAAGTCTGCACGTATCAAAGAACGTCTGGGCGCTTAAGCGACATCTGATAGTTAATAGCAATAAAGGGGCTGACCGAAAGGTTAGCCCCTTTTTTTATGCAGATATGGATCGCGCGTATCCCACGAAATTTCCTGCCTTCTGCGCGCGTTAAAAAAAATAAAAAGTCGTTTCCCGCTGATTTTTAAGCTGATATAAAAAAAATTCCGCGTATGTTTGATGGATACCTATCTACTGCCAGGAATTCTGCCCGCTATGCGCCCTTCGCCCAGTCCCTCGACCGGTGTGTCGATGAAAATCGCCGGTGCCCTGACCTCTACGTTAATGATGGCCTGCGTTAAAGGCCTGGATGGCACCATCCCGGTCGGAGAAGTGATCTTCTTTCGTTCTTCTGTTGCCTTGATCCCCCTGTTTATCTGGTTGTGGTGTCAGGGCAATATCCTTGATGGCATCCGCACCCGTAATATTAAAGGGCACTTTCTACGCGGGCTGGCCGGAACCGGGGGGCTGTACTTCAGTTACCTTGCCCTGCTGTATATCTCCCTGACCGATGTGACCGCCATTAACTATGCGGCTCCGTTGATCACCGTGATCATGGCGGCAATTTTTCTGCGTGAGAAGGTTAAGTACCATCGCTGGGTGGCGGTGATTGCCGGTTTTATTGGCATCCTGGTGATGATGTCTGGCCAGCTGTTCTTTGCCCGGGAAGGGGCGTTAAGCGCAGTGAGTTGGATGTCCACGCTGGGCATGATTCTGGCCCTGGTGGCTGCGGTGTGTATTGCAGGTGCATCAATCCAGATCCGTTATCTCAACGGTATTGAGAAGCCGGGGGCCATCGCTTTCTGGTTTGCGATAACCACCACGCTGACCTCGCTGTTCACACTGTGGTTTGGCTGGACGATGCCGAATAGCACGCAACTGATGTTGCTGCTTGGCTGCGGCCTGCTGGGAGGGATTACGCAAATCCTGCTGACCCTGAGCCTGAAATACGCTGATGCCTCGCTGCTGGCGCCGTTTGATTACAGCACGTTGATCTGGTCGGTGTTTATTGGCTACCTGTTCTGGGACACATTGCCAGAGTCGACGACGATTTTTGGTGCTGGTCTGGTCGTGACCGGTGGGGTGATTTCGATGTACTTTGAACGACGTCATCGCCGGGCGATCACGCCGCTAAACGTGAGTGGCTGAGAGAGAACAATCAGACACGATTCATCATGGGCTGGCCGTAAGGCTGGCCTTTTATGTTATTTTCAACATGATGACGAATGTTTCACAGGGTGTTAGGATATTTCTTAATGGCGGTGGGGGGGATGAAACCCGGGACGACGGGGCCAGATGAATGGCCGGGACTATAGAGGTTTCATGGCGAAAATACGCGTGATATTACTACCGCTCCTGCTGAGTGGTGCCACTTTGCCTCTCAGGAGTGAAACGTTAACTGATTCACCTCTGGGTGTGTCAGCGGCAGACGTGCGTCAGACCGTTGCCGGTATTATCAGTTACACCCGATGGCCAAACCTTACCGGGCTTCCCCGATTGTGTATCTTCCGCTCTGCTGACTTCGCTCCCGCGCTGACAGCAGCGCCGGTGGAACATCCTCCTGCTGTCTGGCAGGCAATCCCCGTTGAGGATGCGCGACAGGCCCTCGCCTCTCAGTGCGATATTCTCTACTTTGGCCGTGAATCCTCACAGCAACAGGTTGAATTGATTAACAGCTATCAACTGCGACCGTTACTCACTATCGCTGAACAAACCCCAGAATGTGCAGCCGGCAGCGCATTCTGCCTTAAATTTATTAATCACCGCGTGAGTTTCTCGGTGAACCTCGACTCGCTGGGTCGAAGTGGCGTTCGGGTGCATCCCGATGTATTGATTCTGGCATCGTCAGGGAGTGAGCGACATGGATAAATCCTCGACAGAATACAATAGGCTCAGCTTTCGCAATACGCTGGTGCGTATCAGTGTGATCAGCGTGGTGACCACGATGACCGTGGCATGGCTGTTTATTTCGGCCACCTCAATGCTGTCTTTCCGTCAGTATGCCGACAAAAATCTGCAACTGCTGGCTTACACCGTCAGCCACAGCCTGGAAGCTGCAGTGGTGTTTCGTGACGGTAATGCAGCTATGGATACACTGAATGAGCTGGGAAAACAGGGGCAGTTCTCTTCAGCGGTAGTGACTGACTTGAGAGGGAACGAGCTTGCCCATTGGGGGCAGGGGGATGAACATAAACTGAGCAGAGACCCACTGGCACGTGTGGTCTCCGGCTGGTTATTCCCGAAACCGGTCCAGCAGCCTATTCTGCATGATGGTGAAAAAGTCGGCAGCATTACGCTGACAGGCGAAGATGCCACCGTAACGGATTTTGTCTACCGCTCCCTGAGTGTGTTGACTATCTGTTTGCTGTTGGCCTCGCTGGTGGCACTCCTGTTGACTCGTCATTTGTTCAGTGGGTTGATCGCAGCGTTAAGGAATATGACTGGCGTTGTGCATGATATTCGTGCCACGCGAAACTTTTCACGCCGGGTTCCGCCGTCAAAAATTAATGAACTGCACGTGTTTGGTGAGGATTTTAACAGTCTGCTGACCGAGATTGAAAAGTGGCAGCTGCGTGAGCAACAGGAGCGGGATTCTCTGCTGAAGCGCGCGCTGCACGATCCGCTGACCGGGCTGGCCAACCGTGCTGCATTCTGCAGTGCACTGGATAGCGTGCTGAGTGATAGTGCCCGTAAAACCCATACTGCGCTGCTGTTTATGGATGGCGATAACTTTAAAGGTGTCAATGATACATGGGGGCATGCAGCAGGGGATGAAGTCTTGCTGGCGATAGCAGAGCGTTTGTATGACTGCGCTGCAAACACTCATCTTGTCTGTCGTTTTGGGGGGGATGAATTTGCCATGATCCTTGAAAATGTGAGTCATGATGATGAAGTCCAGGCAGTGATCGACGCGATTAATTTGCGCATGGCGGAGCCTATTGATCTTCACGGAGGTGAGTCCGTGGTGATGACATTAAGTATTGGCCGTGCCGTAGCAAGCCAGGCGGCGACTGCCGAAGGTGTGATGGAAGCGGCCGATCGCAGTATGTATCTGGAGAAGCAGCGCCATCAACGCGCTGCGTCTTAATGATAATCATGGGAGATAGGATGAAAAAAACAGGCATGACGATTGGGCTAGTGTTGGCCCTGTTACTGGCGGGCTGCCAGAGCGCACCGCAGGGTAAATTCTCGCCTGAGCAGATCAGCGCAATGCGATCGCAGGGGTTTAGCGAAATCCCGGAAGGGTGGATGCTGGGGATCTCAGAGAAGATTCTGTTTGGCAAAAATAAGTCAGAGTTGACACCGGAGAGTGTTGCGACCGTTCAGCGTATGGCTAAGTTACTGGCCAGCAGTGGGCTACATCACGCGCGCCTTGATGGACATACCGATAACTATGGCGATGAGAAATATAATGAGGCGTTGTCACTGAAGCGTGCCAACGTGGTGGCTGATGCCTGGGCAAGCGGAGCGGGTGTGCCACGCAGCAATATCACAACCCGTGGTTTGGGTGACAGAGATCCGGTACAGAGCAACAAAACATCGCAGGGCCGTGCAGAAAATCGTCGTGTGGCGGTGGTGATCAGCGCCCCCTGAAGCGCGCTGACATATCCGCTGCCTCGTCGATAAGCCGACGAGGCAGCACGATTACCTGGCAGCGCGCAGCAGTTCGATTACCAGTGGAGACAGCTCATCACGCAGTGCGGCGCGTTCGGACTGGAACAGTGTCGCCACATAGAATTTATGCCCCGGCAGTTCCATTGCCCGCACATCACCCTCACGATCCCAGGCTGTCAGCCGCAGCGGATGCGTTTTCAGCTCGGCAACAAAATCCGGGTTGACGCCAAAGTTACAGTGATAGCCTTCACTGATTTCTGTTTTGCCGTAGGCCTGTGCCAGAAGCGAACCTGGCTCAATCACAATATCCCCGGTTTTTTCTACCAGAGAACAGCTTAATGGCGCGATCACCAGACGCCCGCCGCTGTCTGTTTCGGCATGTCCTGCATCGCTCCAGCCCATGACATTACGGGCGTACTCAACAATGGCATACTGAAAACCCGCGCAGGAGCCGAGAAAGGGCACGTTGTTTTCCCTGGCATAACGAAGCGTGAGGTATGCCCCCTCGTCGTTAATATACGGACTCCCCGGAATTAGCCAGATCGCGTCATATTCCTGTAAAACACGGCTGTCAGTTATGGTTTCAGTAGGAAGCCACTGCGGGTTAACGTCAAGGTGAAGGGCGTGTGCGGCGAGCTGAACAGCTTTTGGAATGGCCTGATGCGAAACGGCATCGGGGCGATAGTCACCAACCAGAGCTAAACGGACCATGAGAGTTTCCTGTGCGGGTAAAAAAGGATGCTACTGCACTACCGTTTAACTGGCAAGCTTTAGCTATCAGTGGAAAAACTGAGGGAGAACAGGCTGCCGTCACCCTTACTCGGCAACCTGATGCGGGCGGTAAAGCCGATAGATGGCGGTGTTAATTGGCCCACTCTGTAACACGATAAGCCCGTAACGTATGGCAATCAATTCTGCGCCAACGCGGGTGGCAACAGTGCGGCTGGCGATATTGCTTTCAGCCGCCAGAATTTCGATAACATCAATATCCGGTTGTTCAAAAGCCTGCGTTGTAATCTGGCGAACGGCCTGTCGGGCAATACCCTTGCGCTGTTCGCTACTTCGTACCCAGTAACCAAGAGCGGCAGGGATATCGGGTCCGCTGCTGTAGCGTAGCCCCGCGCCCCCCAAAAGGCGTCCGTCTTCTGTAAACAACCCGTATTCATCCGCTACGCCCTGACGGCGCTGTAAATGGGTGTAGCTGAACCACTTAAGGGCCTCCTCTTCTGCATAATCTTCATGCGCCCATACCATCCACGGCAGTAAACTCTCCAGTGACTCCCTGACGGCCTCGACGAAGGCTACGGCATCACTGGTTTCGAATGGGCGTATGACTATTTTCATGATTCACTCCGATAATTTTCCTGACGGACAGAAATTATAGATCGTTGCAGGATGACAGGTGTCGGAATTGATTGGGTTTTTTAGAAGGTCAAATCTAAATGTAAACTTAATAGTACACTTAGTGGTGTGGTGTTTTATGTGTAATTTAATAATAACTTATTGTATTTATTGGTTTTAATTTTTTGTTTGGTGCGTTTTATTTCTATGTGGTAATAAAACTGTACATGGCCGTGTTGTGTTATGTACGTATTCTGGTACAGTTGTCAGCAACCTCACTGAGGATCCCTATTAAACGAATGACCCAGGATGACGATCATGCAAAAAGATGCGCTGAATAACGTTCATATCGCTGACGAACAGATACTGATTACGCCTGAAGAACTGAAAAAACAGTTCCCTTTGAACAGCGTGCTGGAAGGGCAGATTGCCGCCTCACGTCAGACTATTTCCGACATCATCAGCGGAAAAGACCATCGCCTGCTGGTGGTCTGTGGCCCTTGTTCTATTCACGATACCGAAGCCGCACTGGCTTATGCGCGCGATTTGAAAGCACTCGCAGACCAGGTTGAAGATCAGCTGTACATCGTGATGCGCGTCTACTTTGAAAAACCACGTACCACGGTTGGCTGGAAAGGCCTGATTAACGATCCGCACATGGATAACACCTTTGATATGGAAGCCGGCCTCCATATTGCCCGCCAACTGCTGCTGAATCTGGTAGAGATGGGTCTGCCACTGGCAACGGAAGCGCTGGATCCAAACAGCCCGCAATACCTTGGCGATCTGTTCAGCTGGTCTGCTATCGGTGCACGTACCACCGAATCGCAAACGCACCGCGAAATGGCATCTGGCCTGTCGATGCCGGTGGGCTTCAAAAATGGTACCGACGGCAGCCTTGGCACCGCGATTAACGCGATGCGTGCCGCCGCGATGCCACACCGTTTTGTGGGTATCAACCAGGCAGGGCAGGTCTGCTTACTGCAAACCCAGGGTAACCCCGATGGGCATGTGATCCTGCGCGGTGGGAAAAGCCCTAACTACGGCCCGGCTGACGTAGCGCAGTGCGAAAAAGAGATGCAGCAGGCGGGACTCCGTCCTTCCTTGATGATAGATTGCAGTCATGGCAATTCTAACAAAGATTTTCGTCGCCAGTCCGGCGTAGCCGAGTCTGCCGTTGCGCAGATTAAAGATGGCAACCGCTCAATTATGGGCCTGATGCTGGAAAGTAACATTCACGAAGGCAACCAGTCTTCTGAGCAGCCGCGCAGTGATATGCGCTACGGCGTTTCCGTGACCGATGCCTGCATCAACTGGGAAACGACGGAAACCTTGCTGCGTGAAATTCATCAGGATTTGACCGGGGTACTGGCGGCGCGTCTGTCGCAAGAGGGTTAACGAGTTATGGTGGCTGAACTGACCGCGTTACGCGATCAAATTGATGAAGTCGATAAAGCGCTACTGGATCTGCTGGCGAAACGGCTGGCGCTGGTCGCTGAAGTGGGTGAGGTAAAAAGCCGCTACGGATTACCGATTTATGTCCCTGAGCGTGAGGCCACAATGCTGGCTTCACGCCGCCATGAAGCGGAGTTGCTGGGCGTGCCTCCCGATCTGATCGAGGATGTTCTGCGCCGCGTGATGCGTGAATCCTACACCAGCGAAAACGATAAGGGTTTTAAAACCCTTTGTCCTGAGCTGCGTCCGGTGGTTATTGTTGGCGGTAAAGGGCAGATGGGGCGTCTGTTTGAGAAGATGCTCACCCTGTCAGGTTATCAGGTACAAATCCTCGATAAAGGCGACTGGGATAACGCAGAAGCGATGCTGGCTAATGCTGGCATGGTGATCATCAGCGTTCCCATCCACCTGACTGAACAGGTGATTGGTGAGCTGCCTCCGCTGCCACAGGATTGCATCCTGGTGGATCTGGCATCGGTGAAAAATAAGCCGCTGCAGGCGATGCTGGCTGCGCACGCAGGACCGGTGCTGGGATTACACCCGATGTTCGGCCCGGACAGTGGCAGCCTCGCGAAGCAGGTGGTGGTGTGGTGTGATGGTCGTCAGCCGGAAGCCTATCAGTGGTTCCTGGAACAGATTCAGGTATGGGGCGCACGTCTGCACCGTATCAGCGCCGTAGAACATGACCAGAACATGGCGTTTATTCAGGCACTGCGCCACTTCGCCACATTCGCTTACGGCCTGCATCTGGCAGAGGAAAATGTTCAGCTGGATCAACTGCTGGCGCTTTCATCGCCGATTTACCGGCTGGAACTGGCGATGGTCGGACGGCTGTTTGCTCAGGATCCACAGCTCTATGCAGACATTATCATGTCATCAGAGAGCAATCTTGCGCTGATTAAGCGTTACTATCATCGATTTGGTGAGGCGATTAAGCTGCTGGAGCAGGGAGATAAGCAGGCGTTTATCGACAGCTTCCGCCGGGTGGAGCATTGGTTTGGCGACCATGCGAAACGCTTCCAGGCAGAAAGCCGCACGTTACTGCGTCAGGCAAATGACAGCAGACAGTAGTGTTTAGCTGAAGGGGCCGGCATGTCTGGCCCCTGATTTTTAAATCGCACCAAACCCCGCCTTGACGAAAATTTCCTGCCCTTCATGCGTTAACAGCCGTTCAGCCAGCTCGTGGCCTGCGGGCTGACAAACGGCATAGCCGTAATCAGCACGCGTTTGCCACGCCTCCGGTATCAACAGAGTTGTGATGCCAGCATCAGGTTGAACAAGATGCGCATAGCTGCGATAGCCAATAAAGATATCGGTCTGTCCTGACTGTATCAACCAGGCTGAAGCCAGCATCCCAGGCGGTATCGGTGCGGAGTCCGTTCCACCGACCAGCGGCATTGCACGCTGTTTTAACCGTTGGCCCAGTTCAACATCCTGTTGTTCAATTCGCTCGAATAGCTGCCAGGCATAATCACCGCAGGGATCGCTGCCAGGTGTTGAGGTGGCGACGCGCAGGGCAGGATTGCGCAACAGATCGCGCCAGTCAGTCGACGGGGCGGCACGATCGCTGCGAACGTTCAGGCACAAAAAATTATGGCAGAATACGCCTGCCTGCTGTGCCAGCCCTGCCTGTAACAGCGCCTGAGGATGGGCAATACTGGCGGAGACGAACAGATCGCAGGTTTCACCCTGCTCAATGCGCTGGCGCAGTATTCCGGCCGGACCAAACTGCGTTTCTATCCCCGCCGGGTAGTGGTGCTGGAATGCACTCACCACGTTTGGCCAGACGTGACGCAGACTACCCGCTGCCAGCACCTGTAAAGGTTTCATCAGTTGTTGCCGTGGTAGTGAGTGCGGTAAAAACGTTGATACCAGCTGTCTGCCTGTTGCTGCATATCAATATCCGCAAATCTGGTCGGATACAGTTTCTTCGCCATCCACAATTCTCCCAGTGCCATCGCTTCCGGCATCGGGTAGCCCCATGCCTTGGCATACTCGGGCATCAGATAAACCCGGTGATTTTTGACCGCATCCACCGCCTGCCAGGCGGGCTGCTGGTTAATCTCTTCAATCACTTTTGGATAACGGTCCTGTACGAAGATGACCTGCGGGTTCCATGCCAGAATCTGCTCCATTGACACCTGCTTGTAGCCCTTAACCGTTGATGCGGCAACGTTCATTGCTCCAGCATGCGCCATCATCAGCCCGGTGTATTTACCGGAACCATAGGTTGTCAGGTCGGGATTAGCCATGTAAACGCGAATACGCTCTTTTTCCGGCACATTCTTCAATCGTTCGGCAACCTGCTGGCGCTGGTCAAACGTTGCGGCTACCAGCGCTTCGGCCTGCGGTTGCTGATTGACCACCTCGCCAATCAGACGGATACCTTGTGCAAGGCCATCATTGTAGGCCTGCTCTTCATTGGCTAACTGTGGGTTGAGCTGGGCCTGCTGCGTGCCGCTGTCAGTGCGCAGAGAGATGGCAATGACCGCAATGCCGAGATCCTGAATCTGATCAATCATCTCCTGGGGCGCATAGTTTGTGACAAACACCACCTGCGGATGCAGCGCAACCAGCTTCTCTAGATCAACATGGGTCAGATCGCCCAGCAGCGGCAGCGCATCTAACTGGGGGACCAGACGCGCGTAGCCGTCGCCCAGTTGTTGTTTCCAGTTGCTGAGAATACCGACCATTTTGCCCGTAGCATCAAGTTGCACCAGCAGATTTAGTGTCTGATGTTGCAGCACGACGACGCGGTCAACGCGATCGGGCAGCGTCACCCGACGACCGAGCTGATCGGTTACCTGGCGTGATGCATGCGCTGAAAAAGCGAATAAAACGGAAAGGATGAGTACGGAAAAAGGGCGGGAAAGGGAAATCATCATCGCTGCCTGAGTGTCGTTATATACCTTATGATATAGCGTTCGGTATGACAGGGTAAATGATTCTCTTTGGAAAAAAAGAAAATCGCCAGCCGCGACCAGGCTGGCGAGGTATCAGGCGTTACTGGGGATCGATGGCGACGACGTTTTCGCTAGGGTAGCAGCCCAGAACCTTCAGTGAGCGTGTGATTGGCGTCAGCTCGCGCAGCGCCTGCTGCACGTCGTCGGTATTCAGGTTGCCCTGGAAATCGATGTAAAACATCTCCTGCCACGGATTACCGTTAATCGGACGTGACTCCAGTTTACTCATTGTCAGATTATGTTTGCGCAGCACCAGCAGGGCTTCGACCAGGGCACCCGCCTGCTGGCCGGTGGCCATAATCAGCGTGGTTTTTGCCGGAACCTGGAGTGAGACTTCGATTGGCTTACGGGCCAGTACGATAAAGCGGGTAATGTTCTGGCGCTGGTTAGCCAGATTACGCTCCAGCACCTGTAAACCATAAAGCTCACCGCCGGCTTCACTGCCCAGTGCAGCAACTTTCGGTGAATTCATGGCGGCGACTCGCTCCATCGCAGCAGCCGTACTTTCGGTGTACTCAATTTTCCAGTGCGGGTAACGATTGATGAACTGGCTGCACTGTTGGAAGGGTTGCGGATGACTGTAGACGGTCTCAATCTGCTGCAGGTCAGTACTACCGGAGACCAGAACGCAGTGATCGATAGGGATAGTGATCTCGCCGACAATTGACAGACTGGTTTGCTGTAACAGGTCATAGACATCGGTGATTGACCCTGAAGTCGTGTTCTCAACCGGCAGCACGGCGTAGTCAGCCAGCCCGGTTTCTACCTGATTGAAGATATCGTGAAACTTCAGGCAGCCACTCTCAATGAAGTTATCGAAATGACGCGCAGCATAATGGCGTGATGCCAGATGCGAGTAGGAGCCTTTAGGCCCGAGAAACGCGATGCGCGCAGAGTGAGCGTTGGTGTTGTTCAGGTGTTTTTGCAGCAGCGCCTGCTGAGTCAGCACTGAATCTTCGATGATCTGCTGAAACAGGCGCGTGATGTAATGAGCATCCAGCTTATGGCCTTTGCCCAGAGTGATCAGGTGCTCAAGCAGATCGCGTTCGCGGTCGATATCACGGACGGGACGGTGGGTGGCCATTTTGGCCTCGGCAACTTCTACCGCTAGCGCGCGGCGCTGGGCCAGCAGGGCCAGCAGTTGTTCGTCCAGTGCGCTGATCTTACCGCGCAGAGCCAGCAAAGGATTTTCGGGATTCATATTTGCTACCTGTCAGATGTTACTAAAAAAAAAGCCTCCCGTTTGGGAGGCTTTATTGTTCGTCTTCGCATTCACTCTTACACGACGAATTGCCTCCCAAATCAGGGGAAGGTAAAGAAGGTAAAAAAGAATGCGAAGAAAAACGGCGCTGATTTCATTGTGCTATCCATGATGTCTGGAAGGTTAAAGTAACCGCTGCAATTTCATTCTGTCAATAAAAAACGCGCCCGCAGGCGCGTTATGACTGTTTTAACCCGATTACTCTTCGTCTGTCTCAACCACACTCAGATCTTTAACGCTGGCGGTGGCGCGGCGCGCTTCACCTTTATGCTGAACTTTATTCAGCTGACGTTCCAGTTTGTTAATCAGATCGTTGATGGCTGTATACATATCTTCATGCTTGGCGCTGGCGACCAGCGGGCCGTTCGGCGTATTGATTGTTGCATCGGCAACAAACTCTTTCGGCTCTTTAGACAGAACGATATGTGGATTTATCAGATGAGTTTGCCACTTTTCAAGCTTGGCGAGACGGTCTTCGACATGTTGGCGGATAGCCGGAGTAATTTCCATTTGCTTACTGGTAATGTTCAGAACCATTGTGCTTACCTCTCTGTCATTTCCGTCTTGGTGAACCCAGCATACCGCGAAAAAGGCAAGAATGTGTGATCAAAATCACGTTATTTTGTCGCTTTTTGTCAAGAAGGATAAAACTGTGAGATGGGCTGATAAATGTGGCTCTGGGGGTTGTCGGTGGGCATTTTCAGTGGCATTGTTGATAGGTTAACTTGACTGGGAATTTGGCATTTTGCCGCTTTTTAGTCAAAAAAATGGCAGCCCGAAGGCTGCCATTTTTGTCAGGTCATACTCAGGCCTGATTGGTCGCAATGATTTTTGCCACACGATCGGCTTCTGCATTCAATTGCAGGTGACGGTAAGCATTTTCCATCAGCGGCAGTGCAGTGCGCGTAGCCTGTGTATCCGGGTAATCTTTCAGCATTTGCTCTACACGGTTAACCACAGCGACATACGCCTCGCGTTTAGTGTAGAATTCCGCCACGGATAACTCATATTTCGCCAGACGATCTTTCAGGAACACCAGGCGCTTGCGTGCATCGGTTGCATACTGGCTGTTTGGATAGCCACGCAGTAGCTGCGAGAAGTCTTTGAAAGCATCACGCGCATGGGTTGGATCGCGGTCTGAGCGGTCGATACCAAAAAAGCCTTGCAATGCACTGTCATCCAGCGCCATGTCCGTCAGACCACGCATATAGATCACGTAATCAATGTTCGGATGCGTTGGATTCAGGCGCATAAAGCGGTCAATGGCGGCTTGCGCCAGCGGCAAATCGGCATTTTTGTAGTATGCGTAGATCAGGTCTAGCTGAACTTGCTGGGAGTAAGGGCCGAATGGATAGCGGTTATCAAGCGCTTCCAGTTGCGTTATTGCTCCTTTAAAGTTACCGTCCTGCAGTTTTTGCTGGGCAGTGGCATAAATCTCGGAAGGCGGGCTGTCTGGCACCACATCCTTGGAGCCGGAACATCCAGCTAATGCCAGGCTCAACGTGGCTGCAGCCACCAGATATTTCATACGCGTCATGACGATTTGCTTATCCTCAGAGTGTTATTCTGGAAGCTGTCCGTTAAGCTTCCGATAGTGACCAGGTACGATAGCACATTATATTAAACGGCATCGCCGTGAAAACCCAACGTTAACGAAGAAGCTGTTTATTTATGGCACAACAAGTAAAACTCAACGCAACGGTATCCGAATCGCAACTCGGACAACGCTTAGATCAGGCTTTGGCCGAATTGTTCCCTGATTATTCACGTTCTCGCATAAAAGAATGGATTCTTGACCGTCGCATCACCGTCAACGGTGCAATTATCGACAAACCGAAAGAAAAAGTGCTCGGCGGTGAGCAAATTATCATCGATGCGGAAATTGAAGAAGACGCTCGCTGGGAAGCGCAGGATATCCCATTGAACATCGTCTATGAAGATGACGACATTCTGGTGATTAACAAACCGCGCGATCTGGTGGTTCATCCGGGAGCCGGTAATCCTGATGGCACTGTGCTGAATGCACTGTTGCATCATTTCCCGGCGATTGCTGATGTGCCGCGTGCTGGCATTGTGCACCGTCTGGATAAAGATACGACAGGTCTGATGGTGGTGGCGAAAACCGTCCCGGCGCAGACGCATCTGGTGGAGTCACTGCAGCTGCGCGAATTCACTCGCGAGTATGAAGCCGTGGCTATTGGTCGTATGACCGCAGGCGGTACGGTTGATCAACCGATCAGCCGTCACTCGACTAAACGTACCCACATGGCGGTGCATCCGATGGGTAAACCGGCAACCACGCACTACCGCATTATGGAGCATTTCCGTGCCCATACACGTTTGCGCCTGCGTCTGGAAACCGGTCGCACTCACCAGATCCGTGTGCACATGTCGCACATTAACCATCCGCTGGTGGGTGATCCGCTCTATGGCGGTCGTCCGCGTCCACCGAAAGGGGCATCCGATGCCTTCATCAGTACGCTGCGTGGTTTCGATCGCCAGGCCCTGCACGCCACGATGCTCCGTCTCTATCACCCGATTACCGGGATTGAAATGGAATGGCATGCGCCGCTGCCACAGGACATGGTCGATTTGATCAATGCACTGAAAGCAGATACCGAAGAATTTAAAGAGCAACTGGACTGGTAATGAGCCTGATTGTACCGAATTGGCCGGCCCCCGCTAACGTTCGCGCGTGCAGCAGTACGCGCCAGGGGGGTGTCAGCCAGGCACCGTGGGACAGTCTCAACCTCGGTGCTCATGTGGGTGATGAGTTGCAGCATGTGCAGACGAATCGTCAGCGCCTGCTTGAACTGGCCGATTTACCGTCAATGCCGCAATGGCTTGAGCAGGTACATGGTACAGAGGTTCTGACGCTGGACTGGAAGGTACCGGCTTCACTGCGTGCGGATGCGGCTTATACCCGAACGCCAGGCGTTGTCTGTGCCGTAATGACGGCTGACTGTCTGCCGGTACTTTTTTGCTCGCAGGATGGCCAGGAGGTTGCAGCCGCGCATGCTGGCTGGCGTGGATTATGTAACGGGGTGCTGGAGGCAACCATTAATGCCTTTTCTGCTCCTCCGTCACAGATTTTTGCCTGGCTTGGACCGGCGATTGGTCCGGATGCTTTCGAGGTCGGGCCGGAGGTGCGTGAGGCTTTCATTGCGCAAAATCCAGCCGCTGCAGCCGCTTTTCTCCCGAAAGGTGAAAAGTTTTATGCCGATCTCGAGCATTTAGCAAAACAGCGTTTAGAGGCCATCGGCGTGCGCCACGTATGGGGCGGCGGCCAATGTACCCTTAATCAACGTGAGCAATTTTTCTCCTTTCGACGCGATGGCGTCACTGGCCGTATGGCAAGTTTGATCTGGCTGATATAACCTAGTGCCATAAGACGGTCCGGATTGATGTTTTTTTCTCCAAAATGTCAGGTCATTACCTTGAAAAATTTGAGGGATGACCTCATTTAATCTCCAGTAGCAATTTGACCTGATAGGGGGAAATTATGCGTCTGGATCGTCTTACTAACAAATTTCAGCTGGCTCTGGCTGATGCTCAATCTCTGGCCCTCGGCCGTGACAATCAATTCATCGAACCTCTGCATCTGATGAGTGCTTTGCTCAACCAGGATGGCGGATCCGTTCGTCCTTTACTGACCTCTGCCGGTATTGATGTTGCTTCACTGCGTAACAACATCGAACAGGCGCTGAGCCGTTTACCGCAGGTCGAAGGCACCGATGGTGATGTTCAACCTTCGGCTGACCTGGTTCGGGTACTTAACCTGTGTGACAAACTGGCGCAAAAACGTGCCGACAACTTTATTTCATCCGAATTATTCGTTCTGGCGGCGATCGACTCCCGTGGTTCTCTGGCAGATTTGCTCAAATCTGCGGGAGTCACCAGCGATAAGCTGACGAAAGCGATCGACCAGATGCGAGGAGGCGATAGCGTGAACGACCAGGGAGCTGAAGATCAGCGCCAGGCATTGAAAAAATACACCATCGATCTGACTGAACGCGCGGAGCTGGGTAAACTTGATCCGGTTATTGGTCGTGACGAAGAAATTCGTCGTACCATTCAGGTCTTGCAGCGCCGTACTAAAAATAACCCGGTACTGATCGGTGAACCTGGTGTAGGTAAAACCGCCATCGTTGAAGGCCTCGCTCAGCGCATCATTAATGGTGAAGTGCCCGAAGGTCTGAAAGGCCGCCGGGTACTGGCACTGGATATGGGGGCGCTGGTGGCGGGTGCCAAATATCGTGGTGAATTCGAAGAGCGCCTGAAAGCGGTGCTCAGCGACCTGTCGAAACAGGAAGGCAATGTCATTCTGTTTATTGATGAGCTGCACACCATGGTCGGTGCTGGTAAGGCTGATGGCGCGATGGATGCAGGTAACATGCTGAAACCTGCACTGGCGCGGGGTGAATTGCACTGCGTTGGTGCCACCACGCTGGACGAATACCGTCAGTATATAGAGAAGGATGCTGCGCTGGAGCGTCGTTTCCAGAAGGTCTTCGTGGCTGAACCGAGTGTGGAAGATACCATCGCGATCCTGCGTGGGCTGAAAGAGCGTTATGAGCTGCACCACCATGTGCAGATCACGGACCCGGCTATCGTGGCAGCAGCGACCTTGTCACATCGCTATATTTCCGATCGTAAGCTGCCGGATAAGGCGATTGACCTGATTGATGAGGCTGCGTCGAGTATTCGTATGCAGATTGACTCGAAACCTGAGTCTCTCGACCGTCTTGAGCGACGCATCATTCAGCTGAAGCTTGAACAGCAGGCTCTGAAGAAAGAGTCTGACGACGCCAGCATCAAACGGCTGGAGATGCTGGAAGCTGAGCTGAACCAGAAAGAGCGTGAATACTCAGAACTGGAAGAAGAGTGGAAAGCAGAAAAAGCGGAGCTCTCTGGTACCCAGCATATTAAAGCTGAATTAGAACAGGCGAAACTGGCAATGGAGCAGGCACGTCGTCAGGGAGACCTCGGGCAGATGTCTGAGCTGCAATACGGGAAAATTCCAGAGCTGGAAAAACAGCTGGCTGCCGCGACTCAGACCGAAGGGAAAACCATGCGGCTGCTGCGTAACCGTGTTACCGACGTTGAAATTGCTGATGTGCTGGCGCGTTGGACCGGTATTCCTGTCGACCGCATGATGGAAGGTGAGCGTGACAAGTTACTGCGTATGGAGCAGGAGTTACATACGCGAGTGATTGGTCAGAATGAGGCCGTGGAAGCGGTATCGAATGCGATTCGCCGCAGCCGTGCTGGCCTTGCCGATCCGAATCGCCCGATTGGTTCGTTCCTGTTCCTTGGTCCAACTGGGGTCGGGAAAACGGAGCTATGTAAAGCGCTGGCTCACTTTATGTTCGACAGCGATGACGCAATGGTGCGTATCGATATGTCCGAGTTTATGGAAAAACACTCAGTGTCACGTCTCGTCGGGGCACCTCCTGGCTATGTTGGTTATGAAGAAGGGGGGTATCTGACCGAAGCGGTTCGCCGCAGACCTTACTCTGTCATCCTTCTGGATGAGGTAGAGAAGGCGCATCCGGATGTGTTTAACATCCTGTTGCAGGTGCTGGATGATGGTCGTCTTACTGACGGGCAGGGCAGGACGGTAGACTTCCGTAATACGGTGGTGATCATGACATCGAACCTGGGGTCTGATTTGATCCAGGAACGCTTCGGTGCATTGAACTACAGTGATATGAAAGAACTGGTGTTGTCAGTCGTCAGCCAGAACTTCCGTCCGGAGTTCATTAACCGTATTGATGAGCTGGTGGTCTTCCATCCGCTGGGCGAGCAACATATTGCTTCTATTGCACGTATCCAGCTTGCACGTCTGTATCAGCGTCTGGACGATCGTGGGTATGCTCTGCATATCTCCGAAGAGGCACTGCAGAAGTTGGGCGAAAATGGTTATGACCCGGTCTATGGGGCAAGGCCGCTGAAACGCGCAATTCAGCAGCAAATTGAGAACCCACTGGCACAGCAGATACTTTCTGGTGCGCTGGTTCCGGGGAAAACCATAGAAATGGATGTGCAGGATGGCGTGATCGTCGCACATCAGTAATCACGGTATGTAACAGAAATGGGCCTTTGGCCCATTTCTGTTTATTAAAGCAGCATAAATAGAGGTTTATTCAGGGTTTTGCGTGAAAAATAAGCATGTGAAAAGTTTTTTGCAATTAGCCCTT
>NZ_JBJGXA010000008.1:0-33188 GCF_045107195.1 Erwinia sp. AnSW2-5
ACCGGCTGATGGCTGAGAAACCGGAAATCTCAAAAAGTGCCTGGAACTAAAAGCGGTGTACTTACACTGGGTCTGGTGACCAATGCGGTTGTGCTGTGGAATACACTTTACATGCAGGAGGCGTTGTCACATCTTCGCAAATCGGGGGAAACTCCTGAGGGGGAGCACCTGGCAAGATTGTCGCCGCTGATACATCGCCATATAAAGATGCTGGGGCATTATACGTTTTTGTTACCAGAAGATATTTTTAAGGGCGAGTTAAGACCGTTAAATTTCAATATAAACAATGAATTAACCTTTTAACGTGGTTTTTTACATCATTGGACCTCGAACCCCGTAAAGCCTTTGCCGCCGAAACCGCCGATGCCATTTATACCCGCCAGGAAACCTCGGAGCTGGCGCAGGCTTTTCGTGAAGATGTGCGTCGCCAGCTGGTAGCGCGCGGCCTGTATCGTGAGGACTATGAAGGCAATACCCTGCGCGAGCAGCTGGGGTAAATCGGTAACACAATATAGTTACAACATACATTTCGCTGAAGAGGTTATCGATACCTTAAGCACCGGTAACCTCTTCAGTCACATCGCCTCTTCTGCGGAGGGGAGCAATAAACCTTATTCCCTCCGCTGAGGCGACTTCGCCACCGCCCCATTTCTGGGCCAGTCCGTCTTAGTCAGGCATTTGATAATGAGGCAGCTCGATAGCATCAGCTTTAGGAGACAGCAGAGGTTTCAATAGTGTCTTGAAACCCGGCGCGCTCGCCATTCGTAAAACCGCATACCCAATGGAGATGCCAATACGTGAATGCGGTGATGCAAGCCTCGGAGCAAACTTTGGTACGCTCTGTGCCTGATCGACAAATGGCCGCATTATTTTCTCATACGCCGCAAATGCATCGGCGTGATCTGCATGGCGGCCGAGTTCGCCCGCTAACACATAAGCGCCGCACAGCGCCAGGCTCGTACCCATACCGCTGATTGGCGAAGCGCAATAGGCCGCATCGCCTACGAGCACAACGCGGCCCTTTGACCAGCGATCCATCTTCACCTGTCCGATCGACTCCAGATAAAGATCAGGCGTGTCGTCAAGCGCCGATAGCACACGCGGTACTTCCCAGCCCAGATGTCCGAATTTCTCCTTGAGCATGGCTTTCTGCTCGTCGAGCGATAGCTTTTCATACCCGCTCGGTGGCTGCTGGAAAGACATCAGCGCACGCGTCGTGCCAAGATTATCGGGCCGCAGACACACGCAGAGACCACCGGGTGCGTTGAACCAACGCATCACGTTTCCGTCTGTAGGGCCACGCGGTAGAGTGAAATAAGCGGTGTAAAGATCAAGGTTGCGGCGTTTGACCTCGTCGCCAAACACAATATTGCGCGAATGCGACCCGATACCTTCAGCCGCGATTACCCAGTCAAAAGTCTCCGTGCTGCCCTGCGCAAAACGGACGTGGACTTGGCGACCGTCGTCTTCGATCGCCTCGATACTGTCGCCGAAGCGATAGGTCACTTTATCCTGGCTGTGCTCGATCAAGAGCCGGCCAAATTCGCCACGCAAAATCTCAAGCTCGGCAATCGGGCCCTCCCCCGCATAGGCATCGACGCCGATTTCAGCCCTGGTCTCATTGTTTTCGTCGACAAAGGCAATGCCATCTTCTCCCGTGTCATTGGCCCGAATAGCCTCTTCAAGCCCCATTCGCTGAACCACCGTCCGCCCGGCACCGCGTACATCGATGGTTTGGCCCCCATCGCGGAATTCAGGCGCACGCTCGATCACGACCACTTCCATGCCTTGACGGGCCAACCAGTAAGCCACAGCCGGGCCAGCGATGCTGGCCCCGGTCACAAGGATTTTTCGTTTTTTCATGCTTCAATTTCCAATTTCGATAATGTTAAGTCGGTCGTGGCACCAGGCAGCGTGGTGCGGTACGCGTTGATCACTCGGTTGAGAAACTGTTCAATCAGGGCGTGCTCGGACGGCGACAGAGCGTCCAGTACGGTATTGAGAGACATCAGCATTGGGCCGAGATGGCGATAGGTTTGTGCGACTGAAGCCTGAACCGGCTTAACTAAAACGCGACGCTTGTCTTCTGCCTGCCGTTCGCGGACAACGTGACCGGCTCGTTCGAGCCGATCGATGACCAGCGTAATACCCGCGGTGGTCACATTAAGCCGTGAAGCAAGCTCAGTCGGCGCCAGAGGACCATTGGTCATTAACTGTTCCAATGCAGCGAGGTCAGTGCGGTTGATACCAAGGGTGGTCCCAAGATGATCAGCCGCCGCGCGGGTCAGCACGGTGATCTCCTGGAGTTGACGACCAATCGGATTATCGGCGACAGGAAGACTTCGCACGTCTTCAAGTGGCACGGCAACCGGCGATGTTTTTTTAGGCATGAGTGGGTTCCCCATTGTTGCGAGTCTGAGCAGGAAATAAGAAAGTGACTGACAGGAAAGTGCACAGGACGACCCATTGCACGATCAGCGTGGCATCAGTGCGCCCGTAGCACCTTGCACCAGCCGCAATATTGGCCAACGCGGAATTTTCTGGTCATCTTTCATAATAGCTAATTACCTTAGCTATCTAATGTCCGCGTCAAGTTTTGATTTAAAAAGGTGAAACATGGGGTCCCGTGCGTGGGCGGCACACGTTGTCATAGATATTTACCCAAGACCCTACCCCGGTAGAAGATCTACCCTATAGTTTTGCGTGTAGCTCTTCGTAATGGCAGCTATTGTGCCAAAGCCAAATAGGGGAAACAGACAATTGAACAGGCATATCGCACCATTGAAAATTTGGAGAATTAACTTTATAAAGATGACATTAGAAAATAAGAAAATTGGTAAAATAAGATGAAAAGGATCGCTTTGGCTCTTGTATGTTCTCTGGCTTCACTTCCGGCAATTTCAGCATCATCAGGTACAAACACTCTTCAGGAATATCTTGATTTACAAAAAGAAGATGCAAATGGTCAGGCAGACAAAGGATTGATTGATGCCACCAAGACATATATGAATGGTCTGGCCAACGGCTTCAATTACTACAATGCTATGGCTAAATTTCAAAACCAAACTCAACTTTTCTGCATGCCAAGCAAGTTACTTTTAAATGTAGATCTTTTGGATATAACCATTAAAAGCTATGTCCAAAGCAATGAAAACGGTGAGGGGCTTAAAAGATTGAAAGAGCAGCCTGTTGAGTTGGCCGCTCTTTTATCGCTTACGAAGATTTACCCATGCAATTAGGCACATACTGAATATGGCACAGTTTTATGAGTCAGTTAGAATGGCAGCTTAAAGAGGTCGTATTTCTCTCGCGCTAAGAAGAAGCACTCCATCATCAGATCCATATCGTAGAGGGTGCTGTGGGATTTCTCCGTGTCGTAAACCAGACCCAGCGAGAATGCAGCTCTTACAGACGAGGTCGTTTTCCGTCTTCTGTACTTCCTGATGCTAGCATCACGGGCGCCTTCTGCTTCCAAATCAGGACTGATCTGGACTTCTTCATACAGCAGATCCTGTAATGGCCTGATCACTCAGCCCGCAGTACAACGATGCCCGGTTTCGGGCGCAGATATTCCAGGAAGGGTGAATCCACCACTTTTCTGTTTGCGGCCAGCGAGGAAGCATTCCTGAACCATACCTGCCCGTTGTGACGGACCACGATACCCACATGCGAAACGTCCAGACCTTCAAGGGAAGTGTAGACACCGACATAATCCCCGGTTTTCAGGCGGCCCAGCACCTGCTGACTGATAGCTTTTCCGGGAATGTAGTTTATTTTACGGGGATGAATGCCCAGCCCCGGGATGTACTCGCCCCCATCCGGTTTGCGGTTAAGCTGCTTGTCAGCCACGGCATAGTCAGGGCTGATATCAGGTGTGACGTCCCGGACATTGCGAGGTGCGGTGGTGAACCAGTCGGAGAAGAAATGCCGACGACTAAGGTAACCAACGTTACCCCTGGTGTAACGAACCTCCGCAAGATGATGCAGAAATGATTTCTCGTCATGGCTGCGGGTCAGAGCCTCGATGTAATCTGCCAGGGTAAAACAGTCCACGCCGTTGAAATTCACGACAAGTGCTTCGGGGGTGCCGGGCCCACCGATGAGCGTATCAGCCTGATAAGGGGTACCGAGAAAAGCAGATGATACGCGGCTGATAACTTCCCCGTGTTTTTCACCTGAAGAAGGGATGACATCTGACCGGATAATCTGGTCTACTTTTTCCGCCGTAGTGTTGTCCATGATGGTCTGATATTTTTCCGTGCCGGATGCGGCACAGGCCGTCAGATACGCTGACATAAGTAAAACTGTCCATGCATTGACTTTCATAATCATCTCCCTGAAAGGTAAAAATCCCACTTTCATTTTTCAGGGAGATGATTGTAATGAATACCAAAAAGCGCCTTCGGTTGATTCCTGGTTGAAAAATACGGTCCCGGATAATGAGGAATGTGAAGAGCATCACACGGCCTGGCACGCTTCGACATGGATTAGCAACTGAGCATGAGACAAGAGATCATCCGCTGTCACATAGACCTACATCTCGCCCTTTATGCAACACTCAGGATGGGCATCAGCCTGATCCTGCTGATGTGCAGGCTGAAGACACTTAATCCACCACCATAATACCGAGCCTTTCAACCAGAATACTGACCTGAGCACTGTCCAGCTTCACCCCTTCCAGGTCCGTGTTACGCAGGTCGAGATCGCTGGTGATGGAACGGGTCAAATCACAGTGAGTGAAGTTTGCCGAACGCCAGTCAAACGTGCTGAACTCACCGCCCGAGAGGTCGGAGCCGCTGAAGCTCGCCCCAAGGACATTGGCGCCCACCCAGCGGTTCTCCCACAGTTCGCATTTTTCCAGCACCACCTTGGAAAGGTTGGTATAACTCAGGTTAGTTTTGGTGATACAGGCGCTGCAAAACCAGCTCTTTGTGGTGATCATATTCATAAAGCTGGCCCCGCGAAAATCCGCCCCCTGCGCACGGCATTCACTGATCTCAATCCCCAACGCGTCGACTGAACGGAAATTATTCATCGAGATATCGCAGTGTTTAAAGCTGGCATCTTTCAGTATTGCCCGGCTGAAGTTACAGCCCTGCTCACTTTCCCGATCGTAAAACTGGCAGTGAAGAAACCGCGTATCGGTCAGGTCGCAACCCGAAAAATCGCAGTTGATGAACTGGGTGTTTTCCACAACGCTACCCGTGAAATGGCGTGCGATGAACTTTTCATTACGATAAACCGGTGACGTGGTCATTTTAAGGTTCCATGTAGAGCAGTGCGCGTTCATCGAGCTGAAGCTTTTCCCCAGGATAACGATGCTCCAGCAGGTGATAAGACTCAGCGGCGATAATATTTTCAATACTGTCAGACAACGCATTCAGCGCGTGTTGCATCTGCGGCAGATAATTGTGGGTGTCATACACCCGGTCAATCCCTTCCAGCGCATGATTCATGATTTTACGGGCGACATCATTCGGCGTATCGAGCGCAGCCAGCCTTGAACGCGCGCTACGCCGTAAATCCCGGGTGGTAAAGGGGGCAATGCCGAGGCCCCGATCGGCGCGGATCATGCGCCGGAGTGCCTGCGTAATGGCCCCGCGTGACAATGGCTGTGACAACGTCACGGGTGAGGGCACCAGCCAGGGCGATTCCTGCGGACTGGACTGCATCAGGGCGCGAATACAAACCCGCATCAGAGGCGTCAGTGGCAAAATGTGTTCGCGCTGCGATTTGTTACGGGTGCCCTGCCGCCAGATACCCGACGTGAGATTGAACTCCTCTTTACGCGCCTGCACCACTTCATCCGGCCTGCGGGCCGTCAGCAGGCAAAGGCGCAGCGCCCATCGGCACTGTTCTGAGAGATCCCAGGCATCCAGGCCGTGCCAGAAAACCCAGACTTCAGCATCGCTGAGCGTGCGGCTACCCGGCGGTGCGCTTCTGCCCGCGACATCACGTTTTTTCATCGCGCTGAGGGGCGTGTGCTCAAGATAGCCCTGCATCTCGGCCCAGGCAAAGAACTGCTTACACAGTGCAAACACTCGCCGCGCCTCTTCTTTTTTACCATCGGCAATCAGAATATTAAACAGGCGGTTAAGCTGAAGGCGGGTAATGGATGACAGTGGCCGTTCACCAATCACGGGGAGCACATGCTTCAGTAAGGACGAAATAGCGATCTCCGGGCGACGGCGCGTTTGCAGCAGCGAAAG
The DNA here is from genome assembly GCF_045107195.1 of Erwinia sp. AnSW2-5. NCBI lineage: Bacteria > Pseudomonadati > Pseudomonadota > Gammaproteobacteria > Enterobacterales > Erwiniaceae > Erwinia > Erwinia sp. AnSW2-5. Next base: position 6,210 of record NZ_JBJGXA010000008.1, read on the forward strand.
CCGCACCCAGAGTTTCATAACCTGCGTCACAGACCCTTCATCACCGCTGGATTCCAGCTCGACCAGTGAAGAGGTGCTTACTGCGTTCAGCCACAGCACCACATGCCGCCCGACATGCGGAGAAGGAAGGATCTCAGGATTACGGGATTCAGGCATCCTGTAATCCTGGGATTCTTTTATCATCTGATTTTTTCATCGTCACCTTCCAGGGAGATCGCCACCCGTATTGAACCGCAGAGACAGTGATTTTATCGTGTAAAAGCCAGTGACTCCAGACTTAATAGGTCTGGAGTCATAAAGATTACGCCATGCTTTTACTTTATTTTTATTGTAGAGGAGAACTCATGAAATCAGTCAAGGCCCCATCGCCGTAATTTAACCCTTCATCGGCCAGATCGGATACCTCATCTGTCTAGCCTGATGGGGACAATGAAGACTCTTTTTGCCTTTAAATGGTGAGATACATGGAAATTGAAGTCCCCCTTCCCCTCCAGGGTATGCGCACTGATTGTGGCATCGAATAATGAACACTCCGTTCAATGTCTGCATTCAGTTTCCCACAGTCTCATTGATTGCCCCATCGAGCACCATTTACGACAATCCAGAATAAGCCAAAGGAATGGCGTGTCGCTGACAAGAGAGGGAGAACAGAAAATGTCCGGCAGCCGGTTCAACGAAGCATGAAATGGCCAAACAACAGAAAATCAGGGAAACGAAATATCAAAACTTACCGATCTATTTTCATTCAGGGTGGCTGGCACCCTGTTATGTTAATTCAGCCGCCCTGCGGCAGAGCGCGCCACCAGGATATAGGACTAAAAGGCCCGCTGAAACAAAGTTTCGTGAGAGAACCCACCTTTTTATACTGAAAAACCCAGATCGCTATGCTGAAGAAATCACGTAAGAGGTTATATTTCACTTTGTGGATGTTGTAACTAATGATTATAACCCTCCCTCAAGCGAGGAAAAATCGTGTCCCTCTTGTCTGTGACCCCGTCACAACCTCCCTCACCCAGCAGTGATAATACCTGAAGCAACATTCATGCTCATCTCAGCTCGGGGAAAAATAGAAAAACAGGATGAATTGCCGCCAGCACAGGGATAAGAATCCGTCGAACCAGCATCGATTCGGCAAATTCGTTCAATTTCCCAATCGGGAATACATCATGACCTTATGGCTGCCTTACGGTGCTCAGAGATATTGCGTTGTGCCATAACGAAATCGATGCAAAATGCCGAAAAATAAATCACATAGAAATAAAACCCTTTTATTACAGAACATTGCAATGATCACAATGGGGGGGGGTATAGCCTGTTTTACACATGGAAAATAGGGGTGAAGTTTCAGAAGAAAATGCCTCAATCAAAAGAAATGTTAAGATTTATCCCATAAGTTGTAAATATAAGAACCCCCAGAGCGACCCAATAGCAGAGTAAAATGGTATCCAGACAACATTTGAACTAACATTTTTTTAATTTAGTGTTTTTTCACTCTTCATTTGTCTGTACACTGAGTCTCGTGACGATAGTTACTAATTTAAACCAACATACAGGTTACGGATTCCGTTATGAGCGAAACGCTGAAAGTATTAAATAATATTCGCACCCTTCGTGCCCAGTCTCGTGAAGTGTCTTTAGTTGAACTGGAAGAGATGCTGGAAAAACTTGAAGCGGTAGTGAACGAAAGACGTGACTCAGAAGCCACTATTGCTTCTGAGATTAAAGAAAAAGAAGAGAAACTGGCTAAATACCGCCAGATGCTGTTGGAAGACGGTATCGACTTAAGCGAACTGACTGCTGCAGATAATACAACTGGCAAGACACGCGCTAAACGTGCTCCACGCCCAGCCAAGTATTCATATACTGATGAAAATGGCGAGCAGAAATCATGGACTGGTCAGGGCCGTACCCCGGCTGTGATTAAGCAGGCACTGGATGCCGGCAAGAAACTTGAAGATTTCCTGATCAAGTAAATGCCAACCGGCCGCCAGACAGGCGGCCGGATGCATTTTTACCTGACAAACTGCGTCTGCTGACACAATTGCTTTAATAACACCACCAGCTTCACCGTATGCTCCTCTTGCGTTCTCCACGAACATACGCTGATGCGTAATGCCGATTTTCCCTGCCATAACGTCCCTGAAAACCAGACATCTCCCGACCCCTGAACGGCTTCACGTACGCGTTGAGTGTGTTCATCGTCCTGTGAACGAAATAAAACCTGATTGAGTATCACTCTGTTCAAAATCTCGAACCCAGCCTCCTGTAGTCCTGTACTGATCTGGCGTGCCAGCGCACAGTGCTGTTCAACCATTGCGGCCACGCCCTCACGGCCCAACGTACGTAGTGCCGCCCAGACAGGAATACCCCGTGGGCGACGCGAAAACTCCAGCGTCAGATTTTTTTGCGCATCCTGTGATGCCACAGAGTAAACCGCCTCGGCATTCATCGCCGTGGAGAGCGCACCCGGATGACGGCAGATCGCCATGGCGCAGTCATAAGGGGTATTCAGCCACTTGTGCCCGTCTGTCGTCCAGCAGCGCCAGCGTCTGCTCTGCAGGCAACCCGTTTACCGGCAACGCTTCGTCGAAACGCACCAGCCCGGCCAGCGCTGCAGCATCGGGAAACACCCGTCGGGTCGCCAGTGAAGCGCTGTAGCTCAGCGCACGTGCATCCGCATCAGAGAGTAATTCCCGTTCGTTCATGACTGACCTCGTGTTAATCGCATCATCACCCAAAACAGTAACGCCAGCAGACTGACAGCGGCGCCGCACAGACACACCGCATCCCATCCTCCCCGGGCAAACGCCTGGGTGGAAATCAGCGCCCCGGCACCGCTGCCAGCGGAATAAAACAGCATATAACCGGCAATCAACCGGCCTGCGGCTTCCTGCTGACTGGCAAAAATCAGACTCTGACTGCTGACATGCAATGCCTGTCCGCCCGCATCCAGTAACAGGATCCCGATCACCAGCAGAAGCAATGACCCCGCCCCCAGCCACAGCGGCAGCCAGCTCAGCAGCAGTACCACCAGCGCCAGCGCAGAGGTGCGTTCCGCAAGTCCTTTGTCTGCCCAACGTCCGGCACGGCCAGCGATCAGTGCGCTGACCGCGCCCACCAGCCCCAGCGCACCAATCTGCCCGTGCGTCAATTGCCAGGGCGGAGCACGCAGCAGCAGGACCAGCGCACTCCAGAAAATATTAAAACTGGCAAACATCAGCAGCGCCAGCATACCGCGCACCTGCAACACCCGATGAGTACGCAGCAGTCGCCAGAGAGAAAACATCACCTGCGACCAGCGCACAGGCGCAGTCGGGGGTAAATCAGGCAGCCTGCGCCACAGGATCGCCGCCAGCAGCAGCATCACCAGCGCGGAACAGACGTAAACCCCGCGCCAGCCGGTGATATCGGACACCAGGCCCGCAGCTGCTCGCGCCAGCAGTAATCCGATCACCACACCACCGGAAACGGCACCCACCACACGCCCGCGCGTTTCCGGGCTGGCCGCCGCTGCGGCATAGGCAATCATGCCCTGCGTCATTGCCGTCCCCAGCATGCCAATCAGCAACATCGATGCCAGTAACATCAGCATATGTGTGGCCGCCGAGAGCAGTAACAGCGCCAGAATTAATCCGGCAAGCTGATAGCGCATCAGTCGACGCCGGTTGAACACATCCCCCAGCGGAACCAGCAGCAACAACGCCAGTGCGCACCCCACCTGAGTGGCAAAAATCACCCCACCGACGGCCGCAGAGGTGATGGAAAACGAGTGCGCCAGCGCATCCAGCAGTGGCTGAGCATAATAGACGTTCGCCACGCTCAGGCCGCAGCTGCAGGCAAACAGCCCCACCTGAAATGACGATAAACCTGCACTGTCTGCACTCTTCTCTGCCAGCGTATTCATTTCATCTCCAATTGGTTTCAAATTAAAACCATTTGCAGATTGCCGCAAGTGGTTTTAAAATGCAACCAAATTAACGAGGAGAAAATCATGACTGACCGCTTACCTCTCAGCCAGTCGTCCTGCCCGGTCGCGCGCAGTGTTGATCTGATTGGCGACCGCTGGCTGCTGATGATCCTGCGCGATGCGTTTGACGGCGTGCGCCGCTACAGCGAGTTTCAGCGCAACCTCGGCGTGGCGCGCAATATCCTCGCCGATCGGCTGAAAAAGCTGGTAGAGACCGGACTGCTGCGGGTACAACCGGCCTCCGATGGCTCAGCCTGGCAGGAGTATGTGCTGACCGATCGCGCTAACGACCTGTTCCCGTTGATTGTTTCCCTGCAACAGTTTGGCGAACAGCACCTGTTTGCCGCCGGTGAAACCCACTCAGATTTACTGGAAACCACCAGCGGCAAACCGCTGGCACCGCTGCGCGTGTGTAACCAGCAGGGAGACGCGGTGACCCCTGAAATGACCTGTGTGCAAAAAAACGCCTGATCGTTATGCAAAAAACGCAAATAGCCAGATGAATTTCTTGGTTCTCCTGACCCCTTGTCAGGCCTGATATTTATTGTCAGCCACTTAGCACACTGACAATAAAGGAATTCACCATGCGCGTTTCTCTTCGCCTGACGGCACTTGCCGGGGCCATTGCCATGACCACCGCCGCATCGGCCGCAGACAAGCCGGTACAGGGCGGTACGCTGGTTTATCTGGAGCAGCAGGCTCACACCAATCTTTATCCTCCGGCAGGTGGCTTCTATCCGAACGGCGGCATTCTGAACCAGATCACCGATAAGCTGACCTGGCAGAACCCGGAAACCCTGCAGGTAGAGCCGTGGATAGCAGAGAGCTGGACCCGCAACGCTGACAACACCGAATACACCTTTAAAATCCGTCCGGGCGTCACCTTCTCCGATGGCACCCCGCTGGATGCCGCAGCCGTGGCGAAAAACTTCGATACTTATGGCCTGGGAAATAAAGCCCAGCGCCTGCCGGTTTCAGAGGTGATCAATAACTACGATCACAGCGAAGTGGTTGACCCGCTGACGGTCAAATTCTTCTTTAAAAAGCCGTCGCCGGGCTTCCTGCAGGGCACCGCTACCATCGGTTCCGGCCTGGTGTCACTCAGCACCCTGGCACGTAACTTTGATGCCCTGGGCGATGCCCGCCACATCATCGGTTCCGGGCCATTTGTCGTCAGCGGTGAGAAGCTGGGGCGTGAAGTCGACCTGACGGTGCGCAAAGATTATCAGTGGGGGCCAAAAAGCCTCGCGCAGCAGGGACGGGCGAACCTCGACGGCATCAAAATTATCGTGACGCCGGAAGACAGTGTACGCATCGGTGCGCTGCTGGCGGGCCAGGCGGATGCCATCCGCCAGGTGCAGGCTTATGATGAGAAGCAGGCACAGCAGCAGAACTTCCCGATTTATGCAGCACCCACGCGTGGCGTCAACGACAGCCTGAGTTTCCGCCCGGATAACCCGCTGGTGGCCGATGTGAAGGTGCGTAAAGCCCTGCTGCATGCCACCAACAGCAAACAGATTGTCGATACGCTGTTCTCACCGAACTACCCGCAGGCGAAGTCGGTGCTGGCCACCTCAGCCGCCGGCTTTGTCGACCTCAGCGATAAACTGACGTTTGATCCGGTACTGGCAAAAAAACTGCTGGATGAAGCAGGCTGGAAGCCAGGCAGCGACGGTATCCGTGAGAAAGACGGTAACAAGCTGGCGCTGGCGGTGTATGAGTCCCTGCCACAACCGCAGAATAAAGAAGTCTTACAGCTGGTCGCCCAGCAGTGGAAGCAGGTCGGCGTTACCCTGACTGTGCGTGCGGGCGATGCGGGCAGCAAAACTGTCGACAGCCTGGATCCGCTGAAAACCCCGATCAATGTGACCGAAGTGGGCCGCGCCGACCCGGATGTGGTGAAAAGCTCATTCTATCCGACCGTGCGTGATGCACTGCTGCAGAAAGGTGGCTCCAGCAGCCTGGTGAAAAACTTCCGCGACGACAAACTGAACGCCATTCTGGACGGCATCGCCAGCGAAACCGATGCGAAAAAGCGTCTGGCGCTGACGGGTGACGCCCAGCGCTATCTGATCGATAACGCCTATAACATCCCTATTTTCGAAGAGCCGCAGGTGTTTGCGGGTGCGCCGTGGCTGAAGGGTCTGACGTTTGAAGCCGTCGGCCGTCCAAGCTTCTATGCTGTCTGGCTGGAAAAACGGGGGTAAGCCACCATGACCGGTTATCTTACCCGGCGGCTGGGGCAGGCAGTGCTTGTACTGTGGGCGGCGTTTACTGTCTCCTTCTTTCTGCTCCAGGTGCTGCCCGGCGATGCGATCCTGATTAAGTTTCAGAATCCTGACCTTGGCCTCAGCCCGGCACAGATTGAAGAGATGCGCCAGGCCTACGGTGCCAGCACCCCGCTCTGGCAGCAGTATCTGCATACGCTCGCCAGCATGCTGCACGGTGACTTCGGTTTTTCCGTGCAGGCCGGGGTGCCGGTCAGTGAGCTTCTGGCGGAGAATTTCCCCGCCACCCTGCGCCTGGCCGTGCCGGGGTTCCTGCTGGCAACCCTGCTGGCGGTACTGATCGCCTTCTCCTCCAGCCTGGTGGGCCTGCGCTGGTTGCGCAATGCCCTGCAGGCGCTGCCGTCGCTGTTTATCTCGCTGCCCACCTTCTGGCTGGGGATTGCCCTGATCCAGGTGTTCTCCTTCCAGCTGCGCTGGATACCGATAATTAACCCCGGCGAATGGGTTGGGCTGATCCTGCCGGTGATGACGCTGGCAGTACCCATTTCGGCCCCGCTGGCGCAGATCCTGATCCGCAGTATCGACCAGGTGCAGACCCAGCCGTTTGTGGCAGTCGCGCGTGCCAAAGGCGCCAGCCAGCGGCGCGTGCTCTGGCATCACGTGGCGCGCAACGCACTGTTACCGGTACTGACTATCGCCGGGCTGCTGCTCGGTGAATTGATTGCCGGGGCACTGATCACCGAAACGGTCTTTGGTCTCAGCGGCCTTGGCCAGCTGACGCAGCAGGCGGTCAATAATCAGGATGTGGCGGTATTACAGGCGGTGGTGATGATTTCCGCGACCGGGTTTGTGCTGATTAACCTGCTGGTCGATCTGTTCTCACCGCTGCTCGATCCGCGTCTGAAACATTTTACGAGGGCGATATCATGAGCCTGGTGGATGTCAACAGCATCACAGGAACCCGTCCGCGCCGCGCCGGCAGCGGGTGGTATCAGCGCCTGAACCCAGGGCTGACGCTGGCATGGGCGGTGATGATTCTGGTGATCCTCTGGGCGCTGGTGCCCGGCTGGTTCACCGACTGGAGCAGCACGGAAGGCGTCGCCGGTGCGCAACGTCTGGCACCGCAGGCGGGTCACTGGCTGGGTACGGATCAGCTGGGCCGTGATGTCTATGCACGCATCGTCTGGGGTGCTTCCCATTCACTGAGCGGCGCACTGGTGGCCGTGGCGCTGGGCCTGACGATCGGCACCTTGCTGGGAGTGGCCGCCGGATCGCTGGGCGGGCGCAGCGAAGGCGTGATTATGCGTCTGGTCGACGTGCTGCTGGCGATCCCCGGCCTGCTGCTGTCGTTAAGCATTATTATTTTGCTCGGCTTTGGCACGGTCAACGCCGCCATTGCCGTCGGCATTACCTCGGTAGCGAATTTCGCACGCCTGGCCCGTTCGGAAGTGGTGCGCGTCCGTCACTCAGAATATGTTGAAGCCGCACGCGGCAGCGGTGGCACCTTTATCGCGGTACTGTGGCGCCATATTCTGCCGAATTCCCTGACCCCGGTGCTGGCGTTCTCTGCGCTACAGTTCGGCAGCGCGATCCTGGCCATTTCCACCCTGAGTTTTCTTGGCTACGGTACGCCGCCGCCGACCCCGGAATGGGGCCTGCTGATTGCCGAAGGCCGTAATTACATCTCCACCGCCTGGTGGCTGACGACCTTCCCCGGCGTGATCGTCGTGGCAGTGGTACTGGCCGCTAACCGTATCAGCCATCACTATTCAGGAGGCCGCCGGTGAGCGAATCCCTACCCCCGGTACTGCAAATCGAGAACCTCAATATCGCCTACCGCAGCGGTCAGCAGCACAAACGCGTGGTTCACAATGTTTCCTTCCAGGTGAACCGTGGCGAAGTGGTGGCACTGGTGGGCGAATCCGGCTCCGGTAAAACCACCACCGCGCAGGCGATTATCGGCCTGCTGACGCAAAATGGTGAGCGCGAGAGTGGCAAAATCTGGCTCAACGGCACCGAGATCACTCACTGGTCGCAGAAGCGCCTGGATGCCCTGCGCGGTGCCAGCATCAGCCTGATCCCACAGGACCCCGGCAGTTCACTGAACCCGGTGAAGACCATTGGCGACCAGGTGGGTGAGATCCTGCTGCTGCATGAACGACTGTCACGCCGGGAACGCGAAGCACGGGTGATTGCCCTGCTCACCCGCGTCGGCCTGTCGCATCCTGAACAGCGCACCCGGCAATACCCGCACCAGCTTTCCGGCGGGATGAAACAGCGGGTGCTGATCGCCATCGCCATTGCGCTGAAACCGGCCCTGATCATTGCGGATGAGCCCACCAGCGCGCTCGACGTGACGGTACAAAAACGCATTCTGGATCTGATTGACGAGCTGCGGCGCGAGTCCGGCACGGCTGTGCTGTTTGTCACCCACGACCTGGCAGTAGCCGCCGCACGCGCCGACCGCATCCTGGTGTTTCGCCAGGGGGAAATTCAGGAACAGGGCAGTACCGGGGCGATTATCCACCATCCGCAGCATGCCTATACGCGCCAGCTGTTTGCCGATGCACCGGCGCTTTCTGGTGCGCTGGCTACGCCACCTGACGCTGATTTTTCCCAGCCCGCCATCGAGATCAGCGGCCTGAACAAATACTTCTCTCTCGGCAAAGAGGAAGGTTTTCAGGCGCTGAACAACGTGTCGTTCAGCGTGGCACGGGGCACCACGCATGCGCTGGTCGGTGAGTCCGGTTCTGGCAAAACCACCCTCGCCCGCATTCTGCTGGGCTTCCAGCAGGCTGACAGCGGGCGCGTGGTGCTGGATGGCATCGATGTCAGTTCACTGCGCGGTGAAGCCCTGCGCCAGCTGCGCCAGAAGATCCAGCTGGTGTACCAGAATCCGTTTGCCTCACTCGATCCCTCCCAGACGCTGTTCCGGGTGATTGAAGAGCCTCTGCTGAACTTTGCCCCGGTCAGTCATGAAGAACGCCGCCAGCGGGTTGAAGAGGTCGCCAGCCGCGTGGCGCTGCCCCTCGCCCTGCTGGATCGTAAACCTCATGAACTTTCCGGCGGCCAGCGCCAGCGTGTGGCTATTGCCAGGGCGCTGGTGCTGCGCCCGCAGATCCTGGTGCTGGATGAAGCCACCTCCGCGCTGGATGTCACTATTCAGGCGCAGATCCTCACGCTGCTGCAACAGTTGCAGCAGGAGCTGGGGCTGACCTATCTGTTTATTTCTCACGACCTCGCCACGGTTCGCCAGCTGGCGCACCGTGTTTCGGTACTGCGTGCCGGGCAACAGGTTGACTGCGGCAATACTTCCGACATTTTCTCGCTTCCGGCCAGCGATTATACCCGTGAACTGATCGCCGCCATCCCTGCGCTGACTCGCGCTAAGGAAACCGCATGACCACCAAACGCCTTGGGTTTTTCACCCGCCTGCTGGATAAAACCAACGCCGGAGAACGCTATCGCCTCGCCACTCTGCAGATCCAGCACGCGGAACGCTGGGGCTATGATACCGCCTGGATCGCCCAGCACCACTTTCATGAGCACGAAGGCGGGCTTCCTTCTCCGCTGCTGTTTCTTGCCAGCGTGGCGGCACAGACCACGCGTATCCGCCTGGGCACGGCCATTATTACCCTGCCGATGGAAAACGCCCTGCGCGTGGCAGAAGACGCCGCCGTGCTCGACCTGCTGAGCCACCAGCGTCTGGAGCTGGGGCTGGGTTCCGGCGGGACGCATACTTCATTTCTGCCGTTCGGATTGACCTTTGATGAGCGCGCCGCCGCGTTTAATACCGGTCTGAACACCCTGTTGCAGGCCTGGGGCGATGAACCGCTGGGCCATGACAACAACCGGCTCTACCCGGCCGCACCACAGCTGGCAGAACGCATCTGGCAGGCGACCTTCTCTGTGGCTGGCGCCGCACGCGCCGGCGCGGCAGGTCATGGCCTGATGCTGTCGCGCACGCAGCCGCGCCCGGTGGGTAATCCCCTGCTGCCGCTGGATGAGATACAGAATCCAATGATCGATGCCTATCTCGCTGCGCTACCCGCCGGAACGGCACCGCGCATTCTCGCCTCGCGCACGGCTTTCGTCAGTCGCGACGGGGCGGAAGCTCGTCGCCTGGCGCTATCGGGCCTGACGGCACAGGCTGCGCAACATCGCGCGGCGGGCCACGTGGTGCCGGGGAACACGCTGGACGATTATATTGCCGCGTTCGATGTGCATCTCGGCACGCCGCAACAGGTGGTGGCCTCCCTGCAACGCGATACCGCCCTAACCCGCGTTACTGACGTGTCGTTCCAGGTCCATTCTATCGATCCACCGCACGAGCAGATCCTGACATCCATTGAGCTGCTGGCCACTGACGTCGCCCCGGCGCTAGGCTGGCGCCCCCCTGTTACCGCCTTATCCCACAAGGAGACCGTATGACACAGTCCACTGATTTACTGCAACAGCTGGCCGGGATCGCCCCGGAGAGCGCACTGGCCGCCGCACGCCAGACGCGTGATGCCGCCACTGAACATACCCAGGGTAGCTACGATGTGCTGTTTTCTGCGCAGAATGGCGATGACTTCCCCCTGACCGCGCGGCTGGCGATTGCCCAGCAGGTTGCCCACTGGCACGGCGAACCGCGCCTGGCAGAGCATTACGCTGCACGCCAGGCCGGAGCGCAGCCGGAAGCGAAGTGGCAGAGCGCACTGGCTCACGCGGAGCGACTGACGTTTAAACCCGCTGCCGCGGAGCCTGCGCATCTGCGCGAGCTGGAACAGGCGGGCTGGTCAGCCGCCGCTATCGTGACGTTGTCACAGCTGGTGGCGTTTGTCAGCTTCCAGAGCCGTCTGCTGCGTGGCTTCCGCCTGCTGGGTGGCGAAGACGTGGCCGCAGGCAGCGTTGAGCGTACCCCGGCCGCCGTCTGGCGCACTGAACCACTGACGCTAAGTGGTCAGCAGGCTCCGGTGCTCTTCACCCGCGATGAACTGGGCTGGGAGCCGTGGCTGGCCGCCAAACCGCTGGCTGAATTTAATGCAGTGGAGCAGGCCACGCTGGCAAAATTTGGTCACAGTGATTCTGACTATTTCCGCCTGCTGGGGCGCAACCTGCCGCTGCTGGAACAGCGTACACTGACGGACAAAGGGATTTTCTATACGGCAGGCGGGCTGCCGCGCAAAGAGCGTGAACTGGCTGCAACGGTGGCCAGTAAAGTGAACGGCTGCATCTACTGCGCCTCTGTTCATGCCCGTAAGGCGGGACAACTGTCGAAGCAGCCGGAAGATGTGCAGCGTTTTATTGATATCGCACCGGGCCAGCCGCTGGCGGCCGATCAGGATGCCCGCTGGCTGGCAATCATTGATCTTGCCGCATCACTCTCGGCCACCCCGCCAACACCGCGTCTGGCACAGTTGAGCACCCTGCGCGATCTGGGCCTGAGCGAGCTGGAACTGCTCGATCTGGTGCAATCCACCGCGTTCTTCGCCTGGGCCAACCGCCTGATGCTGACGCTGGGCGAACCTTTCGTGCCCGCCGCGTAAATCGCAGCGCGTAAAACAGGGTGAAGCGGCTTCACCCTGTTGTTTACACCGCCGGGTACTGCCCCGTACCATCCGGCCACGGCGTCAGCAAATCGAACCCCGTTTCCGTCACTGCGATCGTGTGCTCCCACTGTGCGGACAGCGAACCATCCAGCGTCACCACCGTCCAGTCATCAGACAGCACATCGGTCTCTTCCTTTCCGGCATTGATCATCGGTTCAATGGTAAAAATCATTCCCGGCTTCAGCCGTATTCCGCGGCCCGGCGTGCCGTAGTGCAGCACATCCGGCGTATCGTGATAAATCTGGCCAATACCATGCCCGCAGTAGTCTCTCACCACCGAGAAACCGGCTTTTTCCGCCACCTGCTGGATGGCTGCCCCCACATCTCCCAGCCGGGCACCCGGGCGTACCGCGCGGATCCCCGCCAGCAGTGACTGGTAAGTGACCTCAACCAGCAGGCGCGCCTGTTCGGAAGGTTTCCCGACAAACACCATGCGGCTGGTATCGCCGAACCAGCCCTCTTTGATCACCGCGACATCAATATTCACGATGTCACCGTCTTGCAACGCCTTATTATCCGGGATGCCGTGGCACACCACGTGATTAACGGAGGTACACAGGGTGCGGGTGTAGCCGTGATAGCCAATGTTCGCCGGGATGATGCCCAGCTCATTGACAATATAATCATGACAGCGCCGATCCAGTTCATCGGTCGTCACACCGGCCTGCACAAAGGGAACAATCATTGCCAGGACCTGTGCGGCGGCATGACCCGCTGCGCGTGCGCGTTCGATTTCATCAGCAGAGTGGAGAGTTACCATCGTTTTCAGACCGCCTTTTCTGTTTTCACACAGCCATTGAGAATACGGGCCATCTCCATCCCGCCATCCAGCTCTGCCTGCACCAGCGCTCTGGCCAGTTCATGATGCGTGAGCGTGGGATAAAGCTCGGCCAGCATGCCGATTTTTAACCAGTGCTCTGCCTGTGAATTGATTGAACGGCTCATCGCCTGGCTGGCGATGCGCAGGTTCTCATGCATCAGATCGGAGATTTTGACGATTCCCATAAGGCACCCATACGAAACATATATGGAACGTATATTGGCAGATTTTTGGGGTAACGGCTATCAAACCTTCAAAAAAACCACACCTGAAAAGATGATTTTATACTTTCATCGATACGAACCTCTATTATAAAAATAGCGTATTTCGACTCCAGACTAATATAAACTACGATACTAACTGGCCGCGTACCAGAGTAAAGTCTTTGGGGCACTGTGCCGCCAGATTAACCCCGAATGTTTGATTACCATAGGGCAGAATTTGAAGTTTTCCGCTGTCACCCGTCGTGACGGGGGGCAGTTTTATTATGAGGATACCTTGTACGATGAGACTGTCTGATAAACAAAAAATGCCATTGTAACAGGGTGTATCCTGGCGCTATAAAAGACGTGACAGCACACTATTAATGATATGACCCACATGCGAATACAGGGTGTAAAAATTTTCATCAGGGGTTATTTAAGATCATCGACGGAAACCCAGTATGCCCTTGAGGCAGAAGAGATGCTGGAGCTGTTCGTTCAGGAAAGAGGGTATTTACTGGGGGGCAGACAGCGTAATGATATTTTACTGGTCCAAAAAACAGACCGTCTGACCCGCCTGAGCAACAGCGGCTGGATAACGTTGAAATAGCAGATTAGACATCTACTCCGGCTTAGGATGGAAAGGAACCATTCCAGGTATTTACATGATAAAAAACCGGAAGTAAGGGTTTTCTGTAAAAAATGGAGTTCAGTTGATGAAAATTTATTTCGGTGATGATTTTTAAAAAAGTAATCATGAAACGAAATATATTTTTTCACAGTTAACCACACCCGTTAATTAATACATAATTACAGCTATTCTGCAGAAAAAATTGTGTATTACAGTCAGCTCAGGCCTCATCAATATAATGTCGGTTTAACACCCAACGAATCTGAACACATGTTCAGAAAAAACGCTAAAGTCGTGGCCAGTTTTTGTCGATAACGACAAACGGTCTTAGCATTGAAAGAACGATGACGGGAAGGGTTGGTCGCCATGGCAGAGACTGTGCATGAACAGATTCAGCAACTGGCTAATGACGGCAGTATTGCGACTCTTGATGCCGGTGTAAAGTTTAACCAGACGAAAGCCAGCATTGGCTAACGATGATTTTACAGGGTAAAAAATCAGTCTTGTGACTGTATAGAACAAGGGTCTTACGGACAACTGGCTTCGGGTTGAAAAGAAAGATAAGAATAATCCTAAAATAAATTTTCCTCTCAATAAAGCTCAATGTAATATGTCAATAGAGTGGTTTTTTTGGAAGTGAGCGCGGCCCACACTATATGTCGCTGACGGCTACACACCGATGCAGCATATCCCGCGCATGACATGATATCCCGGAGCCTCCCCCTTTTTAAGGGGAGGCTCCGGGCAGTTAACAACCAAGAAAGAGTGCTGTCGTTCAGCACGTTAGCATCCATTTTTTATTTATTGTTGCACCTCAGGCATTCGGTTATTTAAATACCGAATATAAAGGCATCCTTATGAAGGATGATAAAACAGCGCAGGAAAAAGAAATCGTGAAATTTAAAAAAAACGCGTATAAAATCCAATTATCGCCTTCCTGGCGGCTGAGTACGCTCAGTTTGTCCCTGATTGGAGCATTATCCTCTTTACAGGCAACGGCCACCACCATCAGTACGGCGCTGACATCTCCTTATGTTTATAGTTCGGGTACTGGCAACCTGGACATTACCAGTACCGGCTCTGTCATCCCCGGTGCAAGTAATAATGCGTTATTGATCCTGTCGGGAACGCTGGGTACGGTGAGCAATAACGGTTCCATCATCAGCGGGAATCTTAATGGATTAGTCAACGGCACCACGATTGGCACACTGAACAACATGGGGCTGATCAGAGGCGGGTACGCTGCAATCCAGAACGCAGGCAGCATCACCACCTTGAATAACAGCGGCACCATCATTAGCGCCTCAAGCTTTGGTATCATAAATGCTGGCACGATAGGCACAATCACCAACAGCGGCCTGATCCGGGGTGACATTGCACTAATTCTTGAATCTGGCAGCACGACAGGGGTGTTGAAAAACTCAGGCACTATTGTCGGTGGTATTGTAAATAATTCCAGCCAGGACCTGACTATCCAGGGTGGCAACGGTACGATTTTTGGTACCCTGACCGGTGGCACCGGTAACAATATTATCAGCAGTGCCTCTATCGGGACTATTGCCAGTCAAAGTAGCAATGTGAACTTCACTTCCGGCAATCTGTTGCTCAACGACAATATCGACACTGGCAGCAATACCGTGAACAACACGGGGGCGACGCTACAGGTCAACAATGCCCTCAGCATCACCGGAAACTATGCGCAGGCTGCTGATGCCAGTCTGTTGATCGGCGTTGCCAGCGGCGCCACGACGCTGGGCGGTATCGACAGCGATCTCGGTTATGGCCGTCTGTTGGTATCGGGCACCGCCAGTATTGCGTCGGGTTCGTCAATCGGTCTCAAGAGTCTGGGTTATGCCTTTGCGGGCGGCCAGCGCTATGTCGTCATCTCTGCCGGCACCGGCATCTACAACGAATCCAGCCTCAAATACTCGGCAACCGGATACAACGGCTCAATTACTGGCGCTGCCGTGGCCGATGGCGCGAATACCGATCTTGTCCTGACACTGTCAGGCAACTCTACACCCGGCACGAACAACCCCACACCGGGCAATAGCAATAATACCTCACATGCCACCACAACGAATGCCGTTTCCTCTCTGAGGGGCTTACAAAACTATTCCGGTATCTCCGATGCCGCCCTGCTAAACCTCTATAATGCATCCCTTGCCATCAGCTCCACTGCGGAGGCTAACAAATCCGGCGAGCAGCTTTCTCCCCATCAGAATGCCAGTGCTGGCATGGCGACAAGCTCCGCGACCTTTGACATGATAAATGTGATCGGCAACCGTCTTAGTAACATTGACGCTGTCAGGATTGCCCGGGCAAATCAGGGGGAGAGCGGTCTTTCCGCCGGGGATGACGCACTGCAACAGTCTGGCTGGGGTCAGATTTTTGGGGGCCAGGCACGCCAGGATATGACGGATGATATCTCCGGTTACCGCGCCAATTATGGTGGCGCGGTGATGGGCTATGATCACGCGATAACCGAAGACTGGCGTCTTGGGGGAGCATTCAGCTATACCTATACCAGCGTTGACGGTAGAGATAATGTTCAGGGATCCAATTCAGACGTTAAGTCCTATGGTCTGACCGCTTATGCCAGCTATGCGGCACCCACGTGGTATTCCAATCTGTATGCTGCCGTGCTTGAGCAGAATTACAAAACCCAGCGACAAGTCAGTTTCACTGGCTATGATGGCGTGGCCAATGGTAACTTCGACGGTCAGCAATATGCCCTCAAGGCAGAATTTGGTTACCCGATTGCTCTTACCAGTAACGTAACACTGACCCCCATCGCTAATGCCACCTATAGCTATCTGTACCAGGAGGGCTATACCGAAAGTGGTGGCAATGGTGCCGCTCTGAAGGTGGATTCAGCACACAGCGATTCAATCAAGTCCGGCCTGGGGGCAAAACTGGAAACCACGCTGTCTAGCCGTTTGGGTGATGTCGTGCCTTATGTACAGGTGTTGTGGAATCATCAGTACAACAACAACAGCATGGACATTACCTCTGCTTATGCCGCCAGCACGGCCGAAACCAGCTTTGTCTCACAGGGTAGCAGCCCGACCAGGGATTCAGCTGACGTGATGGTAGGGGCAACACTGCTAAGTTCCAGAAATACGAGTATGACCGCCTACTATGATCTGGGTACTGCTTCAAATTACACCAATCAGTCAGTAAGCCTGCGTTTCAAGCAATTGTTCTGATCCTGAACCAAGCCGGGAGCTATCAATATGATCAGCTCCCGGCCTATAGCAATCGGGTCGATTACCCTCTGGTTCAGGCAAATATCCTCGCCACCGGACAGACCGTGTCAATGCGGCATAAGCAGTTGATGAAAGGCTTTGCTCCGGCTCATCCGCTGACACAACAGGGCAGTGCAAAATTATCATGTGCCGACCTTTCCAGTGTCACCCGAATAATGGCAAATAAACTGCGAAAACACGTCATATGAAAACCTGTTCGTTCTCCATCCGGAACATCATCCTGCTTCTGCTGGCGGTAATACTGACAGGATGTATGACTCCCCCCCTTGAACAGGCAGACAGGATCGCCTTGCCGGCCGGGCTGGTCAGGCACTATATTAATACTCCGCTATTTACCTACACGACGTATACCCGGATAACCGATGATACACAGCCACTGCATGTCTATATTGAAGGTGATGGTGTGGCATGGTTATCCCGCTATCAGCCGTCGCCGGATCCGACGCCCGATAACCCCATGGCGTTGACGCTGGCAACTCTTGACCCGGCCGCAAATGTGGCTTACCTGGCACGCCCATGCCAGTTTACACCACGTGAACTCAACCCTCATTGTCAGGTTACCTACTGGACGGGAAAACGCTTTTCCCAGGAAGTCATCAACTCCCTTTCCCAGGCACTGGATCAGCTCAAAGCGCACGGCCACATCAGCAAACTGGCGTTGACTGGCTATTCCGGTGGAGGGGCCGTTGCCGCCCTGTTAGCTGAACAACGCGATGATATCCAGTCACTGCGAACAGTCGCGGGTTATCTGGACATCACCTATGTCAATCAACAGCACAATGTGTCAGCCATGCCAGAATCACTCAATCCCATTGATAAAGCATGGCGGCTCGAACATTTACCTCAGGTTCATTTCAGTGGAGAAAAAGACCTTATCATTTCACCTGAAGTCGCCAGGCGTTTTGTGAACCAGGCAGGCCCTTTGTGTGCCAAATCAGAGGTGGTTGCGAAAATGGATCACCGGGGCCCCTGGGAAAGACAATGGCCCAGGTTGCTCGATATCACCCCGGCTTGCAACCGATAGCCTGCCTTGAGAGATAGCAGCAGAAGTCCTGATGGGAGCAACCGCTCCCCTGACGGCATCACCTGTTACAGACGTTGAACATGTATGGGCATTTAACGCTGAATAATCAAAACCGTCTTCAACTCTTTAACCGCCCTACCCGCTGCGGCCAGGGATCGGGAAATTCTCCCCCATCCTGCCACCAGTCAATTTCCTCTTCCGTCAGAAAACAGCGCCGCAGCGCGCGGCAGAAATCATCCAGCTGATGGCGCTGGCCGATCACCGTCAGGCTGCAACGCCGATCGCCAAAACGCCCCGGCATCGCCTTCATCTGCTGTTGCAGAATGCGACGCTCCTCGTTATTCAGACGGTTGTTTTCATGCGCCAGCACGCCCGCTTTCCAGTAACTGATAAACTCCAGGCTGATACTGCCGGAGGCCTGATTCCACAGCAGCGCGAGATCGTCGCGACCGGGCAGCCAGAAAAAACCTTTACTGCGGTGGATGCCCTCTCCCAGATGCTGCTGATAAGTGTCCCACAGGCGCTGCGGGTGGAATGGACGATCGTCGTGGAGCACCCGTGATTCAATATCATATGGCTCGTGATCGGACGGATGCTCAATCGTCGCTTCCAGCTCCTCAATCAGCGTGGCCACCCGGTGAAAATCGTAGTCGGGCATCGCCAGCACGTCGTCCAGCTCAATGTTGCCCCAGGGCAGCGCCACAATCGCCACACCCGGATTGATCGGGTGGAGCGTGCGGGCAATCTGCATCACGCTGTCGGCAGGCAGGCGGTCGACTTTGGTCAGCATTAAATGACTGCAAAACAGCAGCTGTTCGGCCAGCAGATCCTCAACTCCCCGGCGCTGCTGGCGCACATTGTCCTGCCAGCGGGGAAGCAGCGTACTGCCCGCCGCATAATCATTTTCCAGCATCACTGCATCCATCAGGGAGATCAGCCCCTGTAACCTGACATGAGAATGATGGCGCAGCAGCTTAATCAGCGGTAACGGGTGGCTACTGCCTGAGGTCTCCAGAAAGAGATGGTCCGGGCGGTGTCGTGCTATCAGTTCATCCAGCGCGGCGGCCAGTTTTGCTATCCCGCTGGGGCTGCTGATGCTGTCGGCCGACACGCTAATAAAGTTATGTTTTTCACGTCCGACGATTTCCGTATTGGCAATCAGCACACCGTCGATATCCAGTTCGCTCATATCATTGACGATCACACTGACCGACAGATGCTGTTGATGAGCCTGCATCAGCAGGCTTTTCAGCAGGGTGGTTTTTCCTGCGCCGAGGAATCCATTAAGGATGGTTAAGGGTATGCGCTGCATCGGATGGCCTGATCCTGGGTGTGTCGTAAGTGATAACCTAAATGTTATATTATAACAATTAAATTTGCAGCATCCGGAACGAATCAGGCGGGTTAAAAACAATAAAAAAGGCGCTGGCGTCAGCGCCTTGTTGACAGAGATACAGGCAGGATCAGCCGAGGTACTCGATCACTGACAGCCCGCCATTGTAATCGGTGCTGTAAATAATCCCCTGAGCATCGACAAACACATCGCAGGACTGGATCACCTGCGGACGACCCGGACGGGTATCCATCATCCGCTCCGGTGCAGCAGGTACCAGCGCGCCGGTTTCTACCGGACGGTAAGGGTTACTGATATCGAAGGCCCGGACTCCGGCATTCTGCCAGGTGGCAAAGATCAGGGTCGAACTGATAAAGCTGCCGGGGCGGTTCTCATGCAGATTATGCGGGCCAAAATGTGCCCCTTTGGCCACATAGTCCCGCTCTTCAGGCTGCGGGAAGGTGGAGATGCTGACCGGATTGGTTTTATCGCGAATATCAAACAGCCAGATGTGCTTTTCACCATCCTCCTGGTTGTCCAGCACCGCCTCATCCAGCACCACCAGCAGATCCCGATCCGGCAGCGGCAGCGCGGTATGCGTCCCGCCCCCGAACGGCGGGCTCCAGTTACGGTGACTGATCAGCTTAGGCTCCGTCCGGTTACTGACATCCAGCAGCGTCAGCCCCCCGTCACGCCAGCTGCCGTAGGCCACATCACCGCTGATGATGGCATGATGCAGGGCGTAGCGTTTACCCTCTTCCCAGCCTGGCGTCTCTCCGGCAGCCGTGTTCATGCCTGGCAACCACCAGCGCCCGGCCACTTCCGGCTTACGCGGATCCGCCAGATCAATGGTCAGGAAAATATAGTCGCTGAAGCCGTCAATCAGCGCCGAAACATAGGCCCAGCGGCCACCAACGTACCAGATACGGTGGATACCAATGCCGTCCAGGGAGAGAAAGCTGATCTCGCGAGGTTTGTCAGGGGTGGATATATCGAAGATGCGCAGCCCGGCACTCCAGCCTTTATCCTCCACATCGCTGACCGTTTCTCCGACCGAACGGGTGTAGTACACCTTTTCATCGGCAAAGCGGGCATCAGCAAACAGATCGCGAGCATTAATCACCAGCAACAGGTCGTCATGGGCCTGAAGATGTACATTCCAGGTGCCTGGCGGCGCGGGAATATACGCCACCGTTCGGGGATTTTTGGCATCGCGAACATCAACCACCGAGAAACCCTGTGACACCATATGACCGATATAGGCATAACCACGATGGACCATCAGCTGAACACCATCAGGGCGCCCGCCCTGATCGCTATGGCCGATCAGCCGCATATTGCGGCTGTATTCCGGCACGGGAAGCGCGTTACTCATCTGCCACTCCTTATTTTTTGTACTTCGCTTCCAGCGTGGCGAACCACGGTGCGATAAAGTCTTCCGTCTGGCCCCAGCCAGGGATCACTTTGCTCAGGCCAGCTACATTCACCGGGCCAGGCTGGCTGACCAGCAGCGCCTGCGGGATCACCGTGGCTTTGAAATCATAGGTGGCTGGCGTAGCTTCACCCGCCAGTTTCAGCGCGATCAGACGTACGTTAGTCGCACCGATCAACTTAGGATCTACCGCCGCCGTCACTTTCCACGGGCTACCGGCTTCACGCATCAGCTGCAGATCCTGATTAGAGACGTCAATGCTGTAGACTTTGATTTCGGTACGCCCGTTCTCTTTCAACGCTTTGACAGCGCCCTGAGTGAAAGCATCCCAGGTTCCCCAGATCGCATCCACTTTCCCTTTCGGATATTTGGCCAGTAAGGCACCCACTTTGTTGGCGGTATCGCCCTGCACATCGGACGAGACGGCCCCCACAGACTCCAGCTCATGAATGCCTGGGTTTGCCTGCAGCAACTCTTTATAGGCCGCCTGGCGACGTTCCATCGGTGGGAAACCCGCCACCCACAGCTTGATAATGTTGGCTTTGCCGTTATGGTCCTTGATCAGCTGACCAAAAGAGAGCGAAGTCAGCGAGGCATCGTCCTGCTGGGTCACAGTGGCGCCAGGGATCTCGCCGTCTACCGCCGTATCAAATACCGACACGGCAATACCGCTGTCGGCGATACGTTTAATCAGAGCGCTGGAATAAGGTGCGCGTCCCTGAGACAAAATAATGCCGTCATATTTCTGGCTGATGGCCTGGTTCACGAAGTCCTGAAAACGGGCATCGTCACCGTTGGTTAAAAAGGTACTGACTTTGAAACCCAGCGCTTTCGCCTGCTGGGTTGCGCCCTGCACGAACTGGGTGGTGTTATCGTCGGATCCCAGATTGCGGATCACGGCAATACGCACCGGGCCATCATGGCTGGCGATTTTTTCCGGCACCGGGGCCAGAGTGGCGGCGTGAACGGGTAAAACGCTGGCCACCCAGAGGGCCAGTAAAGGAATGAGTGGTTTCATGTAAAAATCCCTGTAGCGGAATAAGAAAAGTGACGTATCGTTTTTAGTGGCCGCAGTCATTGACGGTCCGGCCTGTCACTTTTTCACAGCAGCCAACCCACTGACAAAGAAGTAAAAAGAATATAAAGCTACAAAAAAAGTATTAGCCTGATACCGGCCACAGCCCCAGGATAGTAAAAAACAAAGGAATTTTTATGAACAACACTGATATTCAGGTCGTGGTCGGCCCGGCCAACTTCTATTCTCATCCTGGCGCCCTGCTGCGTCTCGATGATTTTTATCACCAGGATCAGCTTTCCCGCGCCGTCTGGATCTATGGCGAACGCGCTATCGCTGCGGCACAGCCCTTTTTACCGGAGAGTTTCTCTCTGCCGGGAGCATGCCATCTTCCGTTTGGTGGACACTGTACCGATCCGGACCTCACCGCGCTGGCACAGGCTTCCGGCGACGATCGTCAGGTGGTGATCGGCATCGGTGGCGGTGCCCTGCTGGACACCGCCAAAGCACTGGCCAGGCGTCTGAATGTGCCCTGCGTGGCCATTCCTACCATAGCCGCCACCTGCGCGGCCTGGACACCGCTTTCCGTCTGGTATAACAGCGCCGGTCAGGCATCCCATTATGAGGTGTTTAACGATGCCAACCATCTGGTGCTGGTCGAGCCTGAAATTTTGCTTCGTGCTCCGGTGGAATATCTGCTGGCCGGGATCGGCGACACGCTGGCGAAATGGTACGAGGCGGTGGTGCTGGCCCCGCAGCCAGATGCCCTGCCGTTAACAGTGCGGCTGGGGATCGACACGGCGGCCACGTTACGTGATGTTCTGCTAAACCAGAGTGCTGCCGCGCTGGAGGATCAGCGCAATGGCGTGTTAAGCCAAAATTTTCGTGATGTTATTGATGCCATTATCGCTGGCGGCGGGATGGTGGGTGGGCTTGGGGAGCGCTATACGCGCATTGCTGCCGCACATGCCGTACACAATGGTCTGACGATCCTGCCACAGACTGCACGCTATCTGCATGGCACAAAAGTGGCCTACGGGATCCTGGTACAGTGCGTGCTGTTATCGCAGATCGATACCGCCCGACAGCTGATTGCTGCCTACCAGCAGTTTCATCTGCCCACCACGCTGGCTGAGCTGGATGTGGACATCAATAACCAGCCGGAGATTGACCAGGTGATTGCGCATACACTGCGCCCGGCAGAGTCAATCCATTCCCTGCCCGTTCCGGTGACGACGGAAAGCCTGCGTGCTGCCTTGATCACAGTAGAAGCACTCGGTCAGTAAAAATGCCTTAGCCACATGCTAGAAAGCCTTATTGAGAAATAAGGCTTTTTTTGTCTTTCCGAATCGGGAAGCTCCCCCGATAACAGAGGGAAAACGGCTAATGTGGAGGAATTTTCTGTGCGATGCCCTCCCGTCCAGTCTGCCACGGTGCTCTTTGGCATACTCAGGCGGGCTACCCGCAGCGGAGATTTATCCACAGAAACGGGGGATAATACGGTGAGTAACTTCGGTCAACTACGGCAAAACCCTCGCCATAAAAAAGCAACACCACTGATTTTACTGAGCTTTTTTGGCACGTTCAGTGACTTCGCTCATCACACGCTTATGGCTGATTTTATCACCGATGATCTTATACCATCCCGCCAGTTTTCTGACATCCGTCAACGGCACTTTCTCGCTCTGATCGTATGCCGTTAGCCGATTGCGGTACTGTTCCATGACAGTAATGCAACGTCGCGCCCAGTCACCTTCCAGCTCTGATCCCACCACCGCCCGCGGACGACGTGGAAATTTTGGGCGCAGCGGTTTACTGGCTTCCGGCGTAGATTCATCCACATAGGAAAATTTAATCGATACAACGGTACGACCTTTTTTGATCGGCTCCCAGATCACGGAAATATCCGTATTGGCATTGATGCGCGCCAGCGTCGGCTCCAGCAATTTCTGGCGGAAGTCGCGATAATCCTCGTACTTCCCCTGTAATCCGGCCTTTTCCCGCATCCAGTCGAGTGCCAGCGTCACCTCAATCGCTTTGCTACTTTTACGCCCGTAGAGGTTTTTCGCCTTGATTAACCAGCCGTAGAGCCGCACGGAAAACGACGTATCCAGTTTGGCAATATTGGCAAAATTCAGTTTAGTAAACGACTCTTTCAACTCGTAGAGATAGGGGGCCACATCCTGTCCGAAGCGCAGAACGACAGCACTTTGCTCATCGCTGCTGACATATTCAAGACGGGAAAACCACGACAGTTGCACGGTACGCATCTTGCCGGTTTTACGATCGGGCAGATAGATGGTGACCGGTTTTTTCATCAGACTCTCGGCCGCTTCCCGTAACTGGCGGTGACTGCTCGTCGGGTTAAGGCCATAGATTCGTTGATAATCGTGAGGAAAAAGACGGTAGAGCGCGTCGGGCTGGGGTTTCCTGCTGTCGATCTGTGCCAGTGCAAGGTTCAGCAAACGCATTTCATCAAGCGTGACGCTGTAAGCCCCTTCAAGGAGATCGTTTCCTTGCACAACGGTCAGTTTGTTCAGCTCCATGTAGCAGGATCCCTTTGTGGAATGTTCAGCAAAGTATTCCACACAAAAAATATGGCGGTAAAGTAAAAATTAACACTTATTACACTATTAAAATCAGACAGTTAAATAGAGCATCGAAATATCAAAACATAAAATGTTTCCACATAAGCTTCTGCACGGATCATTTATATCGCAAAAAGGATCGTTCTTCTGTTGGTTTTCAACAGAAAAAGACTCCACATGAAGAGACCTGACAGGGACAGAAAATCTTTCCACATATAACAACGTCCCTCGTCGTCAGACACGGAACCCGAACACTCTACGCACATGTATTCAGGTCAGTTATTTTTTTATGACTAATTTTCATATAGTTATTTAAAAACTCACCAGAAAATCTCTCCACATAACGCGCTGCCGGCCTTACCTGCCACTCATGTCAGTGACACTTTTTGCCCTGCAAACGTCCCTCAGCAGAAAATCACTCCACATATCACAGGAAATCTTTCCACGTTTCATTCCCCGACAGAGAACCTGCGGCGCACTGCATAAAATCTTTCCACATATCATGATGACGTGACGCGGTCACATATCCGCAGAACAACAGAAAATCATTCCACCTTTCATATTCAGGCGCGGAATGCCGACAGACAGGAAATTCTTCCACATAAGGCTGGCTACATCCTATGAGCAGAAAATCCTTCCACATAACCGATAACGAGATAAGTTAACGTATTGGTGTTATTGAATAATTTTCTTATGGTGTAAGATCGTTTCTGGCATCAGCATCTCAGATAATGTGACACAGTCACTTTTCACGAGAGGGTGAACAGAAAATATCTCCACATAGTGGCAGGCAAAGAGAGGATGAGTACACATCAGGCAGGGGATCGTGATGAAGGATCGGGGAAAGAGTTATCAACAGAAAATCTCTCCACGTAATATTATTTAAGTAAATCAGAAAGTTATCAACAGGAAAAAACTCTACATATAACAGGAAATCACTCCACATAGAGCATAAAATCACTCCACCTGGCGCAGGAAATCACTCCACCTATTGTGCTGTAATCTTTTGATTATAAAAATGAAATTTGGCCCTAAAAGAGAAAGATCTAAACTATAAAAAGAAAAACAAACACTATGAGATCTTTTTTGAAGCAGGATCCTTTCAGATGATCCGTTTTACCACCGGGTAATCGTAGCCAGAAAGGATCGTCTGCGTAATCATGAGTGAAGAAGCTTGTTATCTGGCTTCGTTCTCAGGCAGCCAACCCTCAATGAGTTCTGTCAAAACATCTTTCATCTCACGCCCCTGCAGGAAGCAGGCCGTTTTGAATCTGCGATGGAGTTCTTCATCGATGTTCGTCTGCAACTTCTTCACGCTTCCGCCAACAGGTTTGCTTACAGCGTCCAGTGCGGGTGCCAGCTGGCGGTGTTGTCCAAGTTTCATCTTCATGCCAGTAACTCCAGGATTTCATTGGTCATCACTTCAATCTCCCCTTTTGCATTGCCGTCGGTGGTATCAAAAACCGTCCCGCCATCCAGCATCGTGCGTATATACACCTGACGCTGCGTTGTTGCGGTTCTGAGCGCAGGCACACCGGTATCCTCGATCGACTCTTTCAGCACTTCCAGCATGCGTGTAGAGGCCACTTTTTTCGTGATCAGGAAGCGAGCGATCACGGGCTGGAGATTTTCACGTGCTTCGACAACAGCCAGGATAGCACCACAGGCAGCAAAATCGAGAGGGGAAGGAGTCACCGGGATGAGCACCAGGTCGCTGACCATGACAGCCGCGGAAGAAATCGCAGTGATGGCAGCGGCACCATCGATGACGACGTAGTCGTAGTCCTTCAACTGCTTACGGACGGTATAGACTTCTTTTTCAGAGGCGGCTTCTGCAAGGTCAAATTTGCATTTTGTTTCGTCGTACCAGTTGCTGATGCTGCCCTGAGGATCGGTATCGACCATCACAACACGGTGCCCTTTACGCGCAAGACATGTTGCAATATTGATAGACGTGGTGGTCTTCCCTACCCCGCCCTTTCCGTTCAGGAAAGAGATGATTTTTGTCGCCATGACGCACTCCTGCAGGTTTCAGGCTGGAATCTCAGGATTCTGTAATCCCAGGATTCTATGATGTTAAAATCTTAGGATTCTGAGATGCCAGAATATCGTAATAACCTGTTGTAAACAATGTCCTGACATTCGATAATCATGTAATCATGTAATCATGTAATCATGTAATCATGTAATCATGTAATCATGTAATCATTTGCGGGTATGACCTACCGGGTTTACAGGTTATAACGCTCGCCCTGAAGTGCCGGCCTCTGTAACGGCCATGGACCTGCATCACTGCCTTCGCAATAAATCTTTTCCCTGAGAGCTTTTTCTTAAGAGCCTTTCTGACATTGTGATCGTTGCCATAAAGTTCAAACCGGCTTATTGCGAGGTCAACGTCAGGTGTAGATAATTTCTTCCGGACGCTCCTTCCGTTGAGATTAAATGCTCTCAACTAGCACACCCGATGCTGTAACGTTGGAGCGTCCACCTTCCTTATCCCTCTCCCTCTTAAGCTGCACGGGAGTCGCGTTTCTCCGTTTCGAAGTGATTTGCTCAACCCTAATCAGTCCGGTCTCACGGCATCCGAAGTGATAGTGCACACCTTAAGAATCACAGGATTCCAGAATCATGGGATCTCAGGATAATATGATTATAGAATCACAGGATAGATCGTTTTATGTTTACCCTGTTCTGAGATGACATAAAATAATCCTGCAATCCTGCAATCCTGCAATCCTGCAATCCATTCGTTGACATCATAACTCTGCCCTGGTTTTGTATGCTGAGATGCTGAGATGCTGAGATGCTGAGATGCTGAGATGCTGAGATGCTGAGATGCTGAGATGCTGAGATGCTGAGATGCTGAGATGCTGAG
>NZ_JBJGXA010000009.1:0-211628 GCF_045107195.1 Erwinia sp. AnSW2-5
AGCAAGTTTGAATTCAAGGGTGTATTTCATGTACTGCACCTTACTCAGTTGGGTGTCCAACTTTTTGGGTGCAGTTCAATCGGTGACCCTGTGTTCTCAAACAAGAATAGATTACTGAGCAGCCTGTGGATCGGTATCGTACTCTTTGCAACTCTGGAAGCCGTAGTTCATTACGCGGCCTGTGTCAGCATAGCTGACGAAGTAGGTTTGCTGCTTGCCGTCGCGTTCACCCAGCACATAGGTCTGACACGTACCGCGCGCATGTACCATCGTAATTTCGGTTGATGGTGGCCCGGCAATGTCACGAACCTGCTGACGCGTCATGCCCTTTTTCACATCCTGTACGACGGGTTTCGTCGCATAGCTTTCAGCGCGGTCGTAAGCTGTACAGCCAGATAACACAGCCAGTGCTACTGCAGCACCTATTAGTCCCGTCATTTTACGCATTTGTTCTTCCTCGTGTCTTATCCGTGTAACGTTAGCCTGGAATAGAAATGCAGATTTTTCAACTTTTTGGCATCAAATTATTATCAGTTTTACCGTCCGGTGCTTATAATCTCCCGTCTGAGAATGAACATTCGCACTCATCGCGCTGAACTGCGTGTTGCGCGTTAACACCCATTTTTACCCCATAATGGAGCGCCAGTGAGCCTACAGACAGAAGCCCGTGAGGCCCGCCATCGACTGCGCCAGGATGAAATCATTATCGCCGCCCGTCGTTGTTTCCGTCAGCACGGTTTTCACGCCGCCAGCATGGCGCAACTGGCCACCGAAGCGCAGCTGAGCGTCGGGCAGATATATCGCTATTTCACCAATAAAGATGCGATTATCCAGGAAATCGTTAAACGGATTATCGACTCTCGCGTGCAAGAGATGCTCACTACCAGTAACAACATACATCTGGCTGAGATACTGGCATGGCGCGAGGTACAAGATGAAGATGATGAAGCGCTGATGATGGAAGTGGCCGCCGAAGCCACCCGCAATCCGCGCGTGGCGCAAATGATGACCGAGGCCGATGAGCGTATGTTCAGCAATGCGTGCCAAAAAGTTTCCCGTCTCCATCCTGAATTCAGTGAAGAACGGATCCGGGCCAGTGTTGAGATCCTCGCCGTGATGGTCGAAGGCACCTCTTATCGTCGGCTGACGCCGCTGAAAGCGTCACCCGAACGTCTTTACAGCTTATATCAACACATTAACGACTTTCTTTTTAAATCAGAGGAATCATGACACCTGTACATCCCAAACGTCTTGGCTATGCCATCACGCTCGGACTGCTGGCGGCCCTGGGCCCGCTTTGCATCGACCTGTATCTGCCCGCCCTGCCAGAACTGGCTACGGACCTGAACACTCCGACCGCCACCGCCCAGCTCAGTCTGACCGCCGGGCTGCTCGGCCTCGGTCTTGGGCAGCTTTTTTTTGGCCCCCTGAGCGATAAATATGGCCGTATTCGTCCTTTGCTGCTGTCACTGGTGTTGCTGCTGGTGGCCTCTATCGGCTGTGCGCTGGCGCAGGATATCCACCAGCTTCTGCTGGCGCGCCTGTTTGAAGGATTGTCCGGTGCCGGGGGCGCGGTTCTGTCGCGTGCTATCGCCCGCGATATGTATAGCGGGCACGAGTTAACCCGTTTCTTCGCCCTGCTGATGCTGGTGAACGGTCTGGCGCCCATTGCCGCCCCGGTGATGGGCGGGGCACTAATGGCCTTCCTCGACTGGCGCGGCCTGTTTATGGTCATTGCGCTTATCGCCCTGCTGCTGTTTATACTGGCACGTATCAAGCTGCACGAAACCCTGCCCCCGGAACGACGCAGCCAGGGCAGTATTTTCTCAGCGTGGGCGGCGTTAGGCCAGGTGGTTACTCACCGACCGTTTATGGGGTTCTGCCTGACGCAGGGCTTTATGATGTCCGGCATGTTTGCCTACATCGGCGCCTCTCCTTTCGTGTTGCAACAAGTCTATCAATTGTCACCACAGGCCTTCAGTTTATGCTTCGCTGCCAACGGGGTCGGCCTGATTATTGCATCACAAGTCAGTGCCCGTCTCTGCCCGCTGTGGGGGGAATACCGGGTGCTGAAAGGCGGTCTGACACTGGCCTTTATTTCATCAAGCAGCCTGCTGCTGGCAGGCTTAAGTGGCGCAGCTTTGCCGCTGGTGCTGGTCGCGCTGTTCTTTAGCGTCGCCAGTAATGGCGTGATTTCCGTTACCGCGTCATCACTGGCGATGCAAAGCCAGGGGCACCGGGCGGGCAGCGCTTCCGCAGTGATTGGCGTCACCATGTTTACCCTGGGCGGTATCAGCGTGCCGGTGACAGGCATTGGCGGTACATCGGTACTGACGATGACCGCCACCATTTTTGGTTGCTATATGCTGGCGATACTGATGTTTACCGTGCTGGCAGTGAAACCGAAAAACGCCTGATATATCAGCGCGTGGCGCGAATAAGTGTTTGTTGTTTCGCGCCATGCAGGTTAGCTTTAACAGACAAAAACGCATCTGGCCGCCGTCTGTCGGCGCTGAATCTGAGGAGAGATCAATGGCTTTGCAACAGGACATTATCAAGGCACTGGGTGTGAAACCCACTATTGATGCCCGTGAAGAAGTTCGCACCAGCGTCGAGTTTCTCAAATCGTATCTGAAAACCTATCCGTTCCTGAAATCCCTCGTACTGGGGATCAGCGGTGGTCAGGACTCTACGCTGACGGGAAAACTGTGCCAGACCGCCATCAGCGAACTGCGCGACGAAACCGGCGATACGGGTTACCAGTTTATTGCCGTGCGTTTGCCGCATGGTGTTCAGGCTGATGAACAGGATTGCCAGGATGCTATTACGTTTATCCAGCCAGACCGCGTGCTGACGGTCAACATCAAGGCAGCGGTGCTGGCCAGTGAACAGGCACTGCGTGAAGCAGGCATCACTCTGTCTGATTTTATTCGTGGCAATGAGAAAGCCCGTGAACGCATGAAAGCCCAGTACAGCATTGCGGGCATGACATCAGGCGTGGTGGTCGGTACCGATCATGCCGCCGAAGCAGTCACCGGATTTTTCACCAAGTATGGCGATGGCGGTACGGACATTAATCCGATTTTTCGCCTCAACAAGGGCCAGGGGAAACAGCTGTTGAAAGCACTGGGTTGCCCGGAGCATCTCTATCTGAAACAACCTACCGCTGATCTGGAAGATGACCGCCCGGGTTTGCAGGATGAAGTGGCGCTGGGTGTAACCTATGAGATGATCGATCGTTACCTGCAAGGTGAAACGATCGATGCCACCGCCGCAAAAACCATTGAAAACTGGTATCTGAAAACCGAGCATAAACGCCGACCACCAATCACCGTCTTCGACGATTTCTGGAAAAAATAACCCTCTGCGGGGTGGCACCCTGTCACCCCGCTGCGTTTTCACCCGCAGATTCACTGCTATACTGTACAGGTGAACAGTATACGGAGTTGTGAGTGAACAAAAAAACATCCAGTTATCGCCCTGTGTTCGAAGCAGAATCCCTCTACGAATATCCCGAGCAATTACGTCCGTGGCTTGCGAGTCTGCCCACCCTGCCCGGCGTGTATACCTTCCACGGCGAAAGTGAAACCCTGCCGCTTTATATTGGCAAAAGTGTCAATATCCGCAGCCGCGTGCTGTCGCATCTGCGTACACCCGCTGAGGCGAGAATGCTCTATCAGGCCCGGCGCATCAGTTTTATTCCGACCGCCGGAGAAATGGGCGCCCTGCTGCTGGAAGCGCAGATGATCAAGCTACAGCAACCACTGTTTAATAAGCGCCTGCGCAAAAATCGCCAGCTCTGCGCACTGCAAATCCGTGAGGGACGGCCCGAAGTGGTCTACGCCAAAGAAGTGGATTTTTCCCATACGCCCAATCTCTTTGGTCTGTATGCGCATCGCCGCGCGGCGCTGGCAACGTTGCAGAAAATCGCCGATGAACAACAGCTCTGTTACGGCCTGCTGGGTCTGGAGCCATTGAGCAAAGGGCGAGCCTGCTTTCGTTTTGCCCTGAAGCGCTGCGCAGGTGCGTGCTGCGGTAAAGAACCCGTAGAGGAGCATCAACAGCGTTTACTGGCCGCGCTGGAAGCCGTGCGGCTTCAATGCTGGCCGTGGCCTGGCGCCGTGGCGGTGATTGAAGAGGGAAAGGTGCAGAAGCAGATCCATGTGATTAATAACTGGCTGTATCTGGGATCGGTCAGCGACCTGGAAGATGCCGCCGCACTGTGCAAAACGCCGCCGGGGTTTGACAGCGATGGCTACAAAATCCTTTGCAAACCGCTGCTCTCAGGCAAGCTGCCCGTGATCCCTCTGCCCGCGACAAAGCAATAAAAACAAAACCGCCGACGCTGACCACCGCCATTCAGGCAAGGTGGGCAACGTCGGCGGTCTCCTATCTATATCAACGAGGTTTACTCGTCTGCTGCAGGCATTTTACCTTCATGGGCAGGTTTTTCTGTCAGACGCTTCTCAAAATTCTGATTAAACTGTTTCTTCTGCTCAGGTGTCAGCACGTTATACAGCTTGTTCTGCGTTTCCAGCATCGACAGCGCGCGCGCCTTGCCGTTCGCCGACATTTCCGTTGCCTGAGCTTCCGCTTTAGTCCGGTCGAAACTGTCCGCCGCGATAATACTGTGCATCGCACGACGCTCTTCCAGAGAAGGACGTTTCATGTCTTTGTGCGACTCTTTCATGATGGTACGCATCTGCTGTTTCTGCGCATCGGTCAGATTCAGCCCTTTAAACATTTCATGCATACCGCCATGACGTGGTGGCTTATGCATCATTGGTTTGTCAGCGCCCGCTGGCGGTGGCGTTAAGGTATCTGCTGCGGCATGAACGATACCAGCAGCGCCAAGGGCCAGTGTAGCGGCAACAACAAGAGAAGATAATTTACGCATAATATTGTCCTTATATTTCAGTCTGTGGCAATTCAGTTGTCGTGATGTCGAAAGCAAGTTTACGACGCTGAACGTCAAGTACTCAGAGGCAGAGTAAAGCCGTGAAAGCATAAAAGACAATTTACCGCCAATCATGGAGACAATGCGAAGGATTCGGTGAGGAATTGCAAACAAATATAAACACGCGGAGGTTTATGCAGAAATTATGGAGAAGTGTAATACGCACAACAGAATTGCGGAAGGAAAAAGTGAGTGGATTTACGCTTTGCTTAAAGGTGATAGAAATTGAGCCAATATGTTGCAGGTAACAGTCATTTTGATTACATGAACCACAAAAAAAGCGTTATAACTTAGCATCCCCTTTAGATTTAACCATTCTAACGAAATAAACAACGCATTGATAACATTGAACTTATTTTAATAATGAAACATTTTGTTTCATAAGCTTACTTTGCAATGACATAAATTTACCTTTAGATTAAATCCGCTCAACGCCTCAGTTTAAAAACGCGCCAGCCATAATTTATTATCACGACAGCAATGGATACTAATTCAATGATGAATAACATCAGGGTTGATGTGGCATTTTCACGTAAGGCAATAAGACTTATCCCACTCATCTTTTTTTTTACTGGCATCACTCTAGCCCAGGCAGCATGGCACCCTATTGATATTCAGGATGAACGGGTACTTCTTGATCCACCGCATATTTACGCGAAAGGGAACACGCTCTACTTTGATGGAAAGATTGATGAAGATACCGATACTGTTGTTATTTCACTCATCAAGAAAAACAACATCCGGACATTATCTATCAACAGCATTGGTGGTTCCATCGTTCCGGCAATGCATATTGGCCTGTTTATTTTTCAGAAAAAAATAGATATTGAGGTACGCAGCGTTTGCGCGTCAGCCTGCGCCAACTATATATTTCCTGCGGGAAAAAATAAAAAACTCGCCCCTGACTCTTATCTCTTATGGCACGGTAGCGCTCACAGCCCGAAGTCTGAATTCGCGCTTAACTACGGCCAGGAAAAAATCACCAGGAAACAATTTTTTTCAGCGCCAGAATTTATCGAAATAAAAAAAATGGAACGTGATTTTTACCGCGCCATTGGAGTGCAGTATAAAATCGGTTTTTGTCCGCAACGTTTGACAGATTACCACCAACGCTTTCCAGAGAAATGGTTCTCATATGCTGAGAAAGACCTGCAAGCATTTGGTGTAAAAAATATTTTTTATTCTGAAGGCCCAACTAAATGGCTTCAGCTAATGAAAAAAAACGGTGTTATTTTCGCTAACCATTGTAGATAGGAATGATAATATGCGCGAACTCTCCACAAAAGAAATGAATGTTGTTGCAGGTGGCTTTTCAATTGGCAGCTGTTCTATTGGCGGCGGCTATAGCCATTCAGAGAATGGCAAAGGGGGCAGCTCAACCTCGTTCAGTGTCCATGCAACCTGTGGTGTCAACGCACCGGATTCAGCAACATCTCAAGGCGGGAAAAACAGCTCAGGGAAAAGCAACAACGGTAAATCATCCAGCTCGCAGCGTGGCGGTGGAAAAAACCGCTGATATTGCGCGTTTAACAGGCCTCCGCAAGGAGGCCTTAATGATGACATTCGCTGACCTCTGTCACGTCATCCTGTTGCATTCTCGTCAGGCAGATCATCATGTCTCTTTACAGAAAGGAAGCACTACACCACCGCGATAATGCATGGTCGGGTAAAGCCCTGTTAACTTCCGCCTTACCTCTTTGGTTGATCAGTACCCTTACGCTGATATTTTTCATCAGTTTTATCACTATGATGATATTGGGCACTTATAGCCGAAGAATTAATGTCAGTGGTGAGCTGGTCTCTATTCCACACAGCATAACCATCTCATCACCTCAACAGGGCTTTATTCTTCAGCGTAATGTATCTGCCGGGGATCATGTTATTGCAGGGCAACCTCTCTATGCCATCAATGTCAGCCGAACGTCTACGTCGGGTGTCGTCGGGAAAAAACAGCATCAGGATATTGAAAGTCAGATCACAACAACCGATGAAATTATTGCCAGAACCAAAGAAAATAAACGCGTAACGCTGGAAACACTCGCACGTCAAAAGCTTCATTATCAGCAAGCATTAGACCATGCTAACCAGGTGATTAAAGAGGCACAAAAAGGATTGAGTGCGATGAAAACCACGATGGAGAATTATCAGCAGTATCGAAAGAAAGGATTGATCAATAACGACCAGCTTTCCAGTCAAAGCACTGTTTATTACCAACAACAAAATGACCTGATGGCGCTCAGTGCTCAAAATGAACAAAACACGTTGCAGATCATGATGCTGGAAAGCAGCTTGCGCACTCAATCCACTGATTTTGATAATGAAATACTCAAGCTGAATTTGCAAAAAAACAATCTGCAACGCCAGCTAACGGACATTGACGCTGGGGATATCCTGGTGGTCGCCTCCCCGGTCTCCGGGCGTGTCGATTCCGTCAGCGTCACTGACGGCCAAATGATCGCTGCCGGGGACAGCCTGTTACAAATCATTCCTGGCAACGTCTCTGCCTATGAACTGGTGCTATGGGTACCGGACAGCGCTCTCCCCTGGCTGCGTAAGGGAAAGAGAGTCAATATCCGGTATGACGCATTCCCGTCAGAAAAATTTGGTCAGTTTCCCGGCCGTATTAGTGGGATTTCCATGACACCGGCCTCCGCTCAGGAAATAGCCAGTTATTCGGGGGCACCGCACCCCGATCCTGCCAACCCACACGCCTGGTACAAGGTGCTGGTCCGTCCGGATACGCCAGATATCCAGTGGCAAGGACACACGCTGTCAACCGGGAACGGTATGAAAGCCAGCTGCACATTATTCCTCGAAGAGCGCAAACTCTATCAGTGGCTGCTGTCACCGCTTTACACGCTCAGTGACAGCGCAACAGGCCAGATCAATGGATAATGAGACGATGAATGTTCTGCGGGACCGCCTTAATTTCTCCGGGCGCCGACGCGTGCCGCTTATCCTGCAAACGGAAGCAACAGAGTGCGGATTAGCCTGCCTCGCCATGATCGCAGGCTGGCACGGCCTTCACACCGACATTCTGTCATTACGTGGGCAGTTTGGTATGTCATCGCGCGGTGCCACGCTGAGCACGCTGCATGCAGCCGCCAGCGAAATCGGGCTGTCCTGCCGGGCATTGTCTCTGGAGATGGATGAAATCAATGAATTACGCCTGCCCTGCATCGTCCACTGGAACTTCAGCCACTTTGTCGTACTGGTCAACGTCACGCGCAATAACGTCATTATCCATGATCCTTCAATGGGCAAACGCACCCTCAGCCGTAAAACATTCTCCGATTCGTTCACGGGCGTGGCTCTGGAAATGTGGCCTGGCAACGGTTTTTCAGCGGGGAACGTCACAAGCAGACTCAAATTTTATCAACTCGTCAGTCATATCCAGGGGTTTGGTAAAGCCCTGTGCAAGATCACCCTGATCTCCCTGATGATTGAATTTATCAGTCTGCTGCTTCCGGTTGGCACTCAGGTCGTGATGGATCACGTCATTCCGGCATCAGACGACAGCTTGCTGACGCTGATTTGTCTGGCACTGTTTAGCCTGGTCTTTTTACAGGCCATGTTGAGTATGATGCGCGCCTGGTCACTGATGGTGGTTGATACGCTAACGGACATTCAGTGGAAGGATGGGTTAATCAGACACATGCTACGTCTGCCGCTGGACTGGTTTGAAAAACGCAGAATAGGTGATATCCAGTCGCGTTTTGACTCACTGGATGTTCTGCGCAGTAGCTTTATCCACGATATTACAGGCAGCATCATTGATAGCATCATGGTCGTCGGCGCCCTGATATTGCTCATCGCTTATGGGGGTTATCTGACGACAATCGTCATCGGCTTCACGGCGATCTATGTGGCGCTGCGGCTGGCGACCTTTGCCCGCTATCGTCAGCTCAATGAGGAGCAGATCATCCACAATGCCGTGGCCGACTCCCATTTTACCGAAACACTCTACGGCATCGCGACACTGCGCGCACAGGGGCTGGTGACTAACCGTAGCAACAACTGGCTGACGCTGCGCGTTCATGCTGCGAATGCCGGGATCAGCCAGCGACGATTCGATATTATTTTCACCACAATCAGTACCTTTACCAGCGCCGCCGACAACGTGATGATCTTA
Organism: Erwinia sp. AnSW2-5; assembly: GCF_045107195.1. Classification (NCBI taxonomy): domain Bacteria; kingdom Pseudomonadati; phylum Pseudomonadota; class Gammaproteobacteria; order Enterobacterales; family Erwiniaceae; genus Erwinia; species Erwinia sp. AnSW2-5. The sequence continues at coordinate 9,090 of NZ_JBJGXA010000009.1, forward strand.
TGGCTGGGGATCCACGCAATAATGGGTAACACGCTGACTATCGGTGCCTTTGTCGCCTTTACTACCTTCCGCGAACTGTTTACCAGCCGCATTCTCAGTATTACCGATATGCTGTTAAGACTGCGTATGCTCTCATTACACAATGATCGTATCTCGGATATCGCGCTGTCAGAGCCAGAAGTCTGTATGAAAGAGCAACGCTATTTCACTGCCGGAGAGCCGCTGTCATTACAGGTGAGTGATCTGACGTTTCGCTACGATCCTCACTCCCCCACGGTGCTCTCGGCACTGGATTTAGAGGTCCGTGCGGGCGAAAGTGTGGCGATTACCGGGCCATCAGGGTGCGGGAAAAGCACCCTGATGAAAATCATGTGTGGATTGACACTCCCTTCACAAGGCCGCGTCACCGTTAATCAGTACGATATCAGCGCCATCGGGCTGAATAACTATCGGCAATCGATCGCCTGTATTTTGCAGGAAGATCGCCTGTTCGCCGGTTCATTACGCGATAACATTACTGGTTTCAGCGCCGACAAAGAGGAAGAATGGATGCATAACTGCGCCAGAGTCAGCCAGATACATGAGGATATTATGGCGTTACCGATGGGATATGAAACGCTAACCGGGGAGTTGGGGGAAGGATTATCCGGTGGCCAACGTCAGCGTATTTTTATCGCCAGAGCGTTGTATCGCCGTCCGGGGATCTTGTTTATGGATGAAGCGACCAGCCACTTAGATGAAGAGAACGAGGCCGCGATTAACAATGCCATCGCAGCGCTCTCCATCACTCGCGTCATCATCGCTCACCGACCGTCAACGATTGCATCGGCTCAGAGAGTGATTGCATTAAACAAGGTTTCGTCACCTGGCCGGGCACAGTAAAACACGGCCAGCCGATCGTTGCTGGCAGTCCGGCCCTACAGCGTTGAGCCAAGTGCCTCGTTATGGGCACTGTCTTCCACCAGCATCAGTCCGGCACGTAAGCCGGTGGCGACGGCAGGATTCGGGAACAGAACAAACTCCTGAGCCTGTTGCACGTAATAACGCTTATCGCCATCTTCCGCCAACAGCGCCCCCTGCGGGAACGCGGTGAAGTTCAGCGTCTCAGGGCTCATGTGCAGCTCAAACTTTTCGGAAAGCCGGGTAATTTGCTGTGACACACGGTAACGCCGTGGTGGCTCGGCCACCTCAGGTAATGCTGCACCGCTGATCAATGCCTTCAGCGCCTGTGCTGAAGCCGCAAACTGACTCAGATCGTTCTCACCAAAAGGCAGCGCTTTACCCAGTTCCAGCGTACAGCTGGCGGCCTGGAAATGCTGATTGCTGTAGTGCGTAAACGTCCCGCCCGGCGCCCGGTGGAACACCAACGCTTCCAGCCCGGCAGCGGCCAGCCAGTCCATAAAGGTTTCAGGCCACGGCGTCTCACGCAGCGGCATCACACCAAAGCGGGTGTGATACGAACCACGGATGGCGGTGTGCATATCAATATGCCAGCGCACCTCTTCATACTCCCCCGCCTGCCAGAAGTTTTCCATGGCCTGCTCCAGCCGCCAGGCACGGCGCGCTTCGGGACAATCTTCATACTGCTGCCAGCGGCCGCCAAACATGCGGTTCATATCGCCGTGCAGATAACGTTTATTCTGGCGCAGCGCAGCCGGATTGCCGTAGATCACCAGCAAGCGGGTTAACAGCGGCTGCTCACCGCGTAACAGCGGGTCAATCAGCTGTTCGAGGATCTCGACGGGGGCCGTTTCATTACCATGAATGCCCGCAGAAACCACCAGCGCCATCGACACCGTCTCATGCGGCGTCAGTTCAAGAATACCCACGTCAATCCAGCGCCAGCTCAGATGCGCATTCTGCCCTTCCGAATGCGCAGGGCTGTGCCCGTTGAGGGTTAATGTGAGGAAGTCCTGCATCGATACTCCTTAGAATAATCGCCGTTCAGCCCTGACAGGCCGGAGAAGATCCCCGGCCCTGCGATCGTCGCTTTACTGCTGAAAACGGTAAACATTGCCTAAGTTTAGCAGCTTCGTCAGCTCTTCGAGTGCTTCACGTCCTTCACGCAGCAAATGAGGGTCGGCAAGGTCAGCCTGCGACAGCCGATCGCGGTAGTGGCGCTCCACCCAGGCATTGAGAATGGTGAATAACCGATCGTTCATCATGACCGCCGGATTGACCGCCTGCTGCTGCTGCGCATTCAGCACCACACGCAGACGCAGACAGGCCGGACCACCGCCGTTGCACATACTTTCGCGCAGATCGAACACCTTGAGTTCATCAATTGCGCCGCCGCTGGCCGCCAGCTCCGTAAGATAAGACCAGACCCCCGCATGACGCCGCGCTTCATCAGGCAGCACCAGCAACATCTTGCCATCGTCCTTGCTCAACAGCTGGCTGTTAAACAGGTAGGTTGCCACCGCATCCGCCACGCTGACGCGATCCTCAGGCACTTCAATGGCGATAAAGCCGGGCACTTTCTCTGCCAGCTCAGCCAGCAACTGCGGCTGATGTAAGAACGCCTGCTGATGGCAAAACAGCGCCTGCTGGTTGCTGACGGCAATCACATCATTATGAAACACGCCCTGGTCGATCACCGCCGGATTCTGCTGAGCAAAGACGGTACGCGCCGCATCAAGCTGATGCAGGCGGCTCACGGCTTCACTGGCTTCACGCGTCTGACGCGCCGGGTAGCGTGTCGGCGCCACGCCGCCGTTCAGCTCGGCACGGCCATAGACAAACATCTGCACACCGGCTTCACCATAGCCCTGGCTAAAGCGGTTATGATTTGCCGCCCCTTCATCGCCGAACATCGCCACCTGCGGCAAGGCATCGTGCACGCTGAAATGCTCAGGATCGCGGAAGATAGCGCGCAGCAGTGCGCCCGTGGTCGGCGCTTCCATCGCCCGATGAAATTTATTATTCAGGTTCGCCACGGTGAGATGGACGCGGCCATCGGCACTGTCAGCCGACGGTGAAACCGTAGCGGCATTGGCAACCCACATGGCCGAGGCCGAGCTGGCGGCAGAAAGCAGCGCCGGATTCTGTTTCGCTGCCTGCGCCAGCACCTGTTCATCGCTGCCGCTGAAGCCAATCTGACGCAACGTCGCAATATTCGGGCGCTCATGTGGCGGGATGACGCCCTGGGCAAAACCCATATCGGCCAGCGCTTTCATCTTCATCAAGCCCTGCAACGCCGCCAGCTTCGGATTGGATACCTGGTGCTGGTAACGCGTTGAGGCCTCATTACCAAACGACAGTCCGGCGTAATGATGCGTCAGACCCGGTAAGCCATCGAAATTCACTTCACGGGCGCTCATGGCGTCTCTCCCTGTGCGCTAAAATCCAGCCCCGGTGACAGGTTGGCGGGCAGTGTTAAGTCAGGTGACTCCAGCGATGCCATCGGCCACGCACAGTAATCTGCCGCGTACCAGGCGCTGGCACGGTGGTTGCCCGAAGCACCCACCCCGCCAAACGGCGCGGTACTGGCCGCCCCGGTGAGCGGTTTATTCCAGTTCACAATCCCTGCGCGCGCTTCGATCAGCAGGCGCTCAAATTTTTCACGCTGCGGCGAAATCAGCCCACATGCCAGCCCGTAGCGGGTGTTATTGGCGATGCGGATTGCACGGTCAAAATCGTCATAGCGGATCACCACCAGCAGCGGACCAAACACCTCTTCATCCGGCAGATTTTGCAGCCCGGTCACATCAATAATGCCCGGCGTCAGAATGGCACTGCTGCGATCCGGCCACTGCATCGGCAACAGCACCTTGCCACCCGCATCAATACGCGCCTGCCACTCGCTGAAGATCGTCTCAGCCGCCTGGAGGGAGATCACACTGCCCATAAAAGGCTGAGGCTCGTCGTTCCAGCGGCCACTCCGAATTTTTGCCGCCACCGCCACCAGACGGTCGAGGAAGGCATCCCCGGCTGCACCACGCTTCACCAGCAGGCGACGTGCGCAGGTACAGCGCTGTCCGGCACTGATAAAGGCCGACTGAATGGCAATATGCACAGCGGCGTCAATATCATCAGGATCTTCGACGATCAGCGGGTTATTACCGCCCATCTCCAGCGCCAGCATTTTTTCCGGCTGTCCGGCCAGCTGACGGTGCAGCTGATAACCGGTTGCTGCGCTGCCGGTAAACAGGACACCATCCACCTGCGGCTCCTGCGCCAGCGCCTGCCCGGTCTCACGACCGCCCTGTACCAGGTTAAACACGCCGCCCGGCAGCCCGGCATTCAGCCATAACTTTCCGGTCAGCTCTGCCGTCATCGGCGTCAGCTCGCTGGGTTTGAACACCACGCAGTTGCCTGCCAGCAGGGCAGGAACGATATGCCCATTGGGCAAATGTCCAGGGAAGTTATACGGGCCAAATACCGCCATCACCCCATGTGGACGGTGGCGTAACGAACTTTCGCCGTCCGCCTGCTCACCGGTACGGGCATGCCAGGCGCGCAGCGAAATCGCCACTTTATTAATCATCGCCTGCACTTCTGTCTGTGTTTCCCAGCGCGGTTTGCCGGTTTCACGTGAGATGGTCTCACTCAGCTCAACTTTATTTTTTTCCAGCAACACGGCAAATTTCTCCGCGATGGCCTGGCGCTCAGAGAACGGGCGGCGTGCCCAGGCCGGGAAAGCCGCACGCGCCGCTTCACAGGCGGATGTCACCTGCCCGGCCGTCGCGGCTTTACCCTGCCATAACAGTTCGCCGCTCACCGGATCGGTTTTACTGAAGTGATCGCCACCACCGGTCAGCCACTGACCATTAATACAGTGCGTCATGCTTTTTTCTCCTCACGACTAAGGGTGACCACCCGCAGGTTATCACCCGGCTGGCAGCCTAAAATGTCGGCCTGAGCGGCCGTGATACGGACGGTGTCGCTCTGCGGATCGGCAGGCAGCAACATCACACGAAAATGCTGGTAGTTCTCGTTGGCCACCAGACACAGCGGCAGCGCGTTATCCACATCCTCACTGATCGAGGCCATCATCAGACGGCTTTTACGGATCGCCCGCACCCGGTCAATATCACACTCCAGCGTCGGGCCACCGTCGAAAATATCGACGTAATTCTGGAAGTGAAACCCTTCGGCTTCCAGCACGGCGCGCGCAGGCGCTGTATGCGGATGGACCTGACCAATCACGGACTTTGCCTCGTCCGAGAGATAATCGATATACAGCGGATGCTTCGGCATCAGTTCTGCAATAAAGGCTTTTTGCCCGGTGCCGCACAGGTAGTCAGCATCGGAAAATGACATCGAGAAGAAGCGGCTGCCCACGCTGTCCCAGAAGGGCGATTGCCCCTGCTCATCGATGACACCGCGCATTTCGGCCACCACTTTCTGCATAAAGTGCTGGCGGAATCCGGCCATAAACAGAAAGCGTGATTTTGATAACAGGTAGCCGTTTTTCCCGTTTCGATAATCCGGGTCAAGAAACAGCGTGCAGAGTTCGCTGCTGCCCGTGTGGTCGTTACTTAACGACAGCGTGGGCAACATGTTGTAAACGTTTAACTCCTTCGATGCGTGCACCTGAGTGCCGACGCGAAAGTTGTACCACGGGTCCTGCAGGCCGACCGCCACTTCAATGGCACAAATGCCCACGGCCTTTTTGCTCTCACTGTCTGCCAGTACAAATACGTATCCCTGTTCTGCACGCGGCAGTTTTCCCTGCCAGGTCAAAAGTGAACGATCGATACGCGCTGACAGCGTGTCACTGTCAGCAGGCAGCGAGGTCAGCCCCCCGCCGGTTTTCCCGGCGAGGTGCATTAACTGCGCCAGATCGTCTCGTTCAACGGGACGAATATACATCATGCGCCAGCTCCTTCAGTGACGGCGAGGCAGGCACGTTCAAAGCGCGCCAGCCCCTCCTCAACTTCCTGCCGGGTGATGATCAGCGACGGCGCAAAACGCACCACGCTGGCCCCGGCGATTAATACCATCAGCCCTTCACGTGCGGCGATCTGATTGATCAGCTTCGCCTTGCCGCTGTAGTCCTGATTCAGCACACAACCAATCAGCAGCCCCAGCCCACGGATTTCACTGAACAGCTGCAACCGCTGGTTGATGGCATTCAGCCCGTCAACAAACCACTGATGACGTTCTGCCACGCCCGCCAGCACTTCCGGGCGGTTGATCAGTTCCATCACCTTGCCACCCACGGCCCCTGCCAGCGGGTTACCGCCGTAGGTGGTGCCGTGGCTGCCAACATTCAGATGCGCCGCCAGCGTCTCCGTGGTCAGCATCGCGCCAATCGGGAAGCCGCCGCCCAACGCTTTCGCGGTGCTCAGCACATCCGGCGTTACGCCGTAATGCATATAAGCATACAGGGAGCCAGTGCGGCCCACCCCGGTCTGCACTTCATCGAAAATCAGCAGCGCGCCGTGTTGATCACACAATTCACGCAGGCCACGCAGGAAAGCCGGTTCGGCAGGCACCACACCGCCCTCGCCCTGAATCGGCTCAACAATCACCGCGCAGGTCTGGTCGTTAATCAACGCAGCAGCCGATGCCAGATCGTTGTAAACCGCGTGCTGAATGCCCTGCGGCAGCGGTGCAAAATCTTTCGAGTAAGCGGGTTGTCCCCCCGTAGAAACCGTAAACAGCGTGCGGCCATGAAACGCATTGTTAAACGCCACAATGCCATTTTTCTGCGGGTGACCGTTATCCATCGCCACCTTACGCGCCAGTTTCAGTGCCGCTTCGTTTGCCTCCGCACCGGAGTTACAAAAGAATGCCCGGTCGGCAAACGTGGCATCAATAAGCTGTTTAGCCAGCCTCAGGATCGGTTCATTGGTGTAGCCGTTCCCGGTGTGCCACAACAATGCCGCCTGCTGCTGTAAGGCGAGTTGCAGATCGGGGTGCGCATGGCCGAGGGCATTGACCGCAATGCCACCGGCAAAGTCGATATATGACTTCCCTGCCTGATCCCACAGCGTTGAACCTTCCGCTCGTACCGGAACAAAGCTGGCCGGGGCATAGGTGGGAACAATCCATTGATCAAAGTTTTCACGGGTCACTGACGGTTGCATATCGGCCTCGTTTTGCACATTCCCCGCCTCAGGCAGGGTGAAGTAAAAGTTTAAAAAATGTTAATGAAATGATTCATTGCCGCTCTACTGTAGATTGCACGCCGCGTGCCATCCAGAGAAAAAAATGCATAAACCGTTCGCAACCACTAAATATCAATGAGTTACAAGCTAATCATATTCACCATTAATGCATAAAAAGTGAATAACAATCTGAACCACATGCCTTTACAGCACAATAAAAAGCAGAATTATGCAGTGGTAAAATAAAATATCGAATGTGTGATCAACGCCGGGATTTGGTTTTAAAAAGAGTCAGTTAACGCCCCAAAAAGCGTCAGTTGCACCAGAGGGGCGCACAGAAATGGTGCGTAACCGCCAACATCCACCTGCCAGGGATTTCATTCTCCTGCTGATAATCCCTTTCTTTATTATTATGGTTAAAAGTTATTTTAAGCGCGAAAATAGTCTTTATTTACATATGGACATTTGATGTTAATGAAAATGAATTCCTGTAATTAAACTATGCGTTAAATATGAAAAATAAACGTTCAAAAAACAAACCAATGCCATTTTTAATATAAGATAAAACTATCCCGGCATAAAGAAACCCTATAGTTAACAATAAGTCAAATAACTGATTTTATTGCAAATAAAACAAGTAAACCACACATTCACAGATGCTGACTGTATAAAACACAGGCAATAAGGAAAATAAAAATGCCTTGCGCTGTTTTTCATTACCCTGACAAAAACCCCTATGAAATAATTTGTTACAAGTGTTTTGTTTTTATGACACACTTATCTGTGTCATTTTCCATACCGCACGATTTGTCAAAACATTATAAATTTAAGAACAGGGATTATTTAATGATGAAGCATTCGTTTCTGGCTTTAACGGTATCTGCATTACTGGCTTCCACTGCGGCTCAGGCTGCCGAAATCTACAATAAAGATGGCAATAAACTGGACCTGAACGGCAAGATCAACGTCGGGCACCTGTTCTCTGATGACATCAATAACGACGGTGATGTGTCTTATGCGCGCTTCGGTTTCAAAGGTGAAACGAAGATTAGCGATGAGTTAACCGGCTATGGGCAATGGCAGTACAACTTCCAGCTGAACAAATCTGAAGGGTCGGATGCCTTAAGCGGTGATAAAACCCGCCTTGGTTTTGCCGGTCTGAAGTACGGTAAGTGGGGTTCATTCGACTACGGTCGTAACTACGGCCTGGTGTACGATGCACTGGCCTGGACCGATATGCTGCCTAAATTCGGCGGTGACTCCGGTTATGCCGATGTGTTTCTCTCAACCCGCGCCACCGGTGTCGCCACCTGGCGTAACACCAATTTCTTCGGACTGGTTGACGGTCTGAATGTGGCCGTGCAGTACCAGGGTAAAAATGAACGTACCGATGGCAACGCCGTGCGCCGTTCCAATGGTGATGGTTATGCCACCTCGGTCAGCTGGACGGCCGACTCTGGCTTTGGCGTCGTCGGCAGCTATGCCAACCTGGGCCGTACCGGGACACAAAACAATGCCACCTTCGGGAAAGGCGATCGCGCTGAGCACTGGGCAACAGCCGTTAAATATGACGCCAACCAGATCTACCTGGCCGCGATGTACGGTAACACGCACAACGCCACGCCAATCGCTGGCGGCTTTGCCAACAAAGCGGTGAATTTTGAAGCTATCGCACAGTATCAGTTCCTGAATGGCTTCCGCCCTTCTCTGGCCTATGTCAGCTCGCGCGGTAAAGACATTGAGAACGTGGGTGAAGCCGATATCATCAAATATGCCTCTGTGGGTGCGAACTACTACTTCAACAAAAACGTCCTGGTGTATGCCGAGTACAAATTCAATCTGCTGAAGGATAACAATCCATTAGCACTGGCGGATGATGATGTGACGGGTGTGGGTCTGAACTATCAGTTCTGATCAACAGGTCTTGCCCGCATGACGGATGCGGGCATGACATGCGGTAGGGGTTGATCATTTTTCCGGTCAACCCGTGCTGCGTACACCGGGGTTAAGGCTCTCTCACGTCAACCGATAACGACAATCCGGCCTTGGCGTATCGGGCAGACCCTCTTCCAGATTCATTTCCCGCAGATTAATTTCAATATTGGTACACATCGCATCCAGCGGCAGATGGTTGTTGGCAAAACCAAACGGCATCTCCAGCTCCTCCGCCAGCGTATCCAGCGACAGGAAGGTATAGGCGATAAACACCGACACCAGCGGCGTCATATAGTGTAAATCCGGCACCAGGGCAAAAGGCAACAGCGTGCAGAACAGGTACACCGTTCGGTGCAACAGCAAGCCATAGGCAAACGGCACCGGCATACTCGCCAGACGCTCACACCCGCCCAGCACCTGCGACAGCTGATTAATATTGCTGTCCATGTGCATATAGAGAATGTCGGAAAGGTTACCGCGCCGGCGCTGATCGGCCAGCCACTGCGATAATTGCAGCTCAATGAAGTTTGTCGGCGAACGACGTTTTAGCACTTCATCGGCTTCATCCCCCAGATAACGACGCAGATCTTCATGGGCATCACTGTGGCGCAACTGATGCTTCAGGCTGTAAGAGAACGCCAGCAGCAACGACGTCACTCGCTGCGCATCCGCAGGCGAAATCGCCAGAGCCAGGCGCTGCAACGTACGGCAGGCAATCAGCAGGTTGCCCCAGAACATACGGGCTTCAATAAAGCGACCAAAGCAGACACTGTTACGGAAACCCAAAAACACCGCAATGGACACCCCAAGCAGGCTGAACGGTGCCAGCGTCAGCTTGATTCCAAGCGTTTCATACCAGTCGAGACAAAAAATAGCGATCAGGGACATCAACAGATTCAGCGTTAAGCGGAACCAGATTCCGGGTAATACCGAACCGTGCCAGGCGAACAGACGGATAAACCAGTGACTATTAGGACGGATGATCATGATATGCAGGCGAGTGTGATTTTTCGCAGATTGTGCAGAAAATCCCTTCGCCTGAGAAGTGGTTTTTTGTGACTTTGGTCACATATATTTCAAGGCAGTATATTGACAAAAATCAAGTTTTCAGCGGTTAGCAGAATCCCCTGTATTCAGGGGGACATCAGGTTGAAACTCCCGGCATCTGCGGCCTGTAACGTGACAGGCTGCGCCAGCTTCAGCGTGATCCAGTTAGAGGTCACCCGCTGCTGCTTACTGTCTTCCAGCGTCACCGACAGATGATACTCATTGCTGGCCCCTTCACTGCTGTCCCATGCCGGAGCGATAATACTCCAGCCGTTCAGGCTGGCATTATCTGCCGGAGGCGTCAGGCTCAATGCCTGCGTATCCCCCTGCCAGCTCACCGCTTTAATCGCATTGCTATGACGGACCTGTAATTTCAGCGCCAGCGTTTCCCCCGGCTGCACCTGCCACGGTGGCGTGGCGAGGAACACCGACAACGTTTTGCGCTGATGGAACGCCATCACCGGAGAATTATTGCGGTTAACCTGACCGTAACGGCTCCCGGTCAACGACTTCGCCGCCGCGACATTGCTGGCCGAAAGCTGCTGACTCAGCGCCACGCCAATGCGGTAATTCATCTTCAGCGCAAACTGATCCTGCGACTCGCCACCATCCCCCTCTTTATGGCTGGCTGAGAGGGTAAACAGCGGCACAGGCGTGTAATTCACCCCCAGCGATACCGCCGTTGGGTTTGCCGTTGCCTTGCCGCTGTTAAACAGATCGATATGATTGCCAAGGTACTGCTCATAGCTCAGGCTTACCCCGAGCTGGCGGTAAAAGGGCAGATAGCCCTGAGTCGTGATGTCATAGCCGCGCGCCATGCGCATCTGCGTGGTGCTGGTCCGGTTACGCCAGCCCGACAGCGGATGGTAATAATTGGCGGAAAAACGCAGATACTCTCCCCAGGCTTCTGCCCCCAGGGAACCGCGCTGCTGGTGGGCGGTCAGCACATCGTCAACAAACGCGTTATATCCCACGCGCCAGTTCCCGGCGATCCAGCGCTGGCCCAACCCGGCATTGCCCACGGTGCCATATTCCGTCTGCTCCACCCCTAACTGGCTAAAGGTCAGATACTGATAATTGTCCTGCCAGGGGGTCATCAACTGAGCGGAAGTGCCATTAAAGCGCCCGGCATCATCCATCGCCAGCGATATGCTGGCCCGGCCATACGGTGACAACAGTTGCTCCCCTTCACTGGCGGCGCGCTCGCTGGCGGCAGTACGAAACTGATTAAACGCCCACTGCCCGGCTTCCTCACGCAGGGATTTATCACTGTCGCTGTTCATGCTGGCTTCACCGATGCTTTTTGCCGCCTGAGCGATTTTTTGTGCCAGCCCGTTATCCTGATCGGTGATCCCCATGCCGGGCAGCTGTTGCTGCATCTGGCGGAAACGGCCGGGATCATCAAAGGGAGCATCAGGTACGCGCGTGGATTCATCGACAGCGCGTGCGGCACTGAGCGGCAAGCCGCTGACGGCAAGGGAAAACATCAGGCAGGAAATGGGGGAGAAATAACGATAAAATCGAATCATAAGATTAAAGCAATATTTTTTATCTGAGCCAGTGTGAGCTTGTTCACAAAATCATACTTATCACCTTAGCACAGAATCCCGCCCCGACGCGAAAAACGGGCGGCCACCTCTAGGGACCGCCGACAAAACCTACAGTGCGCGCCAGATCAGTACAGTGATCCCGCCAAACAGCAGCCACTTGATCACATAATATACCCGCTTATTCCACGCCTTCAGGCGCTTGCCAACTTTGCGTACCGCATAGATATATTTGAATACCCGGTTAATGCCTCCGGTGCGGTCATTTTTGCTGTTAGGTGCCGCTGCTGCACCGACCAGATAGCGGCCAAACCAATGGTTCACCGCCTGCGTCCAGCGCCAGATCATCGGCCGTTCAATATCGCAAAACAGGATCAGCCGCGGCTGGCCGCTGCGGTTCTCGGCATAGTGAATATAGGTTTCATCAAACACCACGCCCTCGCCGTCACGCCAGCTGTAACGCTCCCCATCCACCTCAATAAAGCAGCGATCATCTTTCGGGGTGATCAGGCCAAGGTGGTAGCGCAGCGATCCGGCATAAGGATCGCGGTGGCGCGGCAGGCGACTGCCGTCGGGCAGTGAGGCAAACATGGCGGCTTTAATCGATGGAATAGTGCGCAACAGCGCCGTGGTGTGCGGGCAGAGAGACATCGCAGAGGGATGCGCCTCGTCATACCATTTCAGATAAAAACGTTTCCAGCCGGTTTTAAAAAACGAGTTAAACCCGGCATCGTTATACCTGTCCGACGCTTTAATCTGCTGGAGCGCCAGCAGCGCTTCGCCTTCGTCACGAATGGACTGCCAGTGGTCACGTAACTCAGCAAGCTCTGGAAAGCGGTGGGTGGAAAGAAAAGGCGTGGTGGGAATGCGGGAAAACAGATACATAAAACAGTTCAGAGGCGCGACGAAGGTAGAATGGTCAGCCAGCTGACGCCAGAAACCGTAACGAACCTTCCCTCTCCAGTGCACGTACAGCACGGTAATAATCCATATCAATAAAACGAAGTATTTCATTTGCTCTGCTCGTCAGGTGACCGGGATCATCCTGTGATCCCGTGGATAAATGTCAACATGTGTCAGGCAGACGAAGACGACTTTTCGCCGGGTAGTGCATGACCGGTGAGAGTATAAAGACTTTTTAGCCGGGCAGAATAACGGTGGCACAAATGGAACAAAACAGGCCACCGAAGCGTATCAGAAATGGCGCCCAGTTCAGCATGGTGCAGTCCAGGCTGGCTGAACGGCAGTCAGTAATGACGCGCTGAAGCCATCGCTGATGCGTTCCGCGTCCTGCCGGTATAAGCTCACCACCTCACCAATAATCAGCAGGCTCGGTGACTGCGGCTGTTGTTCAGCCACGGTTATCGCCAGCTGATCAAGGCGGGTGATCAGAGTGCGCTGATCGTCACGGGTTCCCCGCTCGACAATCGCCACCGGGGTTTGCGGATCGCGGCCATGCTCAATCAGACGATCACTCAGTGCGGCACACCACGTCAGGCCCATATAGAAGACCAGCGTCTGGTGTGCATCACGCAGGCTTTGCCAGTCCAGCTCTGGTTTACCATCACGCCCGTGCCCGGTAATAAAGCGCACCGACTGCGCCAGACCACGGTGGGTCAACGGGATGCCGCTGGCCGCCGCACAGCCGGTGGCGGCGGTAATCCCAGGAACAATATGACAGGTCACGCCCGCCTGTTGCAGCCACACCATCTCTTCGCCCCCACGACCAAAGATAAAGGGATCGCCGCCCTTCAGCCTGATCACCTGACGTCCGGCCAGTGCCAGATCGGCCAGCAGCTGGTTGATCTGGCACTGTTTCATGCCGTGGAAACCCGGCGTTTTACCCACATCCACGCTGAGTGCCATCGCCGGGATCAGCGCCAGAATCTCAGGGCTGACCAGCCGGTCATACACCACAACGTCGGCCTGTTCGATCAGGCGCAGGGCGCGAACGGTGAGCAGGTCGACCGCTCCCGGTCCGGCCCCCACCAGCCAGACCGATCCCTGCTGCCCGGAAGGTTTCCCCCGGAGCAGAAGTTTATCAAGAGAAGGTATTTTTGCGGTCATTGTTCACCTCAGGCTGTCGTTGTCTGGTCAGTTGCGGTCTGCATCATCGGGTTTGCGGCCACCCATACCTGTCCCTGCTCGACTTTCACCGGCCAGCAGCGCTGGAACAATGCCGGATTATCCAGGCTCTGACCGTTACTTAACTGGAAACGCTGTTTATACAGCGGCGAGATCACCAGCGCTTCACCGTCGCTGTCGCCCAGCAAACCGCGTGACAGAACGCTGGCATCCGTTCCCGGTTCATGGTCGTCCAGCGCAAATACGCGGTCGTCCAGGCGGAACAGAGCGATAGGCTGCGTGCCCAGGCGGGCACCAATACCGGCCTGCGGCGGGATCTCGTCCAGCTGACAGATGGCGTTCCACGCTGTCAACGGCTGCACATCGTTGACTGAGCGGCGGAACAGCGCCAGGCGATCCGGGTTGGCCAGCGTGGTTTGCCACTCACACTGGTAGCTGTCGACGACCCGCTGCATCTCTTCCTCCAGTTCGCTGGCAACGCCGAGCACATCGTCAATCACCACCTGACGCAGATACGCCACCCCGCCCTCCAGGTTATCCATCCAAACGCTGGTACGTTGCAGCCGGTCAGCCGTGCGGATATAGAACATCAGCAGGCGGTCGACGTAACGCACCAGCTGCGCATCATCCAGATCGCTGGCAAACAGATCGGCGTGGCGCGGTTTCATTCCCCCGTTACCGCAGACATAGAGGTTCCAGCCTTTGTCTGTCGCAATAACGCCAATATCTTTACTCTGTGCTTCTGCACACTCCCGGGTGCAGCCTGAGACCGCCATTTTAAATTTGTGCGGCGTGCGCAGCCCTTTGTAGCGATGCTCAAGGCGAGCGGCGAACCCGGTTGAATCCTGTACGCCGTAACGACACCAGGTGGAGCCGACGCAGGATTTTACCGTACGCAGTGATTTGCCATAGGCATGGCCCGTTTCGAAACCCGCCTCTGCCAGCGCCTGCCAGATAACAGGTAACTGCTCAAGCTGAGCACCAAACAGGTCGATACGCTGCCCGCCGGTCACTTTGCAGTAGAGCTGGTATTTTTTGGCAATCTCACCGATGGCAATCAGCCCCTCGGCACTGACTTCGCCTGCCGGCATACGCGGCACCACCGAGTAGCTGCCATCCTTCTGGATATTGGCAAAATAGCGGTCATTGGTATCCTGCAACGGCAGCAGTGACGGCGTCAGCAGATACTCGTTCCAGCAGGAGGCGAGCATTGACCCCACCAGCGGCTTACAGATCTCACAGCCGCGCCCCTGACCATGCTTCGCCAGCAGTTGCTCAAAGCTTTTGATACTGCCGACGCGGATCAGTGAATAGAGTTCCTGACGCGACCACGCGAAGTGTTCACAGATGTCTTTCTTCACTTCAACGCCCAGTTCCGCCAGCTGATATTCCATCACCTGTTTCACCAGCGTTGCACAGCCGCCGCAGCCCGTAGCGGCTTTCGTCGCGGCCTTGACCGATGCCATATCAGAGCAACCGGCTTTCACCGCTGAACAGATCGCCCCTTTAGTGACGTTGTAACAGGAGCAGATTTGTGCCGTGTCGGGCAGCGCCGCCACGCCAAGTGCTTTCGCTGGTTGCCCGGCACTTTGCGGCAGGATCAGCGTTTCTGGTGATTCCGGCAGCGCCATGCCATTCAGCATCATCTGCAACAGCAGGCTGTATTCAGCGCTGTCCCCCACCAGCACGGCACCCAGTAAGGTTTTACCATCAGCAGATACCACGATTTTCTTGTAGATCTCCTGCGGTTCATTGGTCCAGTAGTAGCTCTGACTGCCGGGCATATGTCCATGTGCATCGCCCATTGAGGCCACTTCCACTCCCAGCAATTTCAGTTTGGTGCTCATATCTGCGCCGCTGAAGGCAGCCTCTTCGCCCGCCAGAGTGTCTGCCAGCACGCGCGCCATCTGATATCCCGGCGCCACAAGGCCATAAAGATTTCCGCACCAGGAGGCGCATTCGCCAATCGCCCAGATGAACGGGTCGGACGTCTGGCAGCGGTCGTCGATAGCAATACCTCCCCGCGCCCCCAGCACCAGCCCCGCAGCAGAAGCAAGGTGATCGCGCGGACGAATACCGGCCGAGAACAGCACCAGATCGGTGTCCAGACGGCTACCGTCGGCAAAGTGCAGCTGCAGACTACCGTCTGGCTGAGGCTCAATACGCTGGCTCGCCTTACCGGTAAGCACGCTGACGCCCAGCGCCTCGATCTTGCGCCGCAGCATCAATGCGCCCCCGTCATCCAGCTGCACTGCCATCAGTCGCGGAGAAAGCTCAACCACCGCGGTTTCCAGACCGAGTCTGGTCAGCGCATTAGCCGCTTCCAATCCCAGCAACCCGCCACCGATGACCACGCCGCGTGTGGCACCCTCTGCCCTGGCCGCCAGCGCATCGAGATCGTCAAGGGTGCGATAGACAAAGCAGGACGCATGTTCGCTACCGGGGATCGGCGGAACAAACGGACTGGATCCGCAGGCCAGTACCAGCCGGTCATACGTCTGTACCCGTCCATCCCCTTCCTGAACCTGGCGCCGCTGGCGGTCAATCGCCACCACCTGGCGCCCGGTGCGCAGCTCGATACCGTTTTGTTCTGTAAACCCTTCCGCCACCAGCGACAGCTCGGCATGCCCCTTACCGGCGAAATACTCCGACAGATGTACGCGGTCATAGGCCACATAGCGCTCGTCGCCATACACCACAATATGGAACTTTTGATGAAGCTGCCTGCTGACCAGTTGCTCCAGAAGGTGCTGCCCCACCATGCCGTGTCCGACGACGACCAGAGTGGGTTTACTCCCCCTTTGTGGTCCGTCGTTTACGACCGATTCACTGTTGTAAACATTGTTCATCACGCTCACTTCCTGAAAAAAAACCATAAAAAAAGGCGTCCACCGACATGCGCTATGCATGCGGTTGGACGCCTTTATCCAAAGCACTCGATCCCCCACCGTTGGCGGAACAAATGCGTTAAGTTGTCTTTAAATCACTGCAAGTGCTGTGCCAACACGGTGTGCGGGGAAACCCACACCACACTGCGGTTTATTCAACACCTTACCGATACTCTACTCATTTTACTGCTGTCGCTGCCCCCGGTCAGGCACGCCGTTGTGCGCTGTGGTGAGGCAAGCACTGCACACTCTTTGTGCAGGTTTATGTCGTCGGGGTGGCAAACGCAGAGGCCACCGCCAGTAATGCACTGGCGATATCGACCATTCGTTTATTCTGGTCCATCGCCATCTTGCGCAAGGTTTGCCATGCCTGGTCTTCACTGTAACGATGATGACGCATCAGCAATACCTTGGCGCGCTCTATCTGTTTACGATCCTCAATGCTGGCGCGCATCGCTGCCAGTTCATCATCCTGATCCTGTAACCGCTTCGACTGCTGCTGCACCAGAGCCAGTAACGATCGCCCGAGTTGGGGTGCCAGACCGTCCACCTGTTGCGATACAACCTCAGGTTCCTGCGGGCTGTCGCGGGTAAAAAAGACGCTCCAGGCGGGTTCCGTGGCCCGCAGTTTCATCTGCAACTGCACATCATCAGGACCAATATTCCCGAGGGCCTCCGCTTCCGTAATACTCTGGCGGCAGCGTCGCATCAGCGCCGCTGCCAGCTTGTCTTCGACGGTTTTCAATCCGTCAATGCGCCGCGTCAGAGAGTGATGCCAGCGCAGCGTCATTGCCGCATCCTGTTCATCAGGCCGGGTTACCGTGCAGGCAATCCGCCTTAACCGCTCCACGTCGCTCTCGCTTTGCGCGACTGACTGCCACTGTTTCAGCGTGTCGGTATCGGCAAACTGCATAAAGTGACTGAAACACCCCTCCTGGGCATCGATCAGCGCCAGCATCTGCTCACGTAACGCCTGCGGGAAGTGCCCGGCGGCAAACCCGGCCGCCCCCAGAGCGCGCTCCTGCCCGGCCAGCTCTTTGCCCTGCATAAAGCTGAACATGGCAATCAGGGCGCGGGATACGCCCGGATCGCTGGCGGCGTCGACCATTTCAAACACCAGATTAAGCAACTGCCGGATAATATGATTAAACCCGGTCATGGCCTGCGTATGGGTCAGCTGCAACTCACCGATCTGCTGACGCAACACCGCATGTTCATTCAGCGCCTGCAGCGCAATGGCAATCGCACTGAACAGTCGGCTGGATGCCGGCCAGTCGCAGCCTGCCTCCGGTAGCGACGGTAGCAACGCCATCACACTCTGCTGGCTGCGGATCACCTGGCGCGCGCACTGCAATCGCTCGTCACTGAACAGCTGGCCCGCCGAGCACAGCCAGATATTGCTGGCCCCGCGTTCACGCTGAAGCTCGTGGATCAGCTGGCTGACTTCGGTTGTCAACCTTCCGCTTTTCAGCAGATGCCGCAGACTGACGACCTCCTGCTGCCTTGATGCACGCAGAAATGCCAGCGCGGAAGGATAGTCAACAGTCATCGGCTTTTCTCTCTCTTTTATCGCGATGGTTCCAGCAAAGCAAAAGCCGTTCCGACATCACACACGGCTCTGTTCTGGCATTTAACTGAAAATAACACTCCGAAAATAACTGGAGTTTTTTGGAATCAATTAACTAATTTCACCCATTTAGCCCATCACAAATCCGCGTGTCGGCGGGTTTATAAGCATTCACCATAACTCAGAGAACAATACTGATTATTGACGTTAATCAAATTGCCGTTTTGTCACCTTTCAGGCAAACTCTGTCACACTTGCAACCTGCAGTAACATGTTCAACAGACGCCTGCAATGGTTTCCATTCCCAAAAGCGTCAGGTAAACTGACGTAAGAATTATCTTGATGTAAACCTGTAAGATTTTCCTCCCGGAACGTACAGGACAGTTTGCGTTTGATCACGCGTTCCCGGCGTCGCTCGATGCGCCATGCCGCGTCTGAAAAGAACCCGATTTATTGATGATATTCACGAGGACCAATGTGAAAATTAGCTTCGCGTTTACCCTGCTGGCCGTGCTCACTTTAGCGGGATGCAAGGCACCTCCACCGCCCGTCACTGATGACACCGTCGTCAGCAGCGTTGTTGATGGCGTGACGTTAACGCATCGCTATGCGGTGAAAGCCCCCGCATCCTTCACCCCAGTGAATGAGAACTATCGCGCGCTGTATAATGCGTCTGTTATGACCAGCCCCGACTTTAGCGGCAAAGTGGTGCGCTATCTGGAAAACGGTAAGCCGTTCCTGGTGCTGGGTGAAGTTGAAAACCGCTGGTTCGCCATCGCTGATGTTGATGAACAACAGCTGATTGGCTACGTGCCGCTGAAAGCCGGTGTGAAGAGCGAACTGTACGACGCCACGCTGCGCAGCGACCGTCCGCGCCCGCGCAAAAACAGCAAGAAAGTGTGCGTCGATGTTGGCGGTAAGAGTAAAGCCTGCCGCAACAATAATACGGCGACCTGGATTCTGGAGTAAGCGCGCCTGATAAGGCTCCACGTTGCCACGGATGGCAGCAAAAGCGTTTATTGACCCTGCGGTGAAGTTGACCCTATTTGCCTGCTGGCACACAGCCGAGATTAACACATCCTGATGACGTCGGAATTTCCCGTTGACCCAGCCACACCGGTCAGCCCAGACAATCCCCTGGTTGCAGCCGCCTCTCCGCTGCTCAATGCCATTGTACAAATCCGCCTGGCAGCCACCCATGACGATCCGGCGGGGTTACGCCACCAGCTGATCGATGAAATACGGCAGTTCGAAACCCGCTGTAAACAGATGGGCATGCCTTTTGAAATGATTATCGGTGCCCGCTACACACTCTGCGCAGTGCTGGACGAAGCCGCGGCACAAACGCCCTGGGGCAGCCGTGGCGTCTGGTCCGGCAATGGGTTGCTGGTCACCTTTCATAATGAAAGCTGGGGCGGCGAAAAAGTTTTTCAGCTGCTGGCACGCATTTCCCAAAACCCCGCCCAGCATCTCTGGCTGCTGGAGGTCATCCACTTCTGTTTACTGCTGGGGTATGAAGGTCGCTATCGCAGCATGGATAACGGCCGCCTGCAACGGGATGCAGTACGAACCCGGCTGGCACAGCTTATCCAGGATATGCGTGGACAGCAGGAACCGCCGCTACCGCAAACCGTTGTGGCCGCCGGGCAAAATACGCTGTGGCGTCCACCCGTCCCGCTTTGGGTCTGCATCACCCTTGCCACCTTTGTTGGATGCCTGATTTTTTCCGGCCTGAACTGGCGGCTGGGCAATGCCGCCGAACCGCTGCTGCGGCAGATCTGGCAAACGCCACTGCCAAAAGTGGTGGCAGGACAGCGCGGTGCTGCGCCGCAGGCCCTGCTCGATTTACGCCTGCGTCTGAGCGATCTGATTGCCGAACGTAAGCTCGATGTCGCCGACAGTGCCAGCGGCAGTAAAGTCATCCTGCCTGCCGATCGTTTATTCGCGCCGTCCACGACGCTACTCTCCCCTGAAGGGCGCGCGCTGATTGCCCGCGTCGCCACGGCGATGGAGTCCGCTAAAGGGACTATTCTCGTTAGCGTCTATACGGATGACGAGCGGGTGCTGTCCAGCCGTTTCCCGTCAAACTATGAATACTCTGCCACCCAGGCGCGCGCCATCAGCAGCATGATGGCGCAGTTGATCGCCCAACCCGGCATCCGCGTGCGCGCGCAGGGCCGGGGGGACAGTGGTGCACTGTTACCGAATGACAGTATTGAAAATCGCGCGCAGAACCGCCGCGTTGAAATCATCCTGTTCGCTGCCCCTGAGCCAGACGACAGCCACATTACGGGGAAAAAATGATGCTGAAGACGTTCTTTTCACTGCTCTCCAGCCGCCTGTTATGGGGGCTGATTGGTGTGACCGCCCTGTCTGCCCTGATCTGGATGGTGGGACCGCTGCTGCCTTTTACCCGTTTCCAGGCGCTGGACAGCCCGTTGAACCGCCAGTTGTTGATCGGACTCAGTTACTTTTTGTGGGTTCTCTTGCAGCTTATCCCTCAGCTCTATCGTGCCTGGTTCAACAGCAAACTGCTGACCCGCCTGCAGCTCAGCAGCAGTGACCACGCGGAATTACAGGCAACGGGCGAAATGCTCAATAACCGCTTCAGTGAAGCGGCAACGCTGTTAAAGAAAATTCAGTTCGGCAAACGCAGTGGCTGGTTACAGCGGTTCAGTGCCCAGTATCTCTATCAGCTTCCCTGGTATCTGATCGTCGGTGCCCCCGGCGCCGGTAAAACCACGGCGTTGATTAACTCCGGCCTCGACTTCCCGCTCAGCGATGCGATGGGCAAAAGCGCACTGCGCGGCATCGGCGGCACCCGCCATTGCGACTGGTGGTTCACCGGCGAGGCCGTGCTGCTGGATACGGCCGGGCGTTATACCCTGCAAGAGAGCCAGCGCACACGCGATGCCAGCGAATGGCAGACCTTTATTACCCTGTTAAAGCGCTTTCGTCCGCGCCAGCCGATCAATGGCGTGATCATGACCCTTAGCGTGGCGGAGCTGTTGAGCGATTCAGCAGAAGCACGCCATGCACAGGCTACGGCACTGCGCCAGCGTATGGCAGAGTTACACCAGCAAACCGGCATCCCCTTCCCCGTGTATATCATGGTGACGAAAACCGACCTGCTGAAAGGTTTTCTGCGTTACTTCGCCCGGCTGGATAAGCAGCAGCGCGAGGAGATTTGGGGGTTTACCTTCTCCTGGGAGCCAGACCGTCAGAACGATCGCCGGCTCCACGCCCAGTTTGAGCAACAGTTCCAGCGCCTCTCATCGCGGCTGATGGCGGATCTTAGTGACAAAATGGCGCAAGAAGGCGACCTGACTCAGCGCGCTGAATGTTTCCAGTTTCCCCAGGAGTTCAGTGCGCTACGTCCCCTGCTGGCCGAATACCTTGATATTGTTTTCTCGCCGGAAAACAGCGAAACCCCCTGGGTGGCACGCGGCCTGTTCTTTACCAGCGGAACACAGGAAGGTTTACCCTTTGACCGGGTGATGGGTGAACTGTCACGCAAGTTACAGCTGCCGCAACCTCAGGGGCAGTCGATTGCCAGCTGGGACAGTGTGAACCGTAGCGCCCCGATCCCGGCGAATAATGGACAGAGTTACTTTATTCACGGCCTGCTGCGCGATGTGGTGTTTAAAGAGCGCCACCTGGCGGGCAGCGATCGCTCCTGGGAGCAGCGCAACCGCCTGCTGCACTGGGCAGGCTATGGGGTACTCGGCGTGGCGTTAGTGTCGGCTTCGGCCCTGTGGATCACCAGCTATTATAAGAATCAGCACTATCTGGCACAGGTCTCCGCCCGGTTACCCGCCGTGACCCAGGAAGCCGTGCAGCTGACCCGCAATAATCACGGCAACATCCTGGATCTGCTACCCTTCTTAAACCGTCTGGTGGCATTACCCGAGAGCAGCCAGTTTTCCCTGGAGGCTCCACCGCTCAGCCTGCGTGGCGGGCTGTACCGGGGGGATCAGATCAGTGACGCCACCTGGGGCCTGTATCAGGGCGCCCTGAAAGCATTGTTGCTGCCGCGTGTGGCGCAGACCATTTCACAAACCCTGCGCAGTGATGACGGAAAAGACGCGGAGTTCAGCCGTAATGCCCTGCGCGCTTACCAGATGCTGTACCAGCCACGCAGCTATGACGGCGAGTTCCTGCGCGGCTGGGTGATGCAAAACCTGCAACGCAGCCTGCCGTCCAGCGTCACGACACAGCAAATCCAGCAACTGGACTGGCATTTAAGCCAGCTACTGGATCGTCAGATACTGAGTTCACCTTATATGCGTGATAACACGCTGATGGTCAGAGAACTCACCGCAGCTCACTGAGAAGGTCATCATCATGGCAGCAAAAAACGAGCTGGGATGGTATGGCAAGCTTCCAACGGCCGGCGACTTTTTGCTGCGCCGGATGTCGCAGCCATTGATTGACAGCTGGTCGAACTGGTTTCAGCTCGGGCTGGTTCACTGGCATCACCATCACGATGGAGCCACCGATCCGTTCAGCCGTGCGCCGATATGGAACTTTGCACTGCCCGCCACCTTAGGCGTGCAGCGTGTGCAGATCGGCTGCCTGATGCCGTCGCGTGACCGCGTCGGGCGCGCCTGGCCATTACTGGCCATGCAGAGCGTGCCGGTGAAAGCCTGGCACCCGGCGCAATTAGCCATCTCCGGGGACTGGTTTCAGGAGCTGGGTGAGACGCTGAATCAGGCGGTGCAACAGATGCACTCCGTCGACTGGCTGGAACAGGCGCTGCGAGGTATCTCACCGCTGTCGCTACCGGACACCGGGCGTTCCGATATTATGGATGTGATTGGTTATCAGGATCTGCCTTGTACGCTGGCCTGGCGGGAAGTTGCCACGCGCTTTGACCCGTTGCAGTACACCAGCTACTGGTGGACTAATCAGAGTGACGGATATCCGCTCGCCAGCCA
The DNA here is from genome assembly GCF_045107195.1 of Erwinia sp. AnSW2-5. Classification (NCBI taxonomy): domain Bacteria; kingdom Pseudomonadati; phylum Pseudomonadota; class Gammaproteobacteria; order Enterobacterales; family Erwiniaceae; genus Erwinia; species Erwinia sp. AnSW2-5. Next base: position 32,151 of record NZ_JBJGXA010000009.1, read on the forward strand.
TAAGCACAGCGGTAATTTGACCGCTCAGCTATTTTCACAGTTATTTCATCCGTCAGCCGGATCGCTGTCGGGCCGTCACGGACTCTATCCGCCGATGTTTGAATAGAGTGATCAGGCCCTGGTGCCTTATTGCAGGAAAAACGCATGCGATTGACCATTTTGCAGAATCAGGCCGATGTTCCGGTAACCGCCTGTGATTTTATGCCACCGGGCGGCACGATTGGCCGCAGCGTTGATAACGATCTGGTGCTGCCCGACCCTGACCGGGCCATTTCCCGTTTGCAGGCGCTGGTGCATGTGGCGGCAAACGGTGACTGCCGTCTGACGAATCAGGGCAGCGTTATCGCGGTGATCCACAACGGCAACGAACTGGTGCGCGGCAGTCAGGTGACCCTCGATCACGGCGATACCTTAGCCATTGGCCCTTATCAGATTGATGTCAGTGACCCGCAGCGCATTTCGGCCGCCGCAGAGCAACCGATCGATCCGCTCTCGTTGTTTGCTGAGGATGAGGGCAGCAATGACGACCCGTTAGGCATGCAGCAGAGCGCTGACGACGTTATTGTCCCGCAGCCGGACACCCTGTGTGCTGAAGAGCAGGAACGACGATCCGCACGCCAGACGGTGGCCCGCCTGGGCATCGATCCGATCAGCCACGATGCGCTCGCTGGCTCCCATGACAACAGTGCTGAGGGCACGCGCGAACAGCGCCTGCTGGCCGCCCTGCTGGAAGGTATGGGGCTGGATACCACGCTGGATAAAACCCCGCTGACCGAAGAGCAGATGCGCACTACCGGACGTATGCTGAGCCTGTTCTCGCAGGGAACGGTGGCGTTGCTGTCGTCACGATCGATCCTCAAACGCGGGGTCAAGGCAGAGATGACGATGATACTTAACGAGGCAAACAACCCGTTCAAGATCCTCCCTTCCGGTAAAACCGTATTAATGCAGATTTATCAGAGCCAGATGCCGGGCTTTATGCCGCCGGAACAGGCAGTGCGTGATGCGCTGGTCGATTTACAGGCCCACCAGCTGGGAATGATCGCCGGTATCCGCGCCATTATTGCTGCCATGCTGCAATCCTTTAACCCGCAACGGCTGGAAGACCTGGCCCGTCGCGATGGCGTGGTGCCCCGTCTGGCGCTGAACAGCACCAGGAAAGCGGCGTTATGGGACCACTTTGTGCGCCACTATCAGCACACGGCGGGTGAAATCGAGGATGACTTCCACACCCTGTTTGGTGAAGCGTTCCTGCACGCTTACGACATGGAAGTTAACCAATATAAAGATTCACAAACTCGCCCGGAAGACGCATGAATATCACTTATTTTGCTACCAGCCAGATCGGCCAACGTGAGAGTAATCAGGACACCACGGGTACACTGCTGGGACAACGCAGCGCCTGCTTTATGGTCTGCGATGGCGTGGCAGGCAACGCGGGCGGCGAACTGGCCGCGCAGATTGCCCGGGATACCCTGCTCGGTCAACTTGACGGCGAAACGCCGCTGCATCCTGAGCAGACGGCAGCGCTGATAGAGAATACCGAGCAGGCGCTCCGTCATGCACAAAGGATTAATCCGAATTTTCACCAGATGAGCACCACGCTGGCCGCGCTGTTTATTGACCGCGATACCCTGCACGCCTGGTGGGTACATGCCGGAGACAGCCGGGTTTACCTCTTCCGTCGTGGGGTAGTACACAGCGTCACTAGCGACCACAGTCTGGTGCAGCAGTTGCAGGATGCCGGTTACGAAAATACAGGTATTAACAGCAACTTACTGTATAACGCCTTGGGCGCAGATGTCGCCCACCCACACGGTTACAGCGACGTCATGGCGCTTGAAGATGGTGACGCATTTTTAATTTGCACGGATGGTTTCTGGTGCAACCTGACGCCCGCCGAGATGGAACAGGCGCTGCGCATGGTCAATTCTCCTGCCGAGTGGCTGGCACTGATGCAAAAAGCCATCGACCGTAGCGCAAAAACAGATAATCTGAGCGCCGTGGCGGTATGGGTGGGTTCACCTCAAGAGACCACATTACTTTTTTCCATGGCGGATTCTGCCCGTTTTCTCCCGCCACGCGATTAACACCAAGGAATGCTATGAAATTTTGGTTGCCAGCTACGTTGACTCTGTTGTTCGCCACCACGGCTCAGGCGGCAGACTATCGTGTGGTCTATTCCCCCAGCCTTGAGCTGGAAGTGTTTATCGATAATGTCACCAGCAACACACCTGCAGCATGGTGCAGTGAGACGCTGAACCTGCGCATTGTTTCCGGTAAAAGTACCGAATCAGGCGTGCTGACCAGTTTCTTACCGCGCGTGGGGAATTTACTGCAAAACCAGTGCGGCAAATTGCTGGAGCTTCCGTGGCAAATGACCAATGGTAAAGGCACCGTGCTGGCCACCGGCACAGCGGCTAAAGAGCAGAGCTGGCGGCCGATTGTCACCGCGGATGCCACCGCAACGGCAACGGCGAGCAATGCCTCGCCACTTGACCTGTCACAACCGGCTAACGCTGAGCCATTACAGCATTTCGATCTGCCTGACGGCTGTCATTTCCGCACCTGGTGGGATGACAACGGCCAGTCGCTGTTTATCCCTGACGATAAAACGATGAGCTGCTCCACCGAAGGCTGGCTGGAAGGCGTAAGCCAGCTGACGCTGGCACAGGGCACCGCGCGCGAACCGCTGGCCGTCAGTTTCTATCAGGGCTACCCGCTGATGCATCTGCATCCGGCACCGGGATCCCTTGATGTTGTGGCGGTGAATAACCAACGCCTGGTGCTGGCGCGCAGTGATGCCCCCAACAGCTGGCTGGTGCTGCCCTTTAATAACAACCTGCACGTGTGGTCTTTTGATGGTGCGCTGCTGGTGAAAATGGACAAAGCGCATGCCAGCGATGGCGCCGCGTTGAAAGCGACGGTAGATGCCGTCCGCAAAACCTGGTCAGGCATCATCAACGCAGGTGTAAAAGTGAACGTGCTGTTGGTGGATGACCTGCACGCCGACCTGGCCGACCCGGCGATTGGCGCCTGGCGTACCGTTAACTAACCCCCGTTTATCAGGACGCCAGGAGCGTTTCACTATGTCGGCAAACGAACAACAAAAAAGTGTCCCGAACGCCCTCCCGGCGGGCTACCGTTTCAATGAGTTTGAAATCAAGGAAGTGATTGGCGGCGGCGGTTTCGGCATCGTGTACCGCGCCTGGGATCACCTGCTGGAACGCACGATTGCGATAAAAGAGTATCTGCCGGTGTCACTGGCCACCCGCAACGAGGATCTTGCTATCCAGCTGCGCGGCGAACGCTACCAGCGCTTATTTAACGCCGGACTGAACAGTTTTATCCAGGAAGCCCGTCTGCTGGCCCGGTTTAATCACCCGGGACTGCTGCACGTCCTGCGTTTCTGGGAAGAGAACGGCACCGCGTATATGGGCACGCTGTTTTACAGCGGAATGACGCTGAAAGAGTGGCAGCAAGGCAGCCCGGAGAGTATTGACGAGGCGTGGATACGCCAGCTGCTACCACCGCTGTTCGGTGCCATCAATACCATCCACCGCGCCGGGTATCTGCACCGTGATATCTCGCTGGATAATATTCAGATTCAGGAAAATCAGCTGCCGGTGCTGCTCGACTTTGGTTCTGCACGTAAAGAGATTGGCAACCTCTCCGATGAAACGGAGATCATGCTGAAACCGGGTTACGCACCGATTGAACAATACAGCGAAGAAGGCGACAGCGATCAGGGCCCCTGGACCGATATCTATGCACTGGGTGCGGTACTGCATACTCTGATTACGGGTAATCCGCCACCGGTCAGCGTAGTGCGCTGCATCGAAGATCACTATCAGCCGCTCAGCACATTACGCCCGCAAGGCTACTCCCTGTCATTGCTGAATGCTGTTGATCAGGCATTGCAGATGGCGCCGCAACAGCGCCCGCAGTCTATTGATGATCTGGCCGCCCTGCTCGATTCACCGGTGAGTGAGATGGAGGAACTGGTGAGCAACGTCGTGGTGCCGCAGGAAGAGCCGCCACAGTTACCCGATCCCGAACCCGTTGCGCTGGCGGTCAATCCGGCGGCGGGGACCACGGAGCCGGTTATGGCTCCGCGCGTGGCAAAGCGTCTGTCGCGACCACTGATGTTACTCAGTGGCCTGGCGGTCATCGCGGTCGTTGCCCTGATGTGGGGACTGAACCGTGGCGATAGCGCAGCACCCGAGCATTCTGCCGCCGCCAGCAAGACCCGCGACAGTGCAACCGCCGCCGTGCAGACGCCTGCCGCCAGCGCCCCGGCGATGGCAACGGTCTACCTGAAACTGGGCAGCAACGAATCTCTGCTGCTGAACGGCAGCGTGATGGAGGTCAAACCGAACAACAGTGGTTATGCTTCGTTGAATCTGGCGGCGGGGGATTATCATCTGGAAGTGCGCACATCCACCGGCGTGCATAGCCAGCAGTTGAAGATCGATCGTGCAGGCACCTGGTTGATTAACCCAGGGCGCTAGGTCTGCGCGATTGCTGCCCGCAGGGGATACGGACTTAACCTGTTCCCCTGCGGGCCATCGCGATGCTGTTTATCCCGCCAGTCCGTTGTGGCACTGCTGTAATTCGCGCACGCGCTGCACCAGGTCTGTCAGACAATCGTCATGCATCCCCCGCTGCTTCAGTTCTGTTTCCAGCGAAAAAAGATACTGCGCGTTGGTGCCCAGCGGCCCTTTGGCTTGTGCTATCAGCGGCGCGATGGTTTTCGGGCAGGAGTCCGGTTCATAGAGTGCGTGGCGCGGGTCCATCACAAACACCAGTGCGGTGACCGTGCGCCCGTCATCCAGCGCCATATCACACCAGGTCGGCAGATAACAGCCGGTGATCATCTCACGCTTCCACAGCAACTCCAGCTCTTCGTGCAGCTTCTCCTCTGGCAGAGAGAAAGCCAGCCCGGTGGTTTGCCCGCCCTCTTTCAGCGCCAGCATGCGTCCGGGTTGGCTGGCCGTACCGCGCCCGGCGGTCAGACGCAGACAGAATGCCCGGTGCCAGCCGTTCAACGTACCGGCAGCGACTTCATCGGCCTCAAATACCGGGTTCCACATCAGGGAGCCGTAACCAAAAATCCATACCGGGCTGTGATCGGGACGACAGGCAAGCGCCGCCGCCAGCGAAGCGGCCCGTTGTTCACAGGTCCACAACAATGACTCTTCGATATCACCAAAAGCCGTTTTACAATCGGCCTGTAACAGGAAATCTCTTGTTAACATTGCACCTCCAACACCCCAGCTTGACGTCCACGCTGTCCTGACTGCTCTCCGTGAATTGTCTCGTTTTTAGCAATTTCTGAATGCTATTAACGACCTTATGCATTTCCGCGTACGCAATCAAGTTTGAAGGCGATCACAAAAGAAAAAAAGTTTCACTTAAGATGATCGGCAGCCAGCGGAAAATCTTTACCTCTTCTCCCGTCAAACCTCAGCCACTGTGGTAAAAGAATTTTGATTTTTTTGCTAAACCAGTTTAGCTTTCCGTCAGATAATCACTTAAGGATAATGACGATGAGCAAAAAAATCTGGGTACTTGGCGATGCGGTCGTGGACCTCCTGCCCGAAGGGGAAACACATTTGCTGAAGTGCCCGGGCGGCGCTCCGGCCAATGTCGCTGTGGGTATTGCGCGCCTTGGCGGCAACAGCGCCTTTATCGGCTGCGTCGGTGACGACCCTTTTGGTGAGTTCCTGCAACACACCCTGCACCATGAAAAGGTCAACATCGACTGGATGTACCGCGCCCCGGGCCAGCGCACCTCGACGGTGCTGGTGAGCCTGGATGCGGAGGGAGAACGCCAGTTTACGTTTATGGTGCGTCCTGCGGCTGACCTGTCTCTCAGCACCGACCGCTTGCCCCCTTTCCATGCCGGTGAAGGCCTGCATTTATGCTCCATCGCCCTGAGTGCAGAACCCTCACGCAGCGCGGCGATGCAGGCAATGCGCGCGATAAAAGCCGCCGGAGGCTGGGTCAGTTTCGACCCGAATTTACGGGATGATTTATGGTCAGATCCTGCGGAAATGGCTGCGGTACTGGCCGATGTCTTCGCGCTGGCCGACATTATCAAGCTGTCAGAAGATGAGCTGTGCTCTCTGACCGGGTGTCGCGAACTGACGGCGGGCATCGAACGTTTCAGCGCACAGTATCAGCCGTCGCTGCTGCTGGTGACCTGCGGCAGCCAGGGTGTCTATCTCTGGCAGGCTGGCTCTGTTGAGCACTTTTCCGCCCCGCGCGTTGAGGTGGTGGATACCACAGGCGCGGGCGATGCGTTTGTGGCGGGGCTGCTGGCGGCGCTGGCGACCGAAGCGCAGCCGCTGCTGCCTGAGCGACTTTATGATGCTATCCAGCAGGCACAGCGCAGTGGTGCAGCGGCGACGACCGCCAAAGGGGCGATGACCGCCCTGCCTTATGCTGCGGATCTAACGCGTTTTTAACGCGTTCGTTTTCCCGCGCGGTGCAAACCATCAACACGGGTTGACCGGAAAAAAGGGTCAACCCCTACAGGACATCGTGCTGCTAAATTGCCAACCCGATCACACTTCCTAAACCGGGTTAGCCAATGTGATTGTAATACCTGATTCGGTTCGCTTACTCTCTGCATCGAACCGGTTTAGCAAAAACAACAAAACAATCACTCTGGGAACCGTGCAAATGATCAAACCTCGTATTTTAGCGACCGCCATTGGCCTCGCTTTAGCCGTACCAACGTTCAGCTTCGCTGCCCCTACGCTAACCAGCCTGGAAGAGCGACTGATGGCCATGGAGCAGCGTCTGCAAAAAGCCGAAGATCGTGCCACGGTCGCGGAAAACCGTGCCGAGACGGCGGAGAAAAAAATCGTTCGTCTGGAAACTCAGCAACAGAAACCACCGGCGGCACTGCCTGTGGCGGCCAGCGCACCGGCTCCGGCTGCCGCAGCCCCGGCCACCGCTGCCGCGACCACCAGCAATTTCGCTGACGGCTTCGAGTTCCACGGCTATGCGCGTTCCGGCCTGATCATGAATGACTCTGCCGCAGGCACACAAAGCGGCCCTTACCTGACGCCAGCCGGTGACACCGGCGGTGCCGTTGGACGACTGGGTAACGAAAACAACACCTACGTTGAGCTGAACTTTGAACACAAACAGCAGCTCGCCAACGGCGCCACCACGCGCTTCAAAGCGATGCTGGCCGACGGTCAGCGGGACTATAATGACTGGACAGGCAGCACCAGCGAGCTGAACATCCGCCAGGCATTTGTTGAACTGGGCAATCTGCCGGAGTTCAGCGGGGCCTTTGACCAGAGCACACTGTGGGCGGGTAAACGCTTCGACCGCGATAACTTCGATATTCACTGGCTCGACTCGGATGTGGTGTTCCTCGCCGGAACCGGTGGCGGGATCTACGACGTCCAGTGGGCGGATGGCCTGAAGAGTAACTTCTCGCTGTACGGACGTAACTTCGGCAATATTGAAGCGATTGATAACACCATTCAGAACTACATTGTCACCAGTAATAACTTTGCCGGACCCTTCCAGCTGATGGTCAGCGGGCTGCGGGCAAAAGATAACGATGAACGCCTGAATCCGAGCCGTGAGAATGACAATGCCGGTGACAGCGGTGTTCACGCCATGCTGGCGCTGCACAACGACAGTTTCTGGGGCCTGCGCGATGGGACGGCGAAAACCGCCCTGCTCTATGGTCGTGGACTGGGTGCTGAGGTGAAAGGGATTGGCTCTGACGGCAACCTGACCCAGCAGGCAGAAACCTGGCGTCTCGCCAGCTACGGCGTAACGCCGCTGAATAAAACCTGGAGTTTTGCCCCGGCCGTGCTGGCGCAAACCAGCAGCGATCGTTATGCCGCCGGGGACCACTATCGCTGGGCAACGGTCAACGCGCGCCTGATCCAGGAGATCAACCAGAACTTTGCTCTCGCTTATGAAGGCAGCTACCAGTATATGGACCTCGATCCGCAGGGCTATAAAGATCGCCAGGCCGTATCCGGCAGTTTCTGGAAGCTGACCGTTGCCCCAACCTTTAAAGTGGCCGATATCGGCGACTTCTTTACCCGCCCGGAAATCCGCCTCTTCGCCAGCTGGATGGACTGGGACAGCTCACTTGATCGCTATGCCAGCGACGACTCATTCGGCAGCAGCGGCTTCAGCGCAGGTGGCGAATGGAACTTCGGTGTGCAGATGGAAACCTGGTTCTGATGAACTCATAACAATAAATGAAAGGTGACACGATGGATTTTGATAAAACAGCCCAGGCACTGCTGCCGTTACTCGGTGGACGGGACAATATTGCCAGCGCCGCGCACTGCGCCACGCGTCTGCGTCTGGTGATGGTTGATGATGAGTTGGTACAAAAGGACGCCATTGAAGCGCTGGAGGGCGTTAAGGGCTGCTTCCGCAACGCCGGACAGATGCAGATTATTTTCGGTAGCGGTATCGTCAATAAAGTCCACGCCGCCTTTGTTAAAGCCGCCGGGATTAATGAATCGAGCAAAAGCGAAGCGGCTGATATCGCGGCGCAGAAGCTGAATCCGTTCCAGCGGATGGCCAGGGTTTTATCGAATATTTTTGTGCCGATTATTCCGGCGATTGTCGCTTCCGGCCTGCTGATGGGCCTGCTGGGGATGGTGAAAACTTACGGCTGGGTGGATGCCGGAAGCGCACTGTTTATTATGCTGGATATGTGCAGCTCGGCTGCCTTTATCATTCTGCCGATCCTGATCGGCTTCACCGCCGCCCGTGAGTTTGGCGGCAATCCCTATCTGGGGGCCACGCTCGGCGGCATCCTGACGCACCCGGCGCTGACCAATGCCTGGGGCGTCGCCAGCGGTTTCCATACCATGAATTTCTTTGGGCTGGAGATTGCGATGATCGGCTATCAGGGAACGGTGTTCCCGGTGCTGCTGGCCGTCTGGTTTATGAGCCACTGCGAGAAACGTCTGCGCCGGGTGATCCCGGATGCGCTGGATATTATCCTGACGCCGTTCCTGACCGTGATTATCTCCGGCTTTATCGCCCTGCTGATCATTGGCCCGGCGGGACGTATGCTGGGGGATGGTATTTCACTGGTCCTCAGCACGCTGATCGCCCATGCGGGATGGCTGGCCGGATTACTGTTTGGTGGCCTTTATTCCGTGATTGTCATCACCGGCATCCACCACAGTTTCCACGCCATTGAGGCAGGATTACTGGGTAATCCGTCGATTGGCGTCAATTTCCTGTTACCGATCTGGTCGATGGCGAATGTGGCGCAGGGAGGGGCCTGCCTGGCGGTATGGTTTAAAACCCGTGATATCAAAGTGCGCAGTATCGTGCTGCCCTCCGCCTTTTCGGCGATGCTGGGCATTACCGAAGCCGCCATTTTCGGGGTGAACCTTCGCTATATTAAGCCGTTTATCGCCGGACTGTTGGGCGGTGCGCTGGGCGGTGCCTGGGTGGTGACGATGCACGTGAATATGACCGCTGTCGGTCTGACTGCCCTGCCTGGCATGGCGATTGTGCAGGCCAGTTCGATGCTCAATTATCTGATCGGCATGGTCATCGCCTTCGGTACGGCGTTTGTGCTGTCACTATTGTTGAAAATCAAATTTGAGGCGAAAGCATGAGTGAAGCCCACCTGCTTAAACAGGCGCTGCGGGCGGTTCTCTCCGGCCAGCAGCGTGCGGCAGCCGACCACCATCGTCCGGCGTGGCATCTTGCCCCGCCCGTCGGGTTGATGAACGATCCGAACGGGTTTATCCACTTCAATCACCGCTACGTGCTGTGCTATCAGTGGAACCCGCTGGCCTGCGCCCACGGTGCCAAGTTCTGGGGCCAGTGGAGTTCGGAGGATTTGGTCAACTGGCGGCATGAGCCGCTGGCGCTGGCGCCGTCCGAACCCTATGAAAGCCACGGCTGTTACTCCGGCAGCGCGGTCGATAACCAGGGGGTGATGACGCTGCTCTATACCGGAAACGTCAAGTTTGATGATGGCAGCCGCACCGCCTGGCAATGCCTGGCCACGCGTGACGAACAGGGTGAGTTCCACAAGCATGGCCCGGTGCTGGCCTTACCGGAAGGTTATACCGGTCACGTGCGTGACCCGAAAGTCTGGCAGCATGACGGCCTGTGGTACATGGTGCTGGGAGCGCAGGATCAGGCGTTGCAGGGCAAGGTGCTGCTGTTCCGCTCCCCTGACCTGCATCAGTGGACATCGCTGGGCGAAATTGCCGGAAGTCACCTGAACGGGCTGGGCGAGTTCGGCTATATGTGGGAGTGCCCTGATCTGTTTGAACTTGACGGCAGCAGCGTGCTGGTGGTCTGCCCGCAGGGGCTGGCGGCTGAAGAGTGGCGCTGGCGCAATACCTTCCAGAGCGGCTACTTCTGCGGGTCCTTCGACTATCACAGCCACCAGTTCCGTCATGATGAATTCCACGAGCTTGACCTGGGGTTTGAATTTTACGCACCGCAAACCTGCCTCAGTGCCGATGGTCGTCGTCTGCTGATCGGCTGGATGGGGATCCCTGACGGGGATGAGTTCTTCCAGCCCACGCAGGCAAATGGCTGGATGCATACCCTGACCTGCCCGCGTGAACTGACGCTGTGCGGTAATCGGATATTCCAGCATCCGGCGCGTGAGTTGCAACAGCTGCGCGGGCAGCTGAGCCAGTTTGCGGGAAGTGCGCAGACGCTGCCTGCCCTGGCCGTTGACAGCGCCGAGCTGGAGCTGACCGTGAGCGGTGCCTGTGAGCTTGATTTCGCAGAAGAATTACAGCTGGCAGTCCATTCTCAGGGCGTCACGCTGCGGCGCAACAACCTGCGCACCGGAGAGCCGGAAACGCGTGACTGGCGGGGCGAGGCACGCACGCTGCGTGTCCTGTGCGATCGTTCCAGTATTGAGGTTTTTATTAATGACGGGGAAGCGGTGATGTCATCACGCTATTTCCCGGCACCGGCACCTCAATGTCATTTTCATGGTACGGGGCAGATTGGGCTGCGTCACTGGAGCTTGCGACAATGCGTGGTAGAATAAGCCCATGATCCATCACACCTAAGCCACTGTGACTAAAAACAAACGTATCACGATTAACGATATTGCCCGGCTGGCGGGCATCTCTAAATCTACCGCCAGCCTGGTCCTCAATGGCCGGGGAAAAGAGCTTCGCGTCGCCGAAGCAACCCGTCACCGTGTGCTGGAGATCGCCCGTCAGCAGCACTATCAACCCAGTATTCATGCCCGCGCCCTCAATTCCGCACGCAGCCACACGCTTGGGCTGGTGGTGCCGGAAATGACCAACCAGGGGTTTGCCCGTTTCTCTCACGAACTTGAGATGCTGTGCCGTGATGCAGGCTTACAGCTGTTGATCGCCTGCACGGCAGAAAATGCCAGCCAGGAAACCCTGGCGGTCAACAATCTGATCCAGCGCCAGGTCGACGGGCTGATCGTTGCCTCAAGTCAGCTGAACGATACCGAGTACCAGAAAATCAACCAGCAGCTGCCCGTGGTGCTGTTCGACCGTCATCTGGGCGAGTCTACGTTGCCGCTGGTGATCACCGATGCTACCGGACCCACCGCCACGCTGATGGAAGCCGTGGCGCGTGAAGGTTATGACGAGATTTACTTCTTTGGCGGCCAGCCGCGCATTTCGCCCACCCGCGACCGCCTGGCGGGTTTCCGTCTCGGGCTGGAGCGCGCTGGCATGGAGGTCAAGCCGGAATGGATTATGCACGGCCACTACCACGCCAGCTCAGGCTATGAGATGTTTGCTGAACTCTATGCCCGCCTGGGCCGCGTGCCGCAGGCGCTATTCTGCGCCGCCTGCGGGCTTCAGGAAGGGGTACTGCGTTATCTGAGTCAGCATGACCTGCTGGATACCCCGATGCACCTGAGCAGCTTTGATGATCACTATCTGTATGATGCGCTGTCGGTGCGCATTGATACCGTGGCTCAGGATGAGCGACTGCTCGCGTGGAACTGCTTTGAAATGGTGACCCAGCTGATCGATGACAAGACGCCGGAAGTCACTCAGCGCTGGCTGCCCGCACGTCTGAAGTGGCGACGAGTTAAAGCAGCATAACCCCCTGAGGCGATAGTGAAAATCATCGCCTCAGGCTTTTTTTTGATTAAAGGCACCATTTTACCAAATCAACACAGTGTAATTGCCACATTATCCCTCCTGATATTTTTATTATTGAAATAAACCCCATTAAGATTCATCAAGATAGCGTTAAGACATCATAAAACAGGCCTTATAGAAAATTATTCACTCCTAACCGTAAAGCGTCGTAAATTTACTAAGAATTAACTGATAAAAAGGTTACACTTTCGCCACTTGTCTTTCATATTGTCAGACTATGTTTAATAGGTCTGCGGCATTTTTTGCCAATTCCAGGCCAACAGGAAACAGATAAGGAGCGTTAGCCTATGAGTGCGCACGAGAGCAGTAAAACCCGTCACACCGAGTATTCCCTTACTTTCCCTGTCATCGCTCTGATCATTTTGTGGTTCTGGGGCAACACCGACTCCCTGCCACTGGTCATCGGCATCAACCTGATAGCCCTGGTGGCTATTCTTAGCAGCGCTTTTAGTGTGGTTCGTCATGCGGATGTGCTGGCACATCGTCTGGGTGAACCTTACGGCTCGCTGATCCTGAGTCTTTCCGTTGTTATTCTTGAAGTGAGTCTGATATCCGCACTGATGGCCACCGGCGATGCCGCGCCCGCGCTGATGCGTGACACGCTTTATTCCATCATTATGATTGTCACCTGTGGCCTGGTGGGCTTTGCTCTGTTGCTGGGTGGGCGTAAATTCGCCACGCAGTATGTGAATCTGGCCGGGGTCAAACAGTATCTTATCGCGATTTTTCCGCTGGGCATTATTGTACTGGTATTTCCGAATGCCCTGCCCGGCGGTAACTTTTCCATTGCACAGGCGCTGCTGGTTTCCGGGATTTCAGCCGCGATGTACTGGGTTTTCCTGCTGATTCAGACCAAAACACATCAGAGTCTGTTTGTTTATGAGCATGAAGATGAGGGCGATGACCCGCATCATGGCAAACCCTCGGCGCATTCCAGCACCCGGCACACCATCTGGTTGCTGGTGCATCTGGTCGCAGTGATTGCCGTCACCAAGATGAATGCCAATACGCTGGGGTCATTGCTGACTGAGTTGAAAGCACCGGAGCAGTTTACTGGCTTCCTGGTGGCGTTACTGATCCTGTCACCCGAAGGACTGGGCGCAATCAAAGCGGTACTGGCAAACCAGGTGCAGCGTGCAATGAACCTGTTCTTCGGTTCCGTGCTGGCGACAATCTCGCTGACGGTGCCTGCGGTGACGCTGATCGCCACGCTGACAGGTCAGCAGTTGATCTTCGGCCTTGAACCGCCGCAGATGGTGGTGATGATTTCCGCGCTGTTGCTGTGCCAGATTTCGTTTTCGACCGGACGCACAAATGTGTTGAATGGCGCCGCCCATCTGGCGTTGTTTATTGCCTATCTGATGACGATCATGCTGTAAATATCGCATAAATTACAAAGGGGTTGACCCCTGAGGGATCCCCACAAAAATTAATAGCTGATCGTTCGGCTTCAGGTCTGAGGCCAGTTTGAGCACGCCGGATCGGCAACTGCCGCATCCATGCGGGCCTCGACACGCGCAGCGGGAAAGCGAAACGCCCTTGACGTTGACCTGGGCCATCGTGCAGGCCAGCATCACTGGGCGACCGGAACAGAAGATCAACCACGGGTAATGCCGACCTTCTTTTATGGGGATACCTTAGGGGTTGCCCCTTTTCTGGTCAACCCGTGCTGGATCCTACCTGTGAATAGTGGACACACGACTCAGTGAGTAAACTCTCAATCAGAGGTGACTCATGACAAACCAGCATTAACCCCAAAATAGCTCCGCAAACAACATACGCCTGAATTCCGCAACGAAGCCCTGAATCTTGCTGAACGGGCGGTGTTATTTCCACCGCCCGTTCAGCAACCGATTAGTGGCTCATGGCATCTTTTTTCATGTCGTCTTTGCTCATTGAATCTTTGCCCATACTGCCTTTTCCCATTGCATCTTTTGACATGGAATCTTTCGACATGCCGTCTTTTTTCATGCAGTCTTTGACCATTTTGTCTTTGCCCATTTTGTCTTTGCCCATCGCATCTTTATCCATTGAGTCTTTGCTCATGCAGTCGTGCGACATATGGCTCATGCTGTCTTTTTTCATGCTATCCGCCGCATGAACCACTCCGGTAAGACCCATCATCATCACGCCCGACATCACAACTGCTTTGATCATATTTTTCATGGTATTTCCTTAACAGTAAGAGTGCACACAATGTGCAGATACAGAGTTGTTATCAGCAGCATCAGCTGCCGCCAAACCAGTTGTAGCCCTGATCTTCCCAGTAACCGCCGGGGAAGGTATTAGTGACTTCAATCAACTGAATATGTTTGGGATTTTTGTATCCCAGCTTGGTTGGCATCCGTAATTTCATCGGATAGCCGTACTTCGGTGGCAGGATCTGCCCATCGTAAGTCAGCGCCAGCAGCGTTTGCGGGTGCAGCGCCGTTTTCATATCAATACTAGTGTAGTAGTCGTCGGCACATTTGAAGCTGATGTACTGTGCGCTGAGATCAGCGCCGATCAGCCGCAGAAAATCAGCGAATGGCACCCCGCCCCATTTACCTATCGCGCTCCAGCCTTCAACGCAAATGTGGCGCGTCACCTGGCTGACCTGCGCCATGTTGTACAGCTCGGGCAGCGACCAGCTGCGCTTATCCAGCACTTTTCCGGCAATAGTCAGGCGGTAATCATCGCCGTTGATCTGTGGGATATCCTCTTCGCCATAAAAGGCGTTGAACGGAAACGGTCGCGTTATCGCGGACTCCGCATACACCGGCGCCAGCCGGTCGCTGCCAAACAGCCAGTGCTGCACGCGGTCATTGAAACCGGAGACCGAATTCAGTGCTTTCTCCACTCCAGCGTTGTCGCTGATATCACAACCGGTCAGCATCACCATGCCGCCGAGCGTTAATCCCTGGCGCAGAAAACGGCGCCGCGAGGAGGAGTCAAGCTGATGGGCAATCAGGCGCTGCGCTTCGTTTACTATGTCTTGCGTCTCTGAGGCGCTGAATATCGAGCGGATCACCTTTTTCATCGTTTTTCCTTAACGTCCACGCAGCATCGCCAACAGCGTCTTGGGTACCACGGCCACCATCACCATGTGCAGCACCACAAATCCCATGAGAGAAGCCATCGCCAGAAAGTGTACATAGCGCGCCGTCTCATACCCCCCCAGCAGCTCACGCAGCAGCGGAAACTGCACCATTTTCCACAGCACCAGACCGGAAATCACCAGTACCACGCCATCAAACATCACAAACAGATAGGCCAGGCGCTGCACCATATTGTAGTGGTACGGATCGCTATGCTGCAATTTGCCGCGCAGCGCGGCGCGAATATCGGCCAGCAGCCCTCGCAGATTAAGTGGCCAGAATTTGCGTTTCATTCGCCCGCTGAGCAGGTTTATCGCCAGGTACAACAGACCGTTAAAACCGAACAGCCACATGGCAGCAAAATGCCATTGCAACGCGCCGCCCAGCCAGCCGCCGAGGGTTATCTCCGCAGGAAAACTGAAATCAAACAGCGGTGAGGCGTTATAGATACGCCAACCGCTAGCAACCAGCATCAGCACCGCCAGCAGGTTGATCCAGTGCGTCAGCCGTAGCCATAATGGATGGATAATCTCAGGTCGGTTGCCCATTTCCCCGGTTGACACGTTCATGATGTTTACCCTCTGAGACTGCGTTGCGATGAGGAAGTATTGCCCGGATAAGTTCCCAAAGACCTCACGCAGAGTTAAACAAAATGTGATAACTCCACAGCGGGTGGATGTGTAGACTGAGCAATATAAAAGCTGACAACGGCGGGCAGAATGGAAAATGGCAAACGAATTTTAATTGTGGAAGATGACGGAGATATCGCCGATCTACTGGCGCTTCATCTGCGCGATGAGGGCTATGCGATAACGCACGCCAGCGACGGCGACCAGGGAGCGGCATTGCTGGAAAAAGGCAGCTGGGACGCGCTGATCCTCGACCTGATGCTGCCCGGTGTCGACGGGCTGGAGATCTGCCGCCGCGCGCGCAATATGGCGCGCTACACGCCGATCATCATTATCAGCGCCCGCTCCAGCGAAGTGCACCGCGTACTGGGCCTGGAGCTGGGCGCGGATGATTATCTCGCCAAACCGTTTTCAATGCTGGAACTGGTGGCACGCGTTAAGGCGCTGTTTCGCCGCCAGGAGGCGATGAGCCGCAATCTGAAGATGGATGCAGGTACCCTGAGTTTTTCCGGGCTTGTGATCGACCCGATTTCGCATGAAGTCATGCTTAATCAACATCCGGTGGAGCTGACGCCACGCGAGTTCGATCTGCTCTATTTCTTTGCCAAAAGCCCCGGCAAAGTGTTCTCGCGCCTCAATTTGCTGAACCAGGTCTGGGGCTACGAGCATGAGGGCTATGAACATACGGTTAACACGCACATTAATCGCCTGCGCATCAAAATCGAAGCTAACCCCGCCGAACCGCAGCGCATTCTTACCGTCTGGGGCAAAGGCTATAAATTTATCGCTGAGGCGCATGACGCCCGGGAAAACATATGAAACCACTCACCCTATCGCAGCGCCTGATGCTGGTGTTTATCGTGCTGCTTATCGCCTGCTGCGCCATCTCCGGCTGGTTACAGGTGCGCTCCGCCAGCCAGTACAGCCAGGCCGTGACGCAGCGGCTGTCGGTAAATCTCGCCAGCCAGATCGTTAGCAATAACCCGCTGCTCAGCGCGCAGGGGCTGGATCATGACGGGGTACACAAGCTTTTCGACCAGCTGATGGCGGTGAATCCAAGCGTGGAAGTTTACCTGCTGGACAGCAGCGGCAAAATTGTTGCTAGCGCCGCGCCACCGGGCAAGCTGCTGCGTCAGCAGGTGGATCTCGCCCCGCTACGCGAACTGCAATCCGGTACAGCGATGCCGATCTACGGCGATAATCCACGCGCCCCCGATCAGCCGCAGGTGTTCAGCGTAGCACCGCTTAAAATGGGCGACAGTGTGCAGGGCTATGTTTATATCGTACTGCAGGGCGAAGAGTATTCGCTGCTGGAGGCAGAAGCTCAGCGCCATTCGGCAATCCTGATGGCATTGCGCTCGATGGGGCTGGTGCTGATGCTGGGTGCCATTGCCGGTTTCTTTGCTTTTCGCTGGGTCACGCGGCCAGTACGCAAGCTGACAGCGAAGGTTGCCGGACTGGATGATAACGGTATCGATGCGATCCGCGCGCTGGCACAAACCCCACTGCAGCAGAGCAAACCACAGGATGAGGTCGCACAGCTCCAGCAGGCATTTGTGCAGCTGGCGCAGCGCATTGACAGCCAGTGGCAGAGCCTGGCGCAGCAGGATCAGCTGCGCCGTGAGTTTGTCGCCAATATTTCCCACGATCTGCGTACCCCGCTGACCTCACTACACGGCTATCTGGAAACCCTGTCGGTGAAAGCCGATACGCTGAGCGTGGAAGATCGCCAGCGCTATCTCGGCATCGCGCTGGCGCAGAGCAAGAAAGTGGGCCGGCTCGCGCAGGAGCTGTTCGAACTGGCACGGCTGGAGTATGGCGTGGTGAAACCGCAAAAAGAGACGTTCTGCCTGAGCGAACTGGTGCAGGACGTGATGCAGAAATTTGAGCTGATGGCCGAATCCCGCCACCAGCAGGTCCGGGTGAATACCGCACCGGGCATCCCACTGGTGACGGCCGACCTCGGCATGATTGAACGGGTGCTAACCAACCTGCTGGACAACGCGTTACGTCATACGCCAGAACACGGGATGATAGAGATAGAGATGACGCCGCTGGCGGGCAAAGTGCAGGTTCAGGTCAACGACAGCGGGCCGGGGATTGCCGCCGAACTGCGTGAAAATCTGTTTGTGCGCCCTTCTCTGCTTAATGCACGCAAGCATCGGGCTGGAGGCCTGGGATTGATGATTGTGCGACGTATCCTGCAACTGCACGACAGCGACATCAAACTGGTTGAGCGCCAGCAGCGCGGTGCCTGTTTCCAGTTTTCAGTGCCGGTTTGAGAGACTTTAGCCATGACGGGCTGACCGAAAAATAAGGTCAGCGTCTGATCTAAAGCTGACATCGTCGATCTTTATGTTCATCGCTGGGAAATAGAACACGGCTTCAGGGAGATGAAAGCGCACCTGTTATAAAATGAGCTGACGCTAAGGAGTAAAAAGCCGGAGTTGGTCAGGCAGGAAAATAGAAAAGGGGCCGGTGGCCCCTTAACGTCCAAAACGGTAGCTACAGTTTCCAACGCCTGATGTTACTGCGCGGTATATTCCAGCGTATGCCCACTTCCCGTCAGCGTCAGTGTGTGCTCAGTCAATTTCACCTCAGCGCCTTCCTTCAGCACCACCGATAACGTCTGTTCCCACTTATTCAGCAACGGATCGTTACACTGCATTCGCGTAGAGGCCAACATCGGAACAATCAGTCGCCCTTGCTCCAGCTGTCCCTGCCCGAAGAAACGATTACACATCACGCCACTGACGCTGAGGCTTTCATTAAAGCCGATCCCCGGCTTCATCCCTTCACGAGATTTTACGGCCTGACCATCAACAGCACTCAGTGCAAACAGACGGTTGGCTAACTGCCCGGCATCAGAATGTGAGGTCTGGCTGCAACCATTAAGCGCAACAGCGCCCAGCAGCAATAACATGGTTTTTTTCATAGGAACTCCTTTTATATACTTTCCATCGTAGGTCAAAAACACAGTAGATTCAGGCGGGTTGGAGAATACTGCGCAGAGAAAACGAGCCAGTTTTCTGGCTCGTTTTGAGGATGACACCGGCTTAGTTGCTGGTATCGAGTTCAGGGAAACTTTTCACCAAATCATCAATCGCTTTCATCTGAACCAGGAATGGCTCCAGCTTATCCAGCGGCAGTGCTGACGGACCGTCGCACTTGGCGTTGGCAGGGTCCGGGTGGGCTTCAATAAACAGCCCCGCAATGCCGACTGCCATACCCGCACGTGCCAGCTCAGACACCTGCGCGCGACGGCCACTTGATGCGCTGCCCATCGGGTCACGGCACTGCAAGGCGTGGGTAACGTCGAAGATCACCGGGCTACCGTTAGAGACCTGCTTCATTACATTGAAGCCCAGCATGTCGACCACCAGGTTGTCATAACCGAAGTTAGCACCGCGATCGCACAGGATCACTTTGTCGTTGCCGCCTTCGGCGAATTTATCAACGATGTTGCCCATCTGGCCTGGACTGACGAACTGAGGTTTCTTCACGTTGATCACCGCACCCGTTTTCGCCATCGCTTCAACCAGGTCAGTCTGACGTGCGAGGAAGGCCGGTAACTGAATCACGTCCACCACCTCGGACACTGCCTGCGCCTGGCTGGCTTCGTGGACGTCGGTGATGATTTTCACGCCGAAGGCCTGCTTAATTTCCTGGAAGATTTTCATGCCTTCTTCCAGGCCTGGGCCACGATAGGAATGAATGGAAGAGCGGTTAGCTTTATCAAATGAGGCTTTGAACACATAAGGAATCCCCAGTTTCTGGGTCACCGTGACGTAGTGCTCACAAATGCGCATCGCCAAATCACGCGATTCCAGCACGTTCATACCACCAAACAGGACGAACGGCAGATCGTTAGCGACCTTGATATCACCGATGTTAACCACTTTTTGTTTCATGTCTTCGCCTTTATAGAGTTCACTTCAGTTAGTGAAGGGTAATCTGTTTCTGTTCAATTGAGTGGATCTGGACTTTAATTATCTCGCTGATCGGGTCTTCCGGGCACTGCTCAACAAAATAGGTCAAATCATTGAGAGCCACATGTTCGCACTCTAACTGGGCAAAAATCAGACCGCGATCGCGGATTTCATACGGATCTTCCGGGTCCATCTGCACCAGCACCTGGCTGACGTGCAGCGCCATTTCCATCTGTTTCTCATCCATCAGCGCAGATTTCAGGGTGTCGAGCATCTTGCGCAACACCATCAGCGGCTCGGCTTCCAGCAAATCGTCATCATACAGCTCGGTCCCTGGCCCGATATTGCCCTGAAGCCACACCTCTAACTGGTGTTCATCCAGAGTCTCACCATCGAAAGGATTGATGAGCCACATATCTTCATCGATCCAGTCTGCCCGCAGAATCAGCTGTGTCGGGAAGATCACAGGATACATCGGCAGGTCGAGCTGCCCGGCAATGTGCAGGAAAATCACCCCCAGCGACACCGCAGTGCCCTGACGGGTATGCAATACATTGTCCAGCCACAGCGTATCAGACAAGCGATAAACACCGCTCGCACCGCCAAAACCCCAGCGGCCCCAAAACAGGGCGATCAATTGCTCAACCTGTAAATCAGCGGCAAGTTCAGACGGAATTTCAGCACGGGCTTCGGCAACCAGCGCCGCTAAGCGCGCTCTGACATCTTCAGCCGGAAAATCGCTGCGGACGGCCAGCGAGGCAATAATCACCGCTTCACTGAGTGGCGCGGCGGTAAAATCAAATTCAGCGATAGACGTCATACAAACCCCAGCAGTGGCATTTTAGTTGTGGCGAGCTTCACGATGACCACAAGGGCGATTAACGCCACAATAAACGCTATCCAGCGTATTTTTTGTGCGCGCGGACGGCGTCCGAGGGCAATAAACCCCAGCGCGATATAGATAATAACGCCAAACAGCTTCTCAGTCAGCCAGGAGCCTTGTGGGCTGAACGGATAAAAGTGCGTTATTGCAACCAGTAACGCGCCCGACAGTAACAAAAGCGTGTCATTCAGATGGGGCACAATGCGCACCCAGCGGCGTTGCAGCATCGAAGAATGGGTCTGGAACCAGTAGAAGCGCAGCACGAACATCAGTGCGGTGATCGTCACGGTTAACAGATGAAAATGTTTTAGCGGGAGGTACCAGGCAGCCATATCAATTCCTTATTATTCTTTTATTTGCCCGACGGTTACGCGGTCATTACCGCCATAATCCTGACAGGTTTCCACGGCATGGAAGCTGTTTTCGCGCAAAATTTGCCTGACTTGCTCGCCCTGCTGCCAGCCGTGCTCCAGCAATAGCCAGCCGTTATCCTGTAAATAATGCCCTGCTTCTGCGGCAATTACTCTGATATCGGCCAGGCCGTGATCGCCTGCCACCAGCGCACTGGCGGGTTCAAAGCGCACGTCGCCCTGCGACAGATGGTGGTCGTCGGCATCAATATAGGGGGGATTACTGACAATCAGTGCAAACTGCTGTCCTTCGAGGGCGGAGAACCAGTCGCTGTGCAGAAACGCAGTATTCGCCAGCGCCAGCTTGCTGGCATTGTGCTGCGCCAGGGCCACCGCGGCAGGAATTCGGTCCACGCCAGTGACCTGGCAGTCAGGACGTTCGCTGGCCAGCGCCAGGGCAATCGCCCCGGTGCCGGTGCCAAGATCCAGTACCTTGCAAGGCAAGGCGGGCAGACGCGCCAGCGCCTGCTCCACCAGCACTTCACTATCCGGGCGGGGTATCAACGTGTCGGGAGATACCGTCAGCGACAGTGACCAGAACTCACGTTCCCCCGTCAGGTACGCCACCGGTTCCCCGGCGACGCGGCGTGCCAGCAGCGCATCCAGCTGCGCAAGCTGCGACGCATCCAGCATGGCATCGTCAAAAGCGATCAGCCAGGCGCGGGATTTACCGGTCACCTTCCCCAGCAGGATCTCAGCATCGCGCTTCGGGCTGTCACTGTCGGGTAACTGAGCGACCGCGTTACGCAGCCAGCTACGGATCTGCATTAATCCTGCCCGGCGAGTGCGGCCAGCTGATCCGCCTGGTGCTCCTGAACCACAGGTTCAATCAGCGCATCCAGCTTCCCTTCCATCGCATCATCCAGACGGTAAATGGTCAGGTT
This sequence comes from Erwinia sp. AnSW2-5, assembly GCF_045107195.1. Classification (NCBI taxonomy): domain Bacteria; kingdom Pseudomonadati; phylum Pseudomonadota; class Gammaproteobacteria; order Enterobacterales; family Erwiniaceae; genus Erwinia; species Erwinia sp. AnSW2-5. Next base: position 54,106 of record NZ_JBJGXA010000009.1, read on the forward strand.
GATACGGTGGTCAGTGATGCGGCCCTGCGGGAAGTTATAGGTACGGTTACGGTCAGAGCGGTCACCGGTGCCAAGCAAGTTACGGCGCGTGGATGACTCTTCCTGATGACGACGTGCCATTTCGGCGGCACGGATACGTGAACCGAGCACGCCCAGCGCTTTCGCTTTGTTTTTATGCTGTGAACGTTCGTCCTGACACTCAACCACAATGCCGGTGGGCAAGTGGGTAATACGGATAGCGGAATCGGTGGTGTTAACGTGCTGACCACCGGCCCCGGAGGAGCGGAACGTATCGATTTTCAAATCAGACGGATTGATATCCGGCAGTTCGGCTTCCGGCAGTTCCGGCATCACCGCCACCGTACAGGCTGAGGTGTGGATGCGCCCCTGCGATTCAGTTTCCGGTACGCGCTGCACGCGGTGGCCGCCAGACTCGAACTTGAGGCGGCCATACACGCCATCGCCGATCACCTTAGCGATAATCTCTTTATAACCGCCATGCTCGCCTTCGTTGGCGCTCATCACTTCCACTTTCCAGCGTTTTGACTCGGCATAACGGCTGTACATACGGAACAGATCGCCCGCGAAAATCGCGGCTTCGTCGCCACCGGTTCCGGCGCGCACTTCCAGATAGCAGTTGCGTTCATCGTCAGGATCTTTCGGCAACAGCAGCACCTGTAGCTGTTGCTCCAGCGCTTCACTGGCTGCACGGGCTTCTTTCAGCTCTTCCTGAGCCATTTCACGCATTTCCAGGTCACTGAGCATCATTTCAGCGGTTTCGATATCTTCCTGGGTTTGCTGCCACTGACGGAAACACTGGCTGACGTCGGTAAGCTGGGCATATTCGCGAGAGAGTGCACGAAAACGGTCCTGATCGGCAATCACTCCGGCATCACCCAGCATCGCCTCCACTTCTTCGTGGCGCTCCTGCAAGGCTTCCAGTTTGGCAACAATAGAAGGCTTCATTCGTAGTCTTTTACCTTGTAAGAAAAGAGGCTTGAAACGCTAATCCAGCCCGAGGCTGTCGCGTAAAATTTGCAGGCGTTCGCCATCGCCGTCGCGTGCGGCCTGCTGAAGAGATTTGGTAGGAGCGTGGATCAAACGGTTGGTCAGCTTATGGGCCAGGTCACGCAACACCTCTTCGGCATTGCCTCCCTGTTGCAGGGCTGCTATCGCACGCGTTTCCAGCTCGGCACGCACCTGCTCCGCCTGTGAGCGGTAATCGCGGATAGTCTCAACGGCACTCTGCGCACGCAGCCAGGACATAAATTCGCTGCTTTCCTGCACCACGATGGTTTCAGCCTGCACGGCCGCCGCCTGGCGCTGGGCCATATTGCTTTCAATAATCGCCTGTAAGTCATCAACGCTGTAGAGATAGGCGTTGGGCAACTTGCCCACTTCCGGCTCCACATCACGCGGTACGGCAATATCTACCAGCAACATCGGCTGGTTGCGGCGCTGTTTCAGCGCACGCTCCACCATCCCCTTGCCGATAATCGGCAGCGGGCTGGCTGTAGAACTGATGATAATATCGGCTTCCGCCAGACGGGAATCAATTTCCGACAAGCTAATGACTTCGGCCCCGACCTCATCCGCCAGCGCTTGAGCACGTTCGCGGGTACGGTTGGCGATCATCAACTTTTTCACCTTGTGCTGGTGCAGATGACGGGCAGCCAGTTCAATGGTTTCACCCGCCCCCACCAGCAGCACGTTTACCGTGGAGAGGGATTCGAATATCTGGCGAGCCAGCGTACAGGCTGCAAACGCCACGGATACCGCGCTGGCACCGATTTCAGTTTCGGTACGCACGCGTTTAGCCACGGAGAACGATTTCTGGAACATGCGCTCCAGCTCGCTGGAAAGCGAGTGGCCGCGCTGGGAATCTGCAAAGGCTTTTTTGACCTGGCCAAGAATTTGGGGTTCACCCAGCACCAGAGAGTCCAGCCCGCTGGCAACACGCATCAGGTGGCTGACGGCATCGTTATCATGATGCCAGTAGAGGCTTTTACGCACTTCATCGACGCTAAGCTTGTGGTAATCACAGAGCCAGGTGACCAGCTGTTCCTGCAGGTTTTCCTGCTGTTCGACGCTCAGGTACAACTCGGTACGGTTACAGGTAGACAGCACAACGCCGCCCTGTACCAGCGGCTGCGCCAGCAGGCTATTGAGCGCCTGTTCCAGCTCATCCGGCGAGAACGTCACGCGTTCGCGCAAAGACACAGGTGCCGTTTTGTGATTGATGCCGAGAGCCAGTAACGTCATGGTGCAGGTTGGGTTAATCCCACAGTTGTCAGGGTTTTGTGTGGCGCATTCTACAAGATGAGCGAGATCAATAAAAGCCATGCTTCGCCTATCCCTGTAACAAGATATACCTCTTGCGGGTCAAATGAGACAATTTGAGCATTGACGCCACCGTTTTAGCTGGTTAGCGTGGGCGGTTGATTGCGAACTGAGTCTTAGGAGCTGACCTGAACATGTTATCGTCGAATCGCCGCCTGCTGCGGCTTCTTCCCCTTGCCGCCCTGCTGCTAACCGGGTGTGTTCTTAACGAACCAGCGCAAACTCCGGGCCAAAGCCCGAATTCCCCACAATGGCGTGACCACCAGCAGGCGGTGGAAAAAATCACTCAGTACCAGACGCGTGGCGCGTTTGCCTATCTTTCCGATCGGCAAAAAGTGTATGCCCGCTATAACTGGCAACAGACCGCCGCAGATCGCTATCGCCTGTTGCTGACCAATCCGCTGGGCAGCACTGAGCTGCAGCTCGACCAGCAGGGACAGGTCGCACAAATTGTTGATAATAAAGGCAAGCGCTATGTCAGCAACGACGCCGCTAAAATGATTTCCCAGCTCACGGGCATGAGCATTCCGCTGGATAACCTGCGCCAGTGGATCCTCGGCCTGCCGGGCGATGCCACTGATTTCACCCTGGATGACCAGTATCGTTTGCATGAAGTGAACTACAGCCAGGACGGTAAACAGTGGAAAGTGACCTATCTGGGCTACGACGATAAACAGAACCCGCCGCTGCCATCGAACCTCGAACTGCGTGAAGGCGAGCAGCGTATTAAGCTGAAGATGGATAGCTGGACCGTAAAATGATCACAACATGGCCTGCCCCGGCAAAACTGAATCTGTTTCTCTACATTACCGGCCGCCGTGCTGACGGCTACCACGACCTCCAGACGCTGTTTCAGTTTCTCGATTATGGTGACACGCTAAAGATTGAAGCCAACCGCCTGGGTGAGCTGTGTTTGCTAACGCCCGTCGATGGCGTGCCTGATGAACAGAACCTGATCGTGCGTGCGGCACAGCTGCTGCGCGAACAGGCTCTGGCTCATGGCGTACTGCCCGCCCATGCCGGTGCCACCCTGGCGGTTGAGAAACGATTACCAATGGGCGGCGGACTGGGCGGAGGCTCTTCTAACGCCGCCACTGTGCTGGTGGCGCTCAATCATTTATGGCAAACCGGCTTCAGTTTTGAGCAACTGGCCGAGCTTGGCCTGCAACTGGGTGCCGATGTGCCTGTCTTTGTGCGCGGTTTTTCTGCCTTCGCCGAAGGGGTAGGTGAGCAACTGACGCCGGTTTCGCCGAAAGAAAAATGGTATCTGGTGATGCATCCCGGCGTCAGCGTCGCGACACCGGTGGTCTTTAACGATCCCGAATTGACCAGAAACACGCCAAAAAGGGAAATCAGCGCCTTATTAGCAGCCGAATTCCGCAATGATTGTGAGGCAGCAGTAAGAAATCGTTTTCGCGAGGTTGAACAGCTTGTTTCCTGGCTGCTAGAATACGCGCCGTCGCGCCTGACTGGAACGGGTGCTTGTGTGTTTGCTGAATTTGACACCGAGTACGCCGCAAAACAGGTGCTTGAGCTGGCTCCGAAAGGGTTGCAGGGGTTTGTTGCGCGAGGCGTTAACGTTTCTCCACTGCACCGCACCCTTTCAGAGCAATTGAGTTGATGTGACAGTGTCACCTGTTCCAGACGCTGCACGACTGCTCTGATATAACCCAAGCTATTGGCGCTGTGGCAAGGCGGCAAATGGATGAGTCCCCGGGAGCTTACTTGAGTAAGTGACCGGGGTGAATACATGCAGCCAACGCCGCTACGGCGTCAAGAACGCAGGGTTAAGACACCCGTATGAAAGCATAAGTCGTATACCGCCCAGTGCGATTTATGGTATTTCATTCTCTGGACGCAAAGCCTGAGGTTCTTCTCGTGCCTGATATGAAGCTTTTTGCTGGTAACGCCACCCCGGAACTAGCACAACGTATTGCCAACCGCCTTTACACCAGCCTGGGCGACGCCGCCGTCGGTCGTTTCAGTGATGGTGAAGTCAGCGTACAAATTAACGAAAATGTACGCGGTGGTGATATTTTCATCATCCAGTCCACCTGTGCCCCCACCAATGACAACCTGATGGAACTGGTTGTGATGGTAGATGCCCTGCGTCGTGCTTCCGCTGGTCGTATTACTGCGGTTATCCCTTACTTTGGTTATGCACGTCAGGACCGCCGTGTGCGTTCCGCCCGTGTGCCTATTACGGCCAAAGTCGTTGCCGACTTCCTCTCCAGCGTTGGTGTTGACCGCGTTCTGACTGTGGATCTGCATGCTGAACAGATTCAGGGCTTCTTTGACGTCCCGGTTGATAACGTATTTGGTAGCCCGATCCTGCTCGAAGATATGCTGCAGATTGGCCTGGTGAACCCGATTGTGGTTTCCCCGGACATCGGTGGTGTGGTTCGTGCGCGTGCTATTGCTAAACTGCTGAACGATACCGATATGGCTATCATCGACAAACGTCGTCCACGTGCCAACGTCTCTCAGGTGATGCATATCATCGGTGATGTTGCTGGCCGTGACTGCGTGCTGGTTGACGATATGATCGATACCGGTGGCACGCTGTGTAAAGCCGCTGAAGCGCTGAAGGAACGTGGCGCTAAACGCGTATTTGCTTATGCGACTCACCCTATCTTCTCCGGTAACGCGGTCGAAAACTTGCGTAACTCGGTGATTGATGAAGTCGTGGTGTGCGATACCATTCCGCTGCCAGAAGAGATCAAAGCCCTGCCAAACGTGCGTACCCTGACACTGTCAGGCATGCTGGCTGAAGCGATTCGTCGCATCAGCAACGAAGAGTCTATCTCTGCGATGTTTGAGCATTAATTCCGGCGCGACCCGCTGAGGTTGACCCTTTTTGGGCAACCCGCTAAAAAAGGACAGGTTAACACCTGTCCTTTTTTATTTGCTCAACGCAATATGCTCTGCCAGATAGTCAATCAGCACCCGCAATTTAGGCAGCAGATGACGGTTCCCTGGCCAGAGCAGTGAAAACTGCCCTCCGGCACTGATCTGTTCATCCAGCACGCTTTGCAGTTCACCCCTTTCCAGATATTCCGTTACCGCAAAATCCGGCACGTAAATCAGTCCCAGCCCACGGCGGGCGGCGGAGATCTGCGCTTCAAGATTATTGAACACCAGCGGCCCGGCGAGGGAGAGTGTGCGATCGTCTGCGCCGTCGAACTGCCAGGGCTGAAGCTGACCATTGCCGGAAAAGCGATACAGCAGGCAGGCATGCTGCGCCAGGTCTTCCGGCACCTGCGGCACGCCGTGTCGTGCGAAATAGTCCGTTGCGCCCACCAGACGAAAGCGAAAACCACCCAGCCGCCGCGCCTTCAGCCGCGAATCGGCAAATTCGCCACTGCGTAGCACCGCGTCATACCCTTCCCCAATGATATCCACCAGCCGATCGTTAAAGTCGAGATCCAGCTCAATTTCAGGATAGCGGGCGGTGAAACCGGGCAACAGCGGCAGGAGCAAACGGTAACCAATAGCCGGAAAACTCAACCGCAGCCGCCCGCGCGGCGCTGCCATCAGCCTTGAAAGCTCTTGTTCCGCCTCTTCCAGCTCCATCACAATGCGCTGGCTGCGTTCAAAAAACAGCAGACCTTCCTCAGTCAGGCTCAGGCTGCGCGTACTGCGGTTGAATAAACTGACCCCAAGGCTGCCCTCCAGTCGCGCTACGCTTTTCCCGATGGCTGATGCCGAAACACCCAGCCTTTCTGCGGCAGCAACAAAACTGCCAAGCTGGGCCGCTTTCACAAATGCATTGAGTCCACTCAAACTTTCCACGCTGCTCATTCGCGACTTTATGTCCTTTATCTGCGGCCATTCGACCTGTTTACCACCCAGAGAAGCCAATTTATCCTGCTTCTTTACTGGAAGAAAGCGGAGAGTTACCCATGAGTTCCCTGACACTGACGGCACAAAGCAGCCGCTGGAGCATCCTGGCGGTGTGTAGCGCAGCACTGATGTTGCCCCTGAGTTTTTCGGCCGGGGTGATCGCCACCCCAGCTATTGCACTGCATGCGGGAGGATCGGCGCTGGCACTCAGTTGGATCACCAACGCATTCCTGCTCACTTTTGGCAGTCTGTTAATGGCGGCAGGCGCACTGGCCGATCGCTACGGCCGTAAGCGTCTGTTTATCAGCGGCGTCGGCGCATTTACCGTGCTGTCGCTGTTGACCGGCTGGGTGCCCTCCGTCGTATGGCTGGATGTGGTGCGAGCGTTACAGGGCGCGGCGGCAGCGGCAGCGCTGGCAGGTGGCGGTGCGGCACTGGCGAATGCCTTTGACGGTGCGGAACGCGCGCGGGCATTCAGTCTGCTGGGAACCAGCTTTGGCGTTGGCCTGGCGGCAGGCCCGGTGATTGCCGGTATGTTGATGGCTGTCGCAGGCTGGCACAGCGTCTTTCTTTGCTGTGCGCTGTTCGGCGTGCTGGCGCTGGTGATCGGCATGCGTACCCTGCCGGAATCACGCAACCCTGATGCCCACGCGCTGGACTGGCCGGGCATCATCAGCTTCAGCGCCACACTCACCCTGTTCACCTGGGGAATGCTACAGGTGGCTGACAGCGGCGCGGGTACGCTGGCAACCGGATTACTGCTGGCCTCTCTGGTCATGGCGCTGCTGTTTGTCTGGATTGAGCGCCGTAGCGCGCACCCGATGCTTGACCTCAGCCTGTTCCGCTATGGCCGCTTTGTCGGTGTACAGCTGCTGCCGGTCGCTACCTGCTACTGCTTTGTGGTGCTGCTGGTGCTGCTGCCACTGCGCTTTATGGGCTTCTACGGTTATGACGCACTGACCACCGGCCTGCTGATGCTGGCGATCTCGCTGCCCATGCTGGTAGTGCCTTCCCTCGCCGTCACGCTGACGCGCCGCTTTCATCCTGGCAGCGTCAGCTGTGCAGGCTTACTGCTTGCAGCCGCCGGTATTGGTCTGCTCAGTCTGATAACACCGCACAGCTCACTGGCGCTGACGCTGCTGGCGATGGTGATGATCGGCAGCGGCAGCGGTCTGCCCTGGGGACTGATGGATAATTTATCGGTGAGCGTGGTGCCACCTCAGCGCGCCGGGATGGCAACCGGTATCTTTAGTACCGTCCGCGTGGCTGGTGAAGGCGTGGCGCTGGCGAGCGTCAGTACGCTGTTCAGCCAGTTGCTGGTTAACCAACTGTCACAGCAGGGTAAATCGATCGAAGAAGCACGTCAGCTGGCCAGCTATCATGTCAGCCGCCCGGATCTTCTGCCGCTGGCAGAGACCGCTTTTCACCAGCTACTGCTGGTCCTGATGGTGGTGACATTGCTCTGTGCCGTGGCTATCTGGCGCTGTCTGGTGCCTGCGCGCCGTGTACTATCCTGAATTTACATTAATTTTTTTACTGTCACGGTTCGGCCCCCCTGTTGGTAAGTATTCATTAGTGATATTTTGCTCTGATAGCTTATCCAGGAATTATCCCAAAATGGTACTCGATGTATATACGCTGTTTGTCTGCGAACTCTATGTGCTGGCTTTTCTCAGCATAATCATGGTGTTCGCGTGGCGCGGAGCGCAGTACAGCAGAGTACTGGGGTTTAACTGTCTCTCGTTGTTGCTCAGCATTATAGCCGTCGGACTCAGCAGCCTGCGTAGCTCAGGCTTTATGTTTCTGCCGATTGTGGTGGGTAACCTGCTGGTGTTGTGCGCGTACGGTCTGCAACTGAATGCATTCCGTGCGCTGCGCGGAGCGCGGGGCCGCTGGTTGTGGCTGCCGGGGATGGGGGTATGGGCTGTACTCTGTCTGTTCCCCTCTTTCTATACCTCGCTGCCCATGCGGATTCTGGTCAGCAGCCTGCTGTGCATTATCTATACCTCAGCCATGCTGTATGAACTGCACCGTTCGCGCCCCCTGCTTCCGGTGACCTGGTGGCCCGCCCAGTTACTGCTGGGCATCCACCTTGGCTTTAGTATTCTGCGGGCATTACTGGACGGCGGGATCCCTAACCCGGTACATGGCGCCATCGGCGGTTCAAGTTTCTCGGTGTATGTCATTCTGGAGTCGATCCTGGTGGTGATTGGCCTGAGCTTTACGATGATGGCGATGGTGAATGAACGTACGCAGATTATTTACCGTCAGGCGTCGCTGCTTGATCCGTTAACCGGGGTTTGGAATCGCCGTGCACTGTTTGAGAAAACCACTCAACTGACCGCCAGCTGGAGTTGCAGCAAGCAACCCTTGTCAGTGATGCTGTTTGACCTCGACCACTTTAAATCGATTAACGATCGCTATGGTCATTCGCAAGGTGATCGCGTGCTGATCGACTTCTGCCATCAGGTCACGCGCGAGTTACCGGCTGACGGCTATTTTGCACGTGTGGGCGGTGAGGAGTTCGCTGCTGTTTTGATGTGCGCAGAAGGGGAATGCATCCAGGTTGCCGAACGGATCCGCAACGTGGTGGAGCGATCCTGCCCCGAGAACGTGAGTTATAGCGTGAGCATTGGCGTGGCAAGCTGCCAGCCCGATCGCGATGCTATCGACAGTTTAATGGCAGCGGCAGATGATGCGTTATATCAGGCGAAGGCCGCAGGGAGGAATCAGGTTAAAACCTATGGTGCGACCAATAATGAGGATGTGAGGACTCTGTTTGCCAGTAAAATGGCTTAGCTACACACCCGGCCAGGCCGGGTGTGTAGCCGATTTAGCGTTATCGATTGTGTTGCTGACTGGCACCGTGACGGCAGCGTTTATCGCCGCAGTGACGCACCCAGTAGTAGCGATCGGCAATTTTTTCGCGCCCGCTGATCCTCGCGCCAACCAGCCAGAGCAGCGCACCGATAAAGATACTGGCCAGTGCACCATGCACCATAAACTGCGGCAAGCTGAACTGCGGGATTTGATTCACCACTGAGTAACCTACCCCGCCAATCATCACCACCAGGCCCAGTATCATCAGAGCGTTACCCAGTAAATGTGAATGTTTACGTTTCATTGCGCACCTCCAGTCAGTGTAAAAAGGCAAACTCCATTGCCAGATGCGATCAGTCTAGGCAATCTTTAACTGCGCTGATGAGTCTGCGATCACATTTATAGCTTATATTCTGACAAAACTTTACGACTAACAGACTGTTTTTATATAGAAAACGTATTATCACCCTGGTCAATCATTGTGATTTTCATCACAATGCGTGCAGATCTTTGAGTTATCGCAACCGCTTCAGTAAACTAGCCGTTTTCATCCCGCACGTTTCAGGAAAATCTACTTGTGAGCAGCATCAAACTGATTGTTGGCCTTGCCAACCCCGGCGCTGAATACGCCGCCACGCGCCACAATGCCGGTGCCTGGTATGTTGACTTGCTGGCTGAACGCCATAATCAGTCGTTAAAAGAAGAGAGCAAATTTTACGGTTATACCGCGCGTCTCAATATTGGCGGCGAAGACGTGCGCCTGTTGGTCCCCACCACCTTTATGAACCTCAGTGGCAAAGCCGTAGCGGCGATGGCCACGTTTTATCGCATCGCGCCTGAAGAAATACTGGTGGCGCATGATGAGCTAGACCTGCTTCCTGGCGTGGCAAAGTTTAAACAGGGTGGCGGTCACGGAGGGCACAATGGGCTGAAAGATATCATCAGCAAGCTGGGTAACAACCTGGACTTCCATCGTCTGCGCATTGGCATTGGTCATCCGGGTGACCGTAACAAAGTGGTGGGGTTTGTATTGGGTAAACCTCAGGCTGCGGAACAGGCTCTGATTGATAACGCTATCGATGAAGCAGCGCGTTGTACCGAAGTATGGTTAAAGGAAGACAAACTGAAGGCCATGAACCGCCTGCACAGCTACAAAGCCGTCTGACGTTTTGCCCGTTATTGAGCTATCGCTGGGGTGTCTGCCACAGCGAAGCTACTGATTTTCACAACGCTGGCCGTCATTGTATTCCAGATTTTCCAGCGTCAACTCCGGGCTGAAATAGCCCTGCACACCCCAGATTTTGCTGTGACGTAATGTATCAAGCTGCCCGTCTCCGGCTACGCCTTCAACAATCACCCGGTTGGTGTACTGGCGAATATGATTAATCAGTACGGTAAAAAATGGTTTATCGACGTTTTCGAGATAAAACTGCCGATCGAGTTTCACCGCTTCGAACATATTCGACTGTAATGCGTTGAGATTGGCATCACCCGCGCCCAGGTCATCCAGCCAGATAATATTCAGCTGCTCAATCAACGTGCGCAATAACGGGTTGTTCATGCCGTCATGCAGATTGGGAAAATCTTCCGACAGTTTGAGCCGCACAAAAGGCAGCTGGCTGAGGATCTGCTGAATAAACGATGATTCTGTGACGGCACGCGCCAGTTGAAAATCAATGGCGACACTGCACAGCAGGCCATGCTGACGAAAGTAGTCCGCATATTCTTCAATGATCAGTAACTGATTTAACAACCGATCCTGTGGCAACAGAGGCGGAAGTACAGCGCCTGGTGGTCCAGTGACAGCCAAAGGCTGAGGCCGGTAACTGAGATCAATAGCGATCAACTCACCGGTAAGCGTATGAACAGGAGTACAAAAAAAATCGTTTTTCATGCCGTCGGGCCAGTTAACGGGCATCCTGCCAGTGAAAAAAAAAGCAGTACAGATAAACTATAGAAGTAAATTCTGTATTCGCCGTCGTCGAATGACGATTTTTAGATTATCGGCAGGACCAGCGTTAGCTTTATGGTTCAGACGTCGTTGCTAGCAACTTTATAATCAGGATCATCAAGTTCATGGCTGCAAAATGGCCCAGCCTGTTGCAGCAGACTGATGCAATCCTCACTAAGATGACGCAGACGCAAACTTTTTCCCGCTTCCAGATAGCGTGCCGTTAATTTGTCAATTGCCTCAACGCCGCTGGAGTCCATCACTCGGGTGCGCGCAAAATCTATCACCACGTTATCCGGGTCCTGCTCCGGGTGGAAAAGCTCCTGGAAACTGGCCGTCGAGCCAAAGAACAGCGGCCCTTCAAGTTGGTAGGTTTTCTGCCCTTCTTTCTCAGATTGCGCAAGAATACTGATGCGCGCGTGCTGCCAGGCGAAGACCAGTGCCGAGATAATCACCCCGCAGATCACCGCCATCGCCAGATCGGTAAAAATGGTCACCAGCGTCACCGCCACCATGATCACCGCATCAGCTTTTGGCATACGCTTCAGACGACGCAGTGAACTCCACTCAAAGGTGTTGATACAGACGACAAACATGATCCCAGCCAGTGCCGCGACCGGCAGTAAGGCAATATATTGTGACAGGCTGACGACAAACAGAATCAGCAGCACCGCCCCGACCAGATTGGAAATGCGCCCGCGGCCGCCCGAGGTAAAGTTGATAATCGACTGACCGATCATCGCGCAACCGGCAAAACTGCCAAAGAAGCCGCAGATCGTGTTACCAATGCCCTGCGCCACGCACTCCTGATTCCCCGCGCCTTTCTTACTGCCCATTTCATCCAGCACGGCCAGTGTTAACAGCGACTCAATCAGCCCGACCAGCGCAATGACTACGGCATAAGGCAGGACGATTTTCAGGGTTTCCCAGCTCAGAGGCGCGGTGGGCAGATGAAAGGATGGCAGTGCGCCGGAGATATCCGCCAGGTCGCCCACGCGTTTGGTGTCCAGACCCAGGCCAATGGCCAAGGCACTGATGGCAATCAGCGCGGCCAGCGAACCGGGGATGGCTTTGGTCAGTTTTGGGAACCACCAGACAATCAGCATCGCCAGCGCGACCAGCGCATACATCACCGGTCCCTGCCCTTTGATCATCGGGAACTGGGCCAGCATGATGACAATTGCCAGACCGTTCACAAAGCCGTAGATCGCCGGTTGTGGCACCAGACGGATAAACTTGCCCAACCGCAAAACGCCAATCGACAGCTGAATCAGCCCGGCGAGAATGGTCGCCAGCAGAACATATTCATAACCGTGCTGCGTAATCAGGCTGATCAGCACCACAATAATCGATCCGGCCGCACCGGAGATCATGCCGGGTTTACCGCCAAAGAACGCCGTCACCAATCCGAGGATAAAAGCGGTATGCAATCCAATGGTCGGAGACAACCCGGCCAGCAGAGAAAACGCCGTGGCCTCCGGGATCAACGCAACAGACACCACGGCACCAGCAAGTACGTCATTTTTGACGTCACTCGCCCTGAAATTGCTCAGGTTAAACATCGTATTTCCAATTATTCATATTATCGTTGTTCGGTGCCGCAGGGTTAAGGCACAGCGGGATGATCAGAGTGACGATTGGCGGCAACAGGCGCTGCACTGAAGGGAGATCGCTAAGGGGGGTGTAAGCTGCATGCGATGCATTTATAACGTTCTCCGCTTTCTGTAAAGACGCGTCAGTATGGGAAAATGTGAGCCTGATCTCAAGGGATAACTTCGACTACGTTCCAGAAATCAACCGCCGCCAGGTGGGAATTACGTGTATAATGCGCGGAAACTTTTAAGACAACCGTCTGTGACACTATCAGGGCACGTAAAAGTGCGTTGATTATCAAGCTATTAAGGTGATTCAACATGGGATTCAAATGCGGTATTGTGGGCCTGCCTAACGTCGGGAAATCCACGCTGTTCAATGCGTTAACCAAAGCGGGCATCGAAGCTGCTAACTTCCCGTTCTGTACCATTGAGCCAAATACCGGCGTCGTGCCGATGCCTGATTCACGTCTGGACCAGCTGGCTGAGATCGTCAAGCCGCAGCGCATCCTGCCAACCACGATGGAATTCGTTGATATCGCCGGTCTGGTAAAAGGCGCGTCCAAAGGTGAAGGCCTGGGTAACCAGTTCCTGACCAACATCCGTGAAACCGAAGCAATCGGCCACGTGGTGCGCTGCTTCGAGAACGACAATATTATCCACGTGAATAATAAAGTGGATCCGGCTGACGACATCGACACCATTAATACCGAGCTGGCGCTGTCCGATCTGGACACCTGTGAGCGTGCGTTGCATCGCGTGCAGAAAAAAGCCAAAGGTGGCGATAAAGACGCGAAAGCGGAACAGGTTGCGCTGGAGAAGTGCCTGCCGCATCTTGAAAAAGCCGGAATGCTGCGTGCGCTGGATCTGAACGAAGATGATAAAGCCGCTATTCGCTACCTGAGCTTCCTGACCCTGAAGCCAACCATGTACATTGCTAACGTCAACGAAGACGGTTTTGAAAATAACCCGTACCTCGATATCGTGCGTGCGATTGCAGAGAAAGAAGGGTCTGTCGTCGTGCCGGTGTGTGCTGCCGTAGAGTCCGACATTGCTGAGCTGGAAGATGGCGACCGCGAAGAGTTTATGGCCGAGCTGGGTATTGAAGAGCCGGGCCTGAACCGCGTGATCCGCGCTGGCTATGCCCTGCTAAACCTGCAAACTTACTTCACCGCTGGCGTGAAAGAAGTGCGTGCCTGGACTATCCCGGTTGGCGCAACGGCTCCACAGGCTGCCGGTAAGATACACACCGACTTCGAGAAAGGCTTTATCCGTGCTCAGACCATCGCCTTTGATGATTTCATCACCTACAAGGGTGAGCAAGGTGCGAAAGAAGCCGGTAAAATGCGTTCAGAAGGGAAAGACTACATCGTGAAAGATGGCGATGTGATGAACTTCCTGTTTAACGTGTAATTGGCTTCTGTTGCCTCATGGGATCTCAATACTTCCCATGAAGGCTGACAAACCCTTTAAAATCCACGCAGTTGCGTGGATTTTTCTTTTCATGACGTCTCATGTAATCTCGCTACAGCGCAGCTAAAAATGAGTACAGGCATGAGCACAATCCGTTTCCTATTGACAGGAAAACTGTTTCTTAATCGCGATCCCAGGATGAAGGCAGGATGGCTTACGCACGATAATATTCTCCTTGTATAAGGACGGTTCATATCCTGTAGCAACCTTCTCAGGATGCTTTTTCGTTAACCGTCATGATAAATTTCAGAATACTTTCGCCCTGGTTTTCATAGAAGTGGGGAGCATCCGTTCTCGCCGTCGCAGAGCAACCGGTCATCAACTGGTAATAGCTCTCCTTCACACCCAGCGTGAGCGTTCCGGACTGAACATAGAGCAACTCCAACGTTCCCGCAGGGTGTCCTGGCGAAGAAAATTTTTCCCCAGGCTGCATTTCCCACATCCAGAGTTCCGTCATGTCAGGTCCCCCTGACCCGGCAAGCAGCCTGGCACGCCCCCCCTTTTCTCCGTTCCAGAGTTCAGGGATCTCGGCATCCGCAATAATGTGAACATCAGGCTTGACGCTGACATCGACAAAGTCTGCAACAGAGACGCCCATTGCAGCAGCAAGACGGCACAACAGCGCAATACTGGGGTTGGCCTTACATCCTTCAATTTCAACCAGCATACCTTTACTGACATTTGCTCGTCTGGATAGCTCGTCGAGCGATAATTTTTTTTGCTTGCGGTACTGCTTTATTCGAAGTGAGACAGCTTCGTTCACTGTACTAACATCAGCACCGGCATCGGTCACTAAATTGACTTTTTTGGTCATTGGTCGGTATCATGAGATAAATTGGTCATTACAGGATTATCACGTGTTCATTGTCTCTCCGTCAATCGCCCCTGAGGTATATGCTGTCGCACCTGGTTTTCGAGCGCTCAGTATCTCTGTGCAGGCAGCCCCCGTACTGAACCCTCAGGTTGGTGAACTGGCATTGAAAGATGCTTGTAAAGCTGTTCTGGCGGGCGCTCCAGAATGGGCAGAATCTCAACTTGCCGCATGGGCTGAGGCTTTCCAGGCATTTGGCGCCAAACCCAAACGCACGCCCTGCTCGGCTGACGCTCTGCGTAAACGCGTGCTTCGCGACGGCGACATGCCGGCTCTCGATCCGATCGTGGATCTCTATAATGCCGTTAGTCTGCGGTATGCCGTTCCTGTTGGTGGCGAAAACATCGCCGCCTATCAGGGTTCACCGCGTCTGATTGTGGCAAAAGGGACAGAACCTTTTGATACTGTAAAAGACGGCCAACCCGCAGTTGAATATCCGCCACAAGGTGAAGTTATCTGGTGTGATGATGCGGGAATAACTTGTCGCCGCTGGAACTGGCGGCAGGGGATAAGAACCCGCCTGGGCGTTGAAGCCCGGCAGATGTGGTTTATTCTGGAAAGCCTGCCGCAAATGCCACTGGAGAAGCTTCATGAAGCCGGGAAAATGTTGACCGACGGCCTTGAAAAAATGATGCCGGGTCTGCAGTTTGACGTTGTGCTCATCGAAGCGCAACGCACGTAATATCATTCAGGAGAAAGTTTATGTTCACCGGCTTGTCTGCTTTCCCGTTAACCCCCGTCACCACCAGCGGTGTGGATGAACAGGGGTTCAGTAAGATTCTGGCTCGCCTTACGGCGGCTCGCGTTGATTCCATGGGTATTCTGGGTTCCACCGGCAGTTATGCATATCTGACCCGGGAACAGCGCAAGCGCATCGCCACTCTGGCGAAACAGCATGCCGGAGACATCCCGGTGATGGTGTGTGTAGGAGCGGTCAGCACCGATGCCATCCTGCGTCTGGCTGAGGATGCACAGTTGGCAGGTGCGGACGCCCTGTTGCTGCCAGCGGTCAGCTATCAGTCACTCCGGAACGAAGAGGTTTTTAACCTTTTTGAGACGGTGACCCGGCAGGTGTCGGTACCAGTTTGTGTCTATGACAATCCTGGCACCACGCATTTTACTTTTACTGATGAGTTGCACGGTCTTCTGTCATCCCTGGAAGGTGTGCATTCGGTAAAAATTCCGGGCGTCCCTGATAGCCCGGCGGCTGCCCGCGAACGGGTGGATGCATTACGCAAACACCTTCGTCCGGGCGTAACAATCGGGGTCAGTGGTGATGCTTTTTCCGGGTTGGGATTAAACGCCGGTTGTGAAGTCTGGTACTCCGTGTGTGGCGGTTTGTTCCCTGAAACAGCCAAACAGATAACGGAGGCCGCGGTAGCAAACGATCATGCCCGCGTTACGGCTCTGACAACTCGCCTGGAGCCTTTGTGGGCGCTTTTCCGTAAACACGGCGGTAGCATTCGGGTTATCGCCGCAGCCGCAGGAGTACTGGGACTTACCAATACGGATTGTTTACCCCGCCCTCTTCTTCCGTTGTCAGCAGGTGATATCGCGGATATTGCCCAGGTGATAACAATGCTGGATCTGAAATAACTCACCCACGGGATCGGCAGTCTGCCGATCCTGCTTAAATCCGGCCAGGCAGGCATATTCATGACGACCCTTCGATATCTTCATCCTGATAGAAGCACCTTGCTTGTCCGTGCCTTTGCCGCAATGCTGGCACGAATTGCAGATGGTGGCGGTGTGCTGGCAGTGATTTTACTGTGTCAGTCGTCTGAACAGTATTCTGCAGTAACAGGATGGATGGCAGCCTGTATCACCCTGCCACATATGCTGGCCCATTTATTGCCCGCAGTATCGACACGGCCAGAGATGGACGTAAGGTGATTGTTGCTGCCTGTCTGACTTATGCAGGACTCACCGGATTTCTGACAGTGACCTTCGGTCATGTACCCATATTCCTGACGGTATATCGGGGTGTACTAATCAACAGGGGGCCGGTCAACCCTACTGTACTTTAATAGCTCGGCTAAACTGATAACTTTTCACAAGAAATCGAGATGTGCATTTATAAACGTTGTAATCAACAAAGCCAAAATGGCGTAAAGTCTATATAAAACATTATAAACGAATGTTATAAAATGCACACAGTACTTCTGCTGTATATCACATGGATGCAATACCAATGAGAGAGTTAAGTATTTTTGAAGTTGAAGCCGTTAGTGGATGCGGCATTATTACTAATGCCAGTGAATATATTGGTGCCGGCATCGGCATGCTCCTAGGTCTTGTGATTGGAAATAATAACGATGAAGTCACATCAGCAGGGGCTAACATAGGAAACGGTTTAGGTGTGATTGCTGAAAAATCCGCTGAAGCACTGGCTGCCTTCGGAAAAAAAGCTATAAAATTTCTGTTTTGGTAAGAGCAATTCAGAATTACCTTGATATATTAACTCTGAGCTAATAATAGTCATTAGATCAAGTAAAGGCTTTTTAACAGGCCTTTACTTGACGCCAGGTGTAGAGAAATATTAAGCATTACCCGTTTTAATGCTTAAATCTCACCTTAAAGTCAGGATGCTCAATTTAGTATAGGCTAATACTGGCTACACCATCCTGCAAAACCGTGCCAAATCACTCTTCCTGAATTTTTGTATCAACTCTATCTCTTCAATAAAGCTGTTTCTCATACAACCGATAACACTTATACGGAACCGCACCAACCCGCTCCAGCATTGAACGCATGCCACTATTTGTTTCTAATATCCAGGACATTTCTAACGCCTCGATTTTTCGCCTTGCAAAAGGACCACGTAACGCCTCAATCAATAGCAGGGCAATAACGGGTCCTGTGCGGCTAAACTGGTACTCCTGACGCACCCCCATCAATGGCACGCGCGCCGTGCGAACGCCGCTCACTTTCAGGCGCCATAACAACTTCGCCCAACCAAAGGGCAATAAACTGCCGTTTAAATCCGCGATGGCCTCATTAATATTGGGCATGCCGACAATAAAGGCGCAGGGTCTGGCATCGATTTCAGCAATGTAGATCATATCATCGGGAACCAAAAATTTAAGCTGGTCGCCCATGACGGCAAACTCATGTTCCGTAAAAGGAACAAATCCCCAATTATTTTGCCAGCCGGAGTTAAAAATCTGCCGCATAATCTGCATCTCTTCGCCAAACTGTTTTCGGTTGAGTCGGCGGATCTTGACCTTTTTGCGCACCTTATCCATCAGGCGGGTTAATGACGGGGGAAAGTGCAGATCGGTACGACGCATCCACCAGGCCGTTAAGTCTATGCCTTTGGCATAACCCTGCTGCTCCAGCGCCTGCGCATAATAAGGTTTACCGTACGCCATCATTGTCGAGGGTGGCGTATCAAACCCCTCAATGAGCAAACCACTTTCCTGATTGATATTCAGTCCAAACGGCCCGGTAATTTTCCATGCACCTTTCGACGTCAGCCAGGTTTCAGCCGCGCTAAAGAGAGCGCTGAATACCCCGGGATCGTTAATGGCATCTATCATGCCAAAATGTCCGGTGTCTGCTCCGTAACGCGCGCGATGTAAAGTATCGATCTGCGCGGTGATCCGGCCCACCACTCTTCCCTCTTTTTTAGCAACCCACGCCTGCCATTCAATATGCTCTGCACCTGGGTTTTTCTTAGAAAGATGCTCTGCGCGTTCAATATATAAAGGCGCTATCCAGTGAGGGTCATCGCGATAGAGTAGCGAGGGAAAATGGATGAACGCTTTCAGCTCATGCTTATTATTGACTTTTTCAACACGGATCATAAAACCCTTAAAAATTAATAAAAAGCAATATTAACCTTACAGAGCGCATTAAGTTTGCGTTTCACTGCTATTTACTCCCCCTTCAAATAATTCAAGGCATTACATATTTACCACCTGAATGAATACTGCTATTTTTACCTGTTAATGCGTTTTCGACCTTCAAAATTAAACAAACCATACACTTTCTCAAAACTTGCAGTCATAATAATCGTTGCCAGTTGATATGAGAACATCACCCTATGCAAGGATAACCCTAAAAACTCAATCCCTAAACACATAACGACAAACGATATTTCGATACAAAGAAAAAATCTCATGCCAGCAGACACTAAAATTACAACTCAATACAATTTTTAATTAAAACTCACTAACACATGAAATAGACGCATTGATTCTTACATAAAACAATACCTTTTCGCGGCTATTATTATTTATGGTAATTACTAACCTATGGCTTCATTACATCTATCTGAAACAAGTTCAACCCACTCTCTTCCCCTGCGCCATGCTGATTTCCCCAGTCTGGTGGAAGCATTGAATTACGCAGCGCAGGGGAACACCGGAATGAATTTTTACGACCGGCGAAATCAGCTCTTATCCGTGCTGGAATACCGCTCACTAAAACAGCGTGCTATTGCAGGAGCGCGGCGCCTGTTATCACTGAATATTAATCGGGGCGACCGCGTTGCGCTGATTGCTGAAACGGAGATCGGTTTTGTAGAGGCTTTCTTTGCCTGCCAGTATGCGGGGCTGGTTGCAGTACCGCTGGCTATCCCGATGGGAATGGGCCAGCGTCATACTTACATTGCGAAACTCCGCGAGTTATTAATCAACTGTCAACCCGTTGCTGTTATCAGTAATGAAGAGTGGTTGCCCCTGATTAGCTCGGCCAGCACTGATGCCATGCCACTGCATATCATCAGCAATACTGACTTTCACGCCTTACCGGAGAAAGATGTCGAACTCCCCCTGCCAGCGCCCAATGATATTGCCTATCTCCAGTACACCTCAGGCAGTACGCGCTTTCCACGTGGCGTTATCATTACCCACCGGGCGGTAATGTCTAACCTGCAGGTGATTAGTCGCAACGGTATCAAGGCGCGCGCAGGGGATCGTTGTATTTCCTGGCTACCCTTTTATCACGACATGGGATTGGTTGGCTTCCTGTTGACGCCAGTGGCAACCCAGTTATCCGTCGATTACTTACGCACTCAGGACTTTGCCATGCGCCCGATGCAGTGGCTAAAATTAATCACTAAAAACCGTTGCAGTATTTCAGTCGCGCCCCCCTTTGGCTACGAGCTGTGCTTACGCCGAAGTAACGCTAAAGAATTAGCCGAGATTGATCTCTCAAGCTGGCGTATTGCCGGGGTCGGCGCTGAGCTTATTTCCGCTGAACAACTGAATCTGTTTGCTCAACACTTCAGTCAAGTTAACTTTGATGGCAAGGCTTTTATGCCCTGTTATGGATTGGCGGAAAATACCCTGGCCGTCTGCTTTGTAGAGGAGGATTCAGGCCTGCTGATCGATGAAGTCGACCGTGGCATTCTTGAATATCAGAGTAAAGCAGTGGCTCCTGGCCCACACACCCGATCGACCTCTGCCTTTGTTAATTGTGGCAAAGCGCTGCCGCATCATCGCATCGACATTCGTAGCGAAATGGGCATTCCTTTATCTGAGCGGGAAGTTGGTAATATTTTTATCTCAGGCCCCAGTTTAATGAGCGGCTACTTTCAGGATGCAACCTCACAGCAGGAAATCAAGTCTACCGGATGGATGGATACGGGTGACTTAGGTTATCTGCTCAATGGCTGCCTGTTTATCACCGGTCGAAGGAAAGATTTGATAATTATTCGTGGCCGTAATATATGGCCTCAGGATATTGAATATATTGCCGAACTGGAGCCGGAGATTCATTCCGGTGATGCGATAGCCTTCGTCACCGCTCACGATCAGAGTGCGCGGATTATTTTGCAGATCCAGTGCAGGGTCAGTGCCGAAGAGCGTCGGGCACAAATCATCCACACGTTAACATCCCATATTCATAGCGAATTTGGCGTGACTGTTGAGATTGAACTGCTGCCACCGCACAGCCTCCCACGCACCTCTTCAGGTAAACCGGCCCGTGCGGAGGCGAAGAAACGTTATCTTCATGCGCTTAACGAAGCCATCAAGACGCACGCTAAGCTGGCGGGTTAGTCGTGATGGCAACCACGGTCGCCCTCACCGGCATGACAGGTTTTATCGGCAGACATATTGCCGATAATTTGCTGGCACGGGGTTTTTCTGTACGCGCCCTGACTCGTAGCGAACCTAAAACATCCGTGAAGAATCTGACGTGGATACCCGGCGATCTGGATCAGCCCGAGTCGCTCTCTGAATTAGTTTATGGCGCAGAGAGTGTTGTTCATTGTGCAGGCCAGGTTCGTGGGCGCAGCGCAGCGATTTTCACTCACTGCAATGTCACCGGCAGTCTGCAACTGCTGCAAGCGGCTAAAAAAAGTGGTCATATTAAGCGTTTCTTATTTATGTCCTCTCTGGCTGCCCGCCATCCTGATTTGTCCTGGTATGCCCATTCCAAATATGTTGCAGAACAGCAGTTAGCTGCCCACGCGGCCGGTATTTCGCTCGGAATATTTCGCCCAACGGCGGTATACGGACCCGGAGACAAAGAACTCAAACCGCTGTTCACCTGGCTCCTGCGTGGCGTACTCCCCCAGATGGGCGCACCGACTGCCCGGCTGTCGTTCATTCACGTCAGCGATTTAGCGCAGGCCGTTGGGCAATGGTTAATCGCCGAACCGCAGCCGACCTTTCCCTATGAACTCTGTGATGGTGTTACCCGTGGATATAGCTGGCAGCGATTACAACAAATGGGTGAGGAGGTTCGTAACGGAACGGTGCGGTTAATCCCTGTTCCTTTACCTGTTCTCAAGCTTTTGGCCGATATCAGCCTGCTGTCGAGCCGACTAACTGGAAAAGAACCGATGCTGACGCGCAGTAAAATTCAGGAATTAACCCACCCGGATTGGTCTGCCAGCCATCTCTGTTTGTCCCGGGATATTCACTGGCGTCCTGTAATAAGTTTGATTCATGCACTGCGTGAAGGACTATTTTAGTTATCTGATAAGAGGGAATTTTCATTTCTATGATAAATCGTGATGCTGTAATGAATTACATTATCCAATGTTTGCAGGAGATGGTCGCCAGCGACGTGGCGATACATCCCGACAGCAATCTCATTGATGAACTGGGCCTGGAGTCTATCAAAGTGATGGATCTGTTAATGATGTTAGAAGACCGCTTTGATATTCCCATTCCGATAAATATTTTGCTGGATGTCAGAACGCCCGAACAGCTACGGGATGCATTACTCCCTTATCTGGAGAAGACTTATGGGCCTCTATGACAAATTCTCCCCCTATATCAGCTATCAGGAACAGCTGCAGACCTCCGGGCTTAGCCCATTTGGCACCTGTATTGATGAGATTTACTCAGCAACTGAAGGACGCATTGGCCATCAAAAGATTATTCTGGCGGGCACCAATAACTATCTGGGCCTGACATTTAATCCCGAGGCAATCGCCAGCGGTCAGGCTGCATTAGCCTCTCAGGGGACAGGAACCACCGGGTCACGTATGGCTAACGGGAGTTATGGTGCGCACCTGGCGTTAGAACACGATTTGGCCACTTTTTTTAACCGGCCGACGGCCATCGTCTTCTCTACTGGCTATACCGCTAATTTGGGAGTTATCAGCACCCTTGCCGACCACGATGCGGTCGTGTTGCTCGATGCCGACTGCCACGCCAGCATCTATGATGCGTGCGCCCTTGGAGGAGCCACCATCATTCGGTTCCGCCACAATGATGCCCAGGATCTTGAACGCCGCATGTTGCGTCTGGGAGCACGCGCGCGCGATGCCATCATTATTGTTGAAGGCATTTACAGCATGTTGGGTGATGTGGCTCCGCTGGTTGACATTGCCCGTGTTAAACGACGTCTTGGGGGATATCTGGTGGTCGATGAGGCACACTCCTTTGGCGTGATGGGCCGCACGGGTCGTGGCCTTGCTGAAGCGCTCGGGGTTGAGCATGATGTGGATATCATCACCGGCACATTTAGCAAAAGCCTGGCGTCTATCGGCGGCTTTGCCGTCGGCTCGCTGGCAATGGATGCACTGCGCTACAGCAGCCGCGCTTACATCTTTACCGCCTCCCCATCGCCCTCGACGATCGCGTCTGTACGCTCCTCGTTAAGCACCCTTTCACAACATCCGGAGCTGCGCGATACACTCTGGAAAAATGCGCATCAGCTTTATCAGGGGTTGGAAAAACTGGGTTACACGCTGGGCCCCAACATCAGCCCGGTGATCCCGGTAGTGATGGCGTCGAAAGAAGACGGTCTGCGTTTCTGGCGCAATCTGATCGCGAAGCATGTCTATGTCAACCTGGTGTTACCGCCCGCGACACCGGCGGGTAAAACGCTACTCCGTTGCAGTGTCAGCGCGGCACACAGCAAAGCTCAAATCGATGCAATCATTCAGGCATTTGCCGAGTTAAAGCGTTAATCCTTCCTTGCCCTGCGGCTAGTGCCGTTTATCAAAGCGATATACCAGCAACAGGGCAATGATCAGCAGTAATACCGGCGGTGCAACTGTCGTTAGCTGCGCATTCAGCGAGAGTAACAATCCTAAGTTGACGATGATTTGATAACTGATGTAAGTCAGCAACCCGACAATGACACCGCTGGCTAAACGACTTCCCAAGCCTGGTGAGCGAGGGAGGCTAAACGTAAAGGGGATCGCCAGTAATATCATGGCCAGTGTTAAAACAGGCCGGCCCAGCTTCTGCCACAGCGCAAGAGTAAATTCCTGGCTGGGTTGATGCGTATCGTGCAGGTAGCGAATATAAAGACAGAGCTGCCTGACAGAAAAACTGTTTCCTGGCAGGGTCAGCTCAGCAAGACTGAGATGAGTAAAAATAGAGGGCCAGGGCAAGGTATCCTGCCTGCTGACCTCTTCTTTTTCGGAATGCCAATTTTTTAGATACACATGGTGAAGGATCCATAATCCATTATCCATAATGGTGGCATTTTCGGCATAAATGTAGGATGCCAGAGAGAGATCTTTCCGATAATAAAAAATCTCAATGCCTGACGGCTGATGATGTTTATCCAGTTTTTTTACCGTAGCAAATTCATCATCACGCCTTGCCCACAGCCTGTTCTGGGCACTCTCGTTATTCACCTCCTGGGAAAGCGCGGCGTTCTTGAGTTGGATTGCGCGCTGCTGTAAGGGCGAAGCTCCCCATTCATCAAGCGCACTGAGCGCCAGGGTTAATATCAATCCGGCACACAAAATAGCCATAGCAATATGGAAAATGGAATAACCCGCCGTTCGAATAGCCGTTAACTCCAGATTTTTCGATAGCAGCCCCAACCCCAGTATCCCGCCGAGCAGTGCAATAAATGGCCCCATATCAACGAGAACTCTGGGCAGGGTCATTAATACGACCAGAACAGCCTGAGTCCAGCGATATCCCCCTGAGCTGACATCATCCAGCTCATTAATCAGGTTAAACGTGGTAAAAAGAGGAATGAGCATCCCCGCTGCTGCTGCAAATCCGCTAAAAACATGACGCATTAAATAACGGCTGAAGAGTGTCATCGTGAAATTCTCCGCCCTAACGAAAAGTCACGGACGATAAGAATCATGACCCCAACAAGCATGATTAAGGACAGAAGCCACACTCCCGGAATAACGGGAAAAGTCCCATTGGCAACCAGTGTGCGGCACAGATTGCCACCATAAAAAATAAGGGTAAAGACCATAGTTAAAGGAAGTAAGGTTGTGAAACGTCCCTGTCGCGGTTTAATACGGCTGAGTGAAATAGCGAGCAACGCCATTAAAATCGCATTAACTCCACGGCTTTCTCGCCATTGCCACTCCGCGATATCAGCAGGATCGGTCGAACGTGATAACGTGGTGGTGGATGCCG
This sequence comes from Erwinia sp. AnSW2-5, assembly GCF_045107195.1. NCBI lineage: Bacteria > Pseudomonadati > Pseudomonadota > Gammaproteobacteria > Enterobacterales > Erwiniaceae > Erwinia > Erwinia sp. AnSW2-5. The sequence continues at coordinate 78,799 of NZ_JBJGXA010000009.1, forward strand.
ACTTACGTTTCATATACGTCGCTTGCTGGATCGCTTTAAGTTGCAGATGCTGATCCTGATAAATCATTTTCTGGTCCTTACTCCCCTGATGCTCCAGCACGTAAGACGTTCCCCCCTGCAAAAGGACAGAAGGCGATGCAGACACCGTATCCAGCACCCTGACCTTCCTGGCTCGATAGACATGGCTCTTGTTGTCAGATGAGGTATAAATCAGCGCATCGGTTAGCACATTGGCAACAGAATCAATTTTTGCGGCCAGCACCATTCGGCCATCATTATTGACATTAAATTTATTGGCTATCAGATGACTGACGTTCAGTTCGGACTGCGACTGCTGTTCTAACTGGTAAATTTTTCCGTAAGCCCAGGGTCTGGCATACAGGGAGAGCAGCGAAATCAACAGCCCTAAAGGAATGGCAAGCCACAGCACAGCTTTATAAATCCGCAACGGACTGGCACCCGAGGCAAAAATCGCCGTCATTTCGGAATCATTATAAAGCTGACCAAGCGCAACACCGACGGCAACATAAAGACCCACCGGCAGCAGCATCTCCAAGGCAATAAGCACTTTATAAAAGATAATATCGAGTACGATCCCCAACGTTAATAAGCCATTAGCGGCTTCAGTCAGATAACGTTGGGCAGAATAACTGGCAAAGATAAATATCAAAAAACCAATAATGGTCAACACTAACCGTTGGGTCTGAGTCACGATATAACGCTCAATCAAGTCCATAGATGATGACAATCCCACATTGACTGGCTCAGATAGCCTGACGCGCATTGTTAGCGAAAACAGGCAATTTATTTCGGTGAGTCAGCGTTATGAGGCTGCTCATTCAGCAGACTCAGCACGTTATTGATGACCTCACGGACTTCTTTCGGTGTTAACGCCCCCTCTTTTACCCACTGAATATGCCCCTCGTTATCCAGCAACAAAATGGTTGAATTCTCCTCCTCAAGTTGCCAGGTTTTTTGGCCAAGGCCATGACTGTCGATAATAAATTGAGCCCAGGGATAGCGTTTTTTGTTTTTCTCAATTTTTTTCTGCACGAAAAATCCGGTTCCGACGATCTCGTCGTCAGTATTCACGATGGTTGTTGGCTGAAACCGATCGGCAGGAAATTTCGCATCTTTAATCGCACTAATCAGCAACGCATTCTTCTTCTTCGCCGAGGTACGCCCGGCAATATACTGCACAACTCGCACTTTCCCTGCCAGTTCTGAACTCCGCCAGCGTTGATAATGTAAGCGACCGTCATTCAGTAACAGCGCTCCCCGATCCGTAATCATTATTGGCTTAACCCGCTCACCGATAATGAAGTTATGGGCCGATCCGGCTAAAGGCCATAACAGCAGTGAAATGGATACCAGTCGGCATAATGTCATCATTCTTCCTTGAGCGGATAACGCTCAATCAGCAGTTCCAGACGCTGGCGAAGAGTAATATCCAATGGACAGCGTTCATCATAGGATTTTCTCCCTGACAGATTATCGGCGATCATTTCATCGTGCCGATCGCCCATCACCCCATTAATGGCCGCTAAAAATCGTGAAATCTGATGGAAGTCCTGATTACCCGGTTCGATTGCCCTCAGCGTGTCGTAATAAGATACCTGCTGGCTGACAATTTTACGCACAGTGTGAAACTCTTGCCCTGTCAGCTCAGGTTTGGCGATTAAAACCTGTAGCTTTCGCATCTGCCGTTGTCGGTAGGCAATAAAGTGGCTCACCGAATCTAATGGCATATGACGCAGAGAAAAAATAACCCAGCTCCAGATGGGTTTACTCAGATAAAAACACAGTATCCTGGCGTAAATTTTCACTAATCGTTTGTTCTTGTTACGGAATGCATCCTGAAGCTTCCCGAGCAAGACGGTTGTTTTACTGAACCAGAGTCTGGATATATGGGTTTTACTGTAGAGCCGCTGAGCAAAGCGTAAATGTTTATAGCGCGATCGAATGGTTTTAAAGCGCATCGCCCCATGCTCAGACAACTCCGCGTCAGTCAGTAACTGAAGAACTAAACTCAGCAACTCTTTGCGATGAACCCCTTCCTGCCAATACTGCATACACAGAGCATAATTCTGCTGAAGACTCTCCTGCGCGCACCGTACATCTATCCATCCAGGAAGGCTGACATTTTCATCAACAAGGTCATCTTCATCGATTGCAGAAAATAGTCTTTGTACTGTTTCAGGTGAAAACGTCTCCCATTTTCTTCCATTCGTCACGGGCTACTCTCCTTGTGGTCCCTGAAAATTAATAAATGACGGTGCCGCCAGGTATATAAAACAGGGATAAATGACAATATGACGTCTAAACATTGCCCGCTCAGATAGGCAAAAGCGGCACCTGTTACACCAAAATAATGAGAAAATAAGATCAAAAGAACGAGATATGACGTAGAGGCTGCGGTTTGGGCCACTAAGAACGCACGTTGCTTCCCCGCCATAAATAATAACGACTCCTGGGGGAACCCAATCATAGACACGATAATGGCGCAGAGCATCACCTGAATTAAGTCATATGCCCTCAGGTAGCTATGGCCGAAAACAAGTGAAATTAAGGGTTTACCGACAACAACTACCGCCAGCGCAACGAGTATTCCAACGCCACCCGCTAAAAGAGCAGACTTAAGCCCCAATAACCACGGTCTTTTCGTTCGTGGGTCCAGTCGCATAATTTCAGGGTAAAAGCTTTTTTCGAGCAATTTTGCCGGCGTGCCTGCGGCATCAAAAAACGTCATCGCAATTTTGAATAACCCGGCGGCAGAGGGACCTAAAACAATCCCCACTAAAACCGCACTGCATGAATTACGGGCCGCCCAAATAGAGTGGGCAATGTTGGTTGTCCATACAAAACTCCACGCCCCTTCGATTCTCCGGGCGGCGTCAAATAAGCGTGGCCGTAAAGCGTGAAGAATGCCCCTGCGGCGTAACTCCCGCCAGGCAAACCACCAATATAACGAGCCGCCGATCAAATTTGAGGCATACCAGCTGATAACAAAGCCCGCGAAACCAAAGTCACCGAAGTAAGAGACCGCACTCCCCACCGCACGAAGAAAAGGGCGTGTGGCTTGTTGGATAGCGATCAGGTCGAAACGGTCAACGGCGCGTAAAATCCCCGTAGGGGTCGCCGCCACCAGGGAGGGAATAATCGTGCAGTAAAATATGGCAAGCCAGAAGCTATGAGCATCCAGCCCCAGGGAGTGTGAAAGTAACGGAAGCAGTAACATCCCCACCATCACGGCAACAGCGCCACTGGCGATATCTAATCCAAAGGAAAAGGAAATGACATTGCGAAATTTTTCCAGGTTCTTACTGACCAATGCGGGTGTTCCATATTGCACCACCAGTTGCCACGTCTGGAATTTGACAAAATCACTTATCGCCTTTGCATAGGATTGAATCACGACAAGCACGCCAAACATCTCCGGTGAAAGGCCTTTTCCTGCAAACGACAGTGCCAGCAATCCCAGCAATGCGCTGACGACATTGCTGGAACCTAAATATGCGGCGTTACGAATAATCGTACGAAAAACACCATCGGAGAAACCATGCTTCATCGGTTAATACCTGAAGAATTCCATTTCAAACCAGAGTCAATAATAGATTCAAAGCATGCCTTTTCGACACGGATAGATCTCAGCAACAGAAAATACAGCATCCAGTGCCTTATCCAGAACTTCGCCATAGGGCGCTCTTGAATCCAGCTCAATGATTTTAGCGTCATTGTAATTAATCTTTTCCATGACGGAGATCTTATCCCGCAGCTCATCGTAATCATGGTCGGGCTTGCGCGAGAAGGCGGTATCGATATCAACCCCAAGGCGGATCACTAACTCGGGACGATATAACGCCATTTGCTGATACAACCGATTTTCACGTTTTGCCAAACGTGTCAGAAATCCATCGGGCACGCGCTCCACTCCTATGCCAGGCCCATCATAGTGAAAGCCTGAAATTTCGGCCTGCGGATAACGATCGCTAATCACTAAGACACCCCGCTGTGCCAGATGCCGCACTCGACGCAATTTAACACTGCGACGCAGCGAGAACCCATACATAATGAATGCCACCCACCAGGCAGGAGAACGGGTACGCATATTTTGCGTCTTTGAGGAGCGAGCCGCCAGATACCGCTCAAGCCATACACCAATAAAGGGCAGGCGTTTAATCCTCTCGCCATCCTCTCCGGATACCAGCCCTAAATAACGGCGTTCCGTCACCCGATATTGATTCAGTATTTCGACTAAATCCGCACTCAACGTCGACTTTCCCGTTCCGTCGCATCCCACTACCGCGATAAGACCAGGAATAATACGCGAACGGGGAACCTTATTTTCACTCAATTTATCTTCCCTCCTTAACATCAAGAATAATTTCAATCACAGAGCTGACTGTGCGCGAGTGAAAAACAAGCATTAATTGCACATAACGATGCGGTAAACACTTTATCAGTCGGATGACGGGCATTTAAATCACAGATATTCGCACCATTAAAATCAAGATGGGGTATCACCTCAATTTTCTCACGCAGCGCTGACAGCGGATGGTCGGGTTTACGTAAGTGAGCCGTATCTGCATCAATATCCAGCCTGATTAATAACATCGGAGGATAAGAAGCCATCCATTGATACATTCTTTTTTCACGTTTTCTGAGTGTGCATACCCACCCGCTTCCCCCGACTGTTGTAGCCAACTGAGGGCCATCAAAACGAAAACCAGCAACCTCAGCCTGAGGATAGCGATCCGTCACCAACAAATATCCCTGCTCACTTCGGGTCAGCATTCGCTTAAATTTATAAGCCCGCCAACAGGAAAGCAGATAGATCACCAGGGCAGTGATGGCGCCTGGCGCAGCAGAAGAATGCTGGTTCACCTGGCGGGCCTTTGCACGTAAGTAACGACCAATGGGTGCGCCAATAACAGGAAGGCCGCTTATCCATTCCCCAATACGTCCCGATGACTGCCCAAGATAAAGTAATTCTGTCGGTTGTCGTAAAGAGAGATGCGCGACCAGACTTGAGGCCAACGTTGATTTACCTGAACCATCGCATCCGGTAATCGCTATGACTCGCAACGGTGCATGAAGAGTGAAACTATTTGTCTGTTTTCGCACAATAAGCTCAAATATTAACGATATTGTATTAATAATAAATCACCTCATCCTCATAAATATTTTCTCTACGTGCCATAACGAATATTTTTTGTGACCTCATGTGTTTTCTTAAATGATGATAACTTGATAGCCTATAAACAAGAGTGTATTTTCCCTTAAGAGGATAAAGGAGGAGAATCACAGAATGAAAGCCACAACACCCCCGCTTATTGCTGTTATTGGCAGTGATGGATCAGGAAAGTCCACAGTCTGTAAATATCTTATTCATCATGTAAAAAAATATGGACCAGCAAAAAGGATTCACCTTGGTAAACAAGCGGGAAACGTAGGCCGTGCCGTCACCCGGCTACCTTTATTGGGGCGGTCGCTGGGCAAGTCAATTAAACGCCATACACATATCAATCCCACGTCGCTTCCTGGTCTGTTACCGTCCCTCGTCATTACCAGTTTCGTGTTACGCCGTCTGTGGCGTTTCCAACATATGCTGGCTTTTCGTCGTCGTGGACTGATTGTATTAACCGACCGCTTTCCCCAGGTACAAATTCCCGGAACGTATGATGGGCTGGTATTTCCCGTCAATGTGCCCGGTAGTCGCGTTGTATCGTGGCTGGCGGCCCTCGAACGTAAAGCGTTTAACTGGATGGCGAAACAGAAGCCAGATTTAGTGATAAAACTGAATGTTGATCTGGATGTTGCCTGCGCCCGCAAGCCAGATCATCTTGCTATATCGCTGGCACAAAAGATTGCCATGACCCCCTTGCTGACATTCGAAGGCGCCCACATTGTTGATATTGATGCCAACCAACCTCTGGACGAGGTCCTGATTATCGCAAAAAAAGCCGTGTCAGATTTAATGGAAGCACACGGCTATCATGTGAGCGAATAACCGCACGTCCTTTCTAACGACTGAAAAACATTGCGCAGATTCCACATGACAACCCGGCACGTTGTGTGCAGGATGAGTCTTTTGTTTTCCGGGGATCATTGATGAGCGCAAAAACGGCGTCATTAGAAGGCCGTATCCGGCAGCACTGGGATCAGCTCTCACTGCACGAACAGCGTTTAGCCGATGTGCTGCTGGCGGCCCCTGGCCAGCTGGCGATGAATACCGCCACCGAACTGGCGCAAAGCGCAGGGGTTTCCAAAGCCACCGCGACGCGTTTCTTTCGTCATATCGGCTATGAAAGCTACGATGCCGCCCGCCGCCAGGCGCGTGAAATGCAAAACAGCGGCTCGCCGCTCTATCTGCAAGCTGCGCCAAGTTCATCCCCGCTCGACACGCTGATGCAGAGCCACCTGGAGAAAGAAGTCGCCAATCTGGTCAACACCTTCCGTTCGCTGGAGAGTGACCAGCTGGCCGCCTGCGTAGAGGCCATTGCCCAGGCACGCCGCGTGGTGGTGATGGGCTGGCGCCACAGCCAGAGCATTGCCATGCTGATCTACCGCGACCTGGTCCACGTACACCCGGACGTGCGCCTGCTGCCGCGTGCCGGTGACTCTTTGGCCGAGCATCTGGCGGCGCTTGGCCCGCAGGATATGGTGATTTGCGTGGGTCTGCGGCGGCGGATGCCTGCGCTGGAAGCTGCCATGAGCGCACTACAGGATATGCAGGTGCCGATGCTCTATCTCTCCGACGTGCTGGCCGGTAAACCCGCGAAACATGCCACCTGGGTGCTGCGCTGCCATACAGACGGCAGCCTGATTTTTGACAGCACCGTCGCGCTGTCCGGGGTGTGTAACCTGCTCTGTTCACTGGTGGCGCGCAGCATGGGGAAAATCAGCAATGACCATCTAGCCACCATCGAGACCCTGCACCAGAGCCTCGACGAACTGGAATAATGCGCCATCCTGGTGCAGAAAATGACCGTTTCCTCCCTCAATAAGTGCAGCCCTCTCTCCCGGCGCTGCAACTTCACCTCCACCCGTGAAACCAAAGAAATTAAAACATCAAAATAAGAAACAGTTGTTTCTTATTGATTCCCTGAGAAAAAAGCGTTTCTACCCGCCTCTTCCCTTTCTGCCGCACACAAGCTGGCACGGAAACTGCTCTGTTCCTGATGACATTTCACCAACACCAGGGAATCACCATAATGAAAAAAATCGCACTGTTGATCGCCACGTTACTCGCCACTGGCGCTGCCACTACCGCTCAGGCTGACACGCTGTCCGACATTAAAAGCAGCGGGAAAATCACCGTCGGGATTGACCCAACCTTCCCGCCTTATGAGTTCACCAACGACAAAGGGGAAATCGTCGGCTACAGCGTCGCCATCATGCAGTCCTTCGCCAAAGACCTCGGTGTGAAACTGGAGTTTCAGAAAACGGCGTTTAGCGGCATTCTCCCTGGCCTGATTTCGGGAGCCTTCAATGCGGAAGGCTCGTCACTGAACGTCACCGCCGAACGCGCGAAAAAAGTGCTGTTCACCACGCCGTACAGCAAGACCGTCAACGGCGTGCTGGTGCGTACCTCTGATACGAAAAAATTCAGCGGCAAGGCACTGACGCCGGACGATCTCTCTGGCCTGCGCGGCGCAGTGAAAAGCGCCAGCGTACCGGAGCAGTTGCTGAAAGGTTTTAACGAGACGCTGACCAAAGCCGGAAAAAAACCGATTGCCATTATCAGCGTCGATACGCTGGACCAAACCGTCAGCACGCTGATGACCAAACGCGCCGACTTTGTTTTTGATGACATCTCCGTGCTGGCACCGGTTGTCAAAAAATACCCGGAAAAAGTGGCGCAGGTCGGTGAAGCCGGTCCGTCACAGTGGATGGCATGGGCCACACGTAAAGATGACCTCAGCCTGAACAAAGCCATCAGCGACCACATTCTGGCGATGCAGAAAGACGGTGAACTCACCGCACTGCAACAGCAGTATCTCGGCACCACGTTTACCGTGCCCGCCAGCAATTTCATTCCTCAGGAGTAAGCCATGTGCCAGTCAACACTGACGGTGCCTGCCGGTCACGGCAAAACCTTTACCGTGCATAAAGGGCAGTTTATTACCGTTATCGACACACTGGGCCAGCAGGCCGCCGATTTTGTCGCGGTCAATGCAGCGGATCTCAACGAAAAACTTTCGCCGGTGCACACCCGCCAGCATCTGCGTTCACTGTTCTTTAAACCGGGAGATGCACTGTGGTCGAGTGAAAACCGTCCGATGCTGCGCATCGTCACGGACAGCATCGGCATTCACGATGCCAATGTTCCCGCCTGCGATCGCACCCGCTTCAGTATTGATTTTGGGGTTGAGGGCCACCGCAACTGCGTCGACAACTTACTGGAAGGGATGAAAACCCACGGCGTGACCTATTTCAGCATGCCGGAGCCGTTTAACCTGTTCCAGAACGGCCCGGTGACGGCGGATGGCCGCATGGAAGTGACCGACCCCACCAGCCAGGCGGGGGATCAGATTGTGTTTGAAGCGCTGTGCGATCTGATTTGTGCCGTGTCGTCCTGCCCGCAGGACATCATTCCCGGCAATGGATTACAGGTCACCCCGATCGATATACGCATCAGCGATAACCTGGATGTGGAGGTTCAACATGTTGTTAATGCGTGAAGCCTGGAGTGAAAACGAAACACGTCAGCTCGCCGATGCGGTGACGGTTCAGCCGGGCGAAGCCGCCTCAATCCGTGTCCTGCGGGGCCAGCTACTGCGCATCACCGCACAGGGCGAAGGCGCCGTGGCCTCGCTGTTTGGTTTCAGCCTGGCTGAACCTGACGTCTGGTTGTCGGTGCATCACACCCGCGTCTTCAGCAACAGTTATCTGCTCGGCTCGGGTATGCGGCTGGTGAACAACCGTCGCCGTCCGGTGATGGTGCTGGGCAAAGACAGCGTAAAACGTCACGACCTGCTGCTGCCCGGCTCCACCCGTGCCTGGCTGGCAGAGCGCGGTTACGCAGGCGAAGGCTGCATGGAGGCGGTCAGCGCTGAGCTGGCGCGCCTGCAGATGACGGTGCCCAAACTGCCCGACCCCATTAATCTGTTTATGCACACGCAGCTGACGCGCGACGGCACCATCATCGCCGAACCGAATCAGACGCAGCCTGGCGACAGCATCACCTGCCGGGTAGTGGCTGATACCCTGTTTATCGTTTCCGCCTGCTGTACCGGCATTGAGGGCAACGATAAACCGGCACCGCTGCGCCTGTCAGTGGCAGAAAATCTGTCGGATTTCGGCGAGGAGTAGCGTATGGCATGGCTGGATGAACAGGTGGTGGCGGCACTGCCGGAATTAGGGCACGGGCTGCTGATCACCCTGACCCTCACCATACTGGCGGCGCTGCTCAGCGTGGTGATGGGTCAGTTCATCTGTTATCTCCAGCATCGCCGCTTCTGGCTGTGGCGCGCTATCGGGCGGCTGTATGTCAGCCTGATGCGCGGCACGCCCGCCATTGTGCAGCTGTTTGTGGTGTTTTTTACCCTGCCACGCCTGGGCCTCGGCGGGCTGCCGATGCTGGCGGCCGTGCTGGCCATCGGCATGAACAGCGCCGCGTACGTGTCTGAAATCCTGCGGGTTAATCAGAGCCTGGTGACGCGCGGTCAGCGGGAAGCGGCACGCACGCTGGGGCTGAGCCGCTGGCTCACCTGGTGGTACATCATCAATCCGCAGGTGATCCGCGCCAGCCTGCCGATGCTGGTCAATGAATTCACTATTCTGCTGAAAACCACGCCGCTGGCATCGGTGGTGGCGCTGACCGAGCTGACCTATGCCGGACAGATCGTCATCGCCCGCACCTATGATGCCACTCAGGTGCTGCTGCTGGTGTCCGGCGGTTATCTGCTGATTGCGCTGCCGCTGATCGGCGCGGTACGCCATCTGGAAGCAAAACGGAGGACGGCATAATGGACTGGCAGGCAATTATCGACGCGTTACCGTCGCTGGGCGATGGCATGATTTCCACCCTCCAGCTCTGTGCCATTGCCGGACTCTGCGCATTACTGCTGGGCACGCTGATGGCGGTCACGCTGATGCGCGCCCCGCCGTTCTGGCAACGCGTGCTGCATCTCTACACCAGCCTGACGCTGGCACTGCCGCTGCTGGTGGTGATCTATCTGCTCTACTTTGTGCTGCCCGACTACGACATTACCTTCAGTTCGCCGCAGGTTGGCGTACTGGCGCTGACGCTCTACTACGCCCCCTACATCGCTCAGGTGATCCGTTCCGCCATTGAAACGCTGCCGCGTGGACAATGGGAAGCCTGTCGGGTGCTGGGGCTGAGCCGCCGCGAACAACTGGTGGACGTGGTGCTGCCACAAACGCTGCCGCAGATGCTGTCACCGCTGGTCGGATTGATGATTGGCCTGATTAAAGACTCCGCGCTGCTGTCGATTGTTTCGGTGCAGGAGTTTATGTACGCCGCAAAGCAGGCCATTTCTGCCACCTACGCGCCGCTGGAAATCTATCTCACGGTGGCGCTCTGTTACTGGGTGCTGAACAGTCTGATTGACTGGCTGGCACGCCATATTGAATTCCGCATGACGCGCTACCGGCGCAGCATGCCACATTGATCAGGAGAAATACGATGTCCGACCTCTTTCAGCAGCGCGATATTCAGCGCATCCCCGCGCGCCACGGTAAAGCGGTGCATCTGGCCAAAGGTGAAGCAGTACAGGTCGTCAATCTGCATGGTTCCCAGGTGGTCGACTGCTGGGCCTATAACGCCAGCGACGTCAGTGAATATATGTGTATGGAGGCCACCCGGGTTTGGAATCAGCGGCTGAATCCACAGGTGGGCGACAGTTTTATTACCAGCCAGCGTCATCCGATTCTGACGCTGGTCGCAGATACCTCGCCGGGCGTCCATGACACCTTTATGGCGGCCTGCGATGCGCGGCGTTATGAACTGCTGGGCTGTACTGAACCGCACCGCAACTGCCACGACAATCTGTTTGAAGGTATGGCAGAACTGGGCATCACGCTGCCCCACGGCAATCTGGCCTCGTTTAATATCTTTATGAATATTCAGGTTCAGCCAGACGGCCGCACGCTGAAAACCCTGCCAACGGTCACGCAGCCGGGTGACTACATTATTCTGCGCGCGGAGATGGACTGCTATGTGGCATTTTCGGCCTGCCCGCAGGATATTGTCAGCATTCAGGGCCAGGGGGATAACACCCCGCGCGATGCCGAACTGCGTATCCTGACGGACGGTTTTCCACAGATCAGCGTGCAAGGTCCCTGGGTCCCTGCGGCAGTTCAATAACGCTGCCGGAGTCGCCAACACCCGATAATCACCGTCAGGGATGACGGCTTTCCTCGCTTCTTACTCCGAAATTAAGACTATTCCCGCTTTTCAGTACAATTTAGAAATGTATCATTTGTGCATAAGCTAATTTGTAACCCAATGATAATTAACACTTAGCACTTTTTTCTCAAGCAAATAGCGAATGAAAATTCACTATTTCTGTACAAATTAATCATAGGTGTATAACTTTAGTGCGGGAAATTTGACTATAGTAATTTTACGACTGAGGGACATGGTTATGCGTCAGGACGGTTCCAACCCAAAGATTGAAAATGACATCAGCCGTTATTTTAGTGAAGTCAGTGTGCCTTCACAGCAGGAAACACTGGGGCACATTGTGGTTGAGATCCTGCGTTCAGGTCGTCAACTTAACCGGAAGGCTATTTGTTCAAAGTTGCTGACGCGCCTTGAACTGGCATCAGGACCGGAGCAGGAACGGCACTATCAAGAACTGATCGGCCTGTTGTTTGGCCGCGGGGACTGAGTTTCAAAGCAGTATGTTTGCGGATTAACGACATTGACGTACGCGTTAGGTTACAACTCAGTCCGACCATCTGACCGTCCCGGTCGCCTGCGTTAAGCGGCTATGGTATCACCGGGATGCAGGTTTCTGCGGGTATGTACGCTGTGCCCGTATCACTGATTCAGAGAAGTTGGTATGTACAGAAACGAAGACGAAGAAGAGTTACTCTCCGATATTATTTTGGGTGAAGCGGTGATGGTTCTGTTGAAAGCCGATGCGGCAATCAGCAGTTCAGCCCTGATACGCCAGTTACAAATGATGGCCGCCACAGAGAAAGAGATATCGCGGCAACGCGCCTGCAGGCAGGCGATTGCCGAGGTCAGAGATCATCAGCCACCGGTTCGTGACAGCGATACACAAGAGATCCGCGATGGCGACAATGTCACTCACCTGTTCACCAGTGAAGGCCCGGCTGACGGCACTAAAAAACACTGAGTGTTTCCCATTCAATTTGATTAAGAAGGCGAACAGCATGGAGCACATGCAGCAGATATCCCCAGAAACCGAAATCCTGTCTTACTTTCAGGGTGGCGGTGAGAAGTATTCACAGGAAGTGCAGGTTCTGGGTGCTGTGATTAAGGAACTGGCCGCTGAGGGCAGGCACGTTAGCAATAAAGCCATGATCCTGAAACTGATTGAGAAGCTGGAGACCACCACCGATGTGATCCAGCTGGATGTGTACCGTCAGGTGCTGGAAGTTGTGGTGGGTATGACGCCTGACGATGCGTAATCGCGTTGTTTTTAATGGTGGTGACTGATGCTGGTTATCAATGGAAGCTTTCCAGCAGATAACGAAATGCCTGTTGATAGATGCCCAGAGTATGGGCATCTTTTGCTCTGGTGCTGTGAGCCTGGAGCATAATTAATACACTCTTCTTATCCAGAGGTTGGTTGGCCGCAATAAGTTCTGATACTGCCCTGCCAATAACTGCATAAATTTCTTTCGGGTATTCTTTGTTATTACCGTGCACATGCACCCCTTGTCTGGCTGTATGTGACACCATATTATCATTTCACCCTAAATAATGCCATTTCGCCCACCCTAACAGGAACCCCTCCCTTCACGTTAAAATGCAATACACTGATATATATCATGTTTTATTAAAAACAATGTATAGTGAATTCATCAGCACACAAACCCTTCATTACAAAATAATAACGAAAAACACAAGTCATCTTCTTCAATTTCAGATTATTCCGTTTCTTATCATATTTTGAAATGTGAAATCGCAAAATCGCAAAACCCTTCTATAATTAAACAGTAGAAACGAGAAAGACATTACATTAATAAGGATATCCCTAATGAAAGTCACACTGTTTAAAGCGACCTTTATCGCAGCGTCTCTGTTCATGCTTGCGGGCTGTGCTGCCAATCAGTCCATTCAAACCACCGACGGTAAAACCATCGTTACGGATGGTAAACCACAGGTCGATGATGAAACCGGGCTGGTCTCTTATAAGAATGCCGAAACGGGTAAGACTGAACAGATCAATCGTGAGCAGATTAAAAACATGAGTGAACTCGATAACTAAATAACAGGAGTTAAAATGAAAAAAATTATGGCACTTTCTCTCGCCGCTTTGTTTTGTGTGACCGCGCTGTCTGGCTGCACCCGCAGCAGTTATGCCATTCATACTAACGATGGCAGAACGATTATCAGTGACGGCAAACCGCAGGAAGACGCCAAAACGGGTCTGATTGCTTACACCGACGCCAACGGCACTGAACAGCAGATTAATAAGAGTGACGTGAAAGAGCTGAGTGAATTGCCGAAATAATCGTTGCTCGCTGTGAGTTTTAACCCCCGACGCCATTGCGATCTGGTGTAGGGGGCGATCATCTTTTCCGATCGCCCCGTAGCGCCGGGCCGGCAACGGATCAACATCACGGGCAGACCGGGAAAAAGGGTCTGCCCCTTCATGAATGTTCTAACCCCCCTTCCGATACTGATTTTCTGACGCAAAATCATCATGCTTGATCGCTTCCCGCGCTATATTAGCCGGAGATAATGCTGGTTCCCTTCTTTCAGGAGTCCCCATGAGCGACCCGCTGCAGCCGCTTGTTGTGCGCAAGCGTCCGATGAAACTCAGTACGTCCGTTAGTCTGATGGTTAGCGCCGTGATTGCGACGGTGCTGTTGATTGTGCATCTGTTCTATTTTTTCCAGATAAGCCATGTGACCCAGGAGGGCGTCAAAGATAAGGCGCTGGCGGTCGCGCGCACCCTGGCGGACTCCCCTGAGATCCAGCGCGCCCTGCTGCTGCCCCCCTCCAGCGGTGTGATCCAACCTATTGCCAGCGCCGTGCAGGAGAGTAACGATCTGCTGTTTGTGGTGGTGACGAATATGGAAGGCATTCGTTATTCCCATCCGAAAGCCGAGCTGATTAACCAGCATTTCATCGGCGAAGATATTATCCCTGCCCTGCAAGGGCGAGAAAACATGGCGATCAACCACGGCAAGCTGGCGGAAGCGCTGCGGCTGTTCACGCCCGTCTACGACCGTCAGCATAAGCAGATTGGCGTGGTGGCGATTGGTATTTCGCTAAGCGAAGTGGCCTTACAGATCAATCAGAGCCGCTGGAATATTATCTGGGCCGCGCTGTGCGGGATGCTGGTCGGTACCATTGGCACGTTCCTGCTGGTGAGTGCCGCCAAGCGCATCCTGTTCGGGCTGGAGCCTTATGAAATTTCAACGCTGTTTGAACAACGTCAGGCGATGCTGCAATCGATGAAAGAAGGGGTGATCGCCGTTGATGATCACACGCAGGTGACGCTGATTAACCGTGCTGCACGGCAGTTACTGCGCGAAACCGGCCACCAGCATGCCGTGAACACCGAAATCGGCGAGATGGTGGCGGCTTCAGGCCCGCTGATCTCCAACCTGCGCGACGTGCTGAACAACGGCATGCCACGGCGTGACGAAGAGATCAATTTTAAAGGCCGGATCTTACTCTGTAATACCATGCCCGTTCGCAGCAACGGCGTCATCATCGGTGCCATCTGTACCTTCAGGGATAAAACGGAAATCAGCCAGCTGATGCAGCGGCTGGACGGCATGGTGAGCTATGTGGATGCGCTTCGCGAACGCTCCCATGAGTTTATGAACAAGCTGCATGTGATCCTCGGCCTGTTGCATATGAAAAGTTACGGCAAAGTGGAGGATTATATTCTTAAAACGGCTAATAATTATCAGACAGAGATCGGTTCTCTGCTGGGGAAAATTAAGTCCCCGGTAATTGCCGGGTTCCTGTTAAGTAAAATGAATCGCGCCTCGGACACCGGCAACCATCTGCTGATCAGCGATGACTGCATGTTGCCGGACAATGGCAGCGAACAGCAGGTTGCTGCGCTGATCACCGTGCTGGGTAACCTGATTGATAATGCGCTCGATGCATTAGGCCCAAGCGCCGAAGGCGAAGTGAGCGTATTACTGCACTACCAGAATGGTTTCCTTGCCTGCGAGGTCAGTGATGATGGCCCCGGCATCGTGGCCAGCGAGTTAGAGGCGATTTTTGAGAAGGGTTTTTCGTCGAAAGGCGATGAGCGCGGCGTCGGACTGTTTCTGGTAAAACAACAAACTGAAAGCCTTGGCGGAAAAATTATTGTAGAGTCCGAACCTGGCGTTTATACGCAATTTTTTGTACAACTGCCCTGGGATGAAGAGAGTAAAAACGCATGATCAATGTTTTAGTCGTCGATGATGATGCGATGGTCGCAGAACTGAACCGCTGCTATGTCGCCCAACTGCCAGGATTTGCCTGCTGCGCCGTTGCCTCAACCTTACAGCAGGCGAAAGATCTGGTGCTGCACAGCGAACTGGCGGTCGATCTCATCCTGCTGGATGTCTATATGCAGCAGGATAACGGGCTGGATCTGCTGCCTGCGCTACGTGAAGCAAAGCGCCCGGTGGATGTGATTGTGATCTCTTCCGCCGCCGATGCCGCCACCATTAAACAGTCTCTGCACTATGGCGTGGTCGATTATCTGATCAAACCTTTCCAGTTCTCACGCTTTGAAGAAGCGCTGACCGGCTGGAAACAGAAAAAAGCCATGATGGACAACCATCAGTTCTATGAACAGGCTGACGTCGATCAGTTGATTCACGGTAATCATCCGACGGTCGAGGATACGAAACGCCTGCCAAAGGGGTTAACGCCACAGACGTTACGAACCCTGTGTCTGTGGATTGATGCGCATCCGAATGAAGAATTTTCCACGGACGATCTCGCTGCTGCGGTCAATATCTCGCGCGTATCGTGCCGTAAATACCTTATCTGGCTGGCGCACAGCACTATTCTGTTTACCAGTATCCATTATGGGGCCACTGGCCGTCCGGTGTATCGCTATCGGCTCCAGCCGGAGCATACCGCGCTGCTTAAACAGTATTGCCAGTAACCCGATAACTGTCGTCCAGCAGCGTGAAGCGGTACTTATGCTGTGAAGAACAGATCACCTGACCGTCACGGGTGACAAAAATAGCCTCGACCTGCGGCATCTCTTGCAAGCAGGCGAGGCTTTTTTCTACCCCGAGTCCATACAGCAGCGTGGTCCAGATATCCCCGTCGATGGAATCATCAGAAATAATCGTCACACTCAGCAACTCGTTATCCAACGGATAGCCGGTACGTGGGTCCAGAATATGGTGATAGCAGCGCCCTGCCAGCTCGAAATAGCGTTCATAGACCCCGGAAGTGACCACGGACTGGTGGGTGACGTGGATCACGCCAATCAGCGCATCAGGCCCGGCGAACGGTTTTTTCAGGCCAATCCCCCACGGCTGCTGCGCCGGATGCCCCAGCGTCTGCACATTCCCCCCCAGATTGATCAGCGCGTCGGTCACCTGCTGTTGATGCAGATAATCACGCACCACATCAGCGATGTAGCCTTTGGCTATCGCCCCGAGGTCGATCTCCATCCCCACCTGTTGCAGGAACACGGACTGTGCCACATCGTCGAGGATCACCTGATGGGGATCCGTCAGCGCCAGTAACGCCTGTAGCTCGCTCTCGGGTGGCACCGTATTACCGTGAAAACCAATTTTCCAACGCTTAACCAGCGGACCAATGGCGAAGTTGAAACAGCTTCCTGCGCGCGTGCTCACCTCGCTGGCGCGTTTAATCAGTTGGTAGACCGGCGCACTGACCACCACCGGATGCAGGCCCGCCGCGTGATTAATCGCCATGACTTCAGACTGCGCACGGTTAACGGTAAACAGATTTTCCTGATGCTTGATCAGACGAAACACCCGACCCGCGAGAGCGTCATCATGTTCAAACAGTTTGAGCAGAATGGGTGACCCCATCAGTACAGCGGAGTAGTTATACACACCAGGTGTTGAGGACAGGTCCATTTGGGGGTTCCTCATGGCGGGAAAGCCGGGGAGCGGTTTGACTGGGGGAACGGGCTAACCAGAAAAGAAGGTCAGCCCCTACGACGGACATTGCCCGTAGGGGACGACCATCTGTTTCGGTCGTCCCGTCCATCAGGCCACGCTATAATTTAACGTTTCGCGTAAGCCGCAGCGTTGCGCCCGGCAAGAATACCGAAAATGATGATATCGGCTACGGCATTACCGCCAATGCGGTTGGCACCGTGAATACCGCCGACCACTTCACCCGCCGCCCAGGCACCGTTAATCACCTGTTTCTGCGCATCCAGCACCGCAGTATCGGTATTAATGGTCACGCCACCCATCGTGTGGTGTACGCCCGGCGCGATGCGGATAGCGAAGTACGGTCCCTGGTGGAGCGGATGACGCAGCGCGGTGGTTCGGCCGAAGTCTTCATCCTTCTGCTGCTCAACGAACTGGTTGTAGCGGCCCAGCGTGGTTTGCAGCGTCTCCTGGTCCATATTGAGTTTCACGGCCAGCTCGTGCGGCGTTGGTGCACTGATCACAAAGCCTTTGGCAATGTACTCATCGGCCGCTTTGTTATTAGCGCGTACCTGGTCGTCGAAGATAATCCATGCACTTTTCTCTGGCAGCGCAATAATCTCGGCGGACACTTTGTCGCGGGTTTCCATTTCGTTGTAGAAGCGCTGACCGGCCTGGCTGACCAGAATGGCACCGCCGCCGCGAATCGCTTCCGAGATCAGGTAAGACGTGGTTTGTTCCACGGTAGGGTGAATCTGAATTTCGCCCATATCGACGGTATCTGCACCAATGTTTTTCAACATGGCGATGCCGCTACCGGTGGCCCCTTTGTGGTTAGTGGTGACAAAGCCATCCAGCTCAGGACGGTATTTCACTACCATCTCGCGGTTGGCACTGAATCCACCGGTTGCCACAATCACGCTTTTGGCATTCAGGATACGGGTATCGTTATATTCATCGACCACTTTCACGCCGCTGACTGCGCCATTTTCCAGCAGGATTTCCGCGACGGACGTTTCCAGCAGCACTTCGATATTGCGCTGATTAATGTTTTTCACCAGGCCGCTAATCAGGAAGCCACCGACCGCAGACCGGTCAGCAGGACGGTGCGTACGGTCAATGCTCATGCCGCCAGTGATGGTGATATCGTTCAGTTCAATGCCGTTATCCGCCAGCCACTCAATAGCTTCGGGTGCCAGGTTAACAAACTCGCGCAGCAGTTCCGGGTTGTTTTTGAACTTGCCGCCTTTCAGCGTCTCTTCATAAAACAGTTCTTTGTTGTCTTCGATACCTTTCAGCTTCTGGAAACGGGTTTCCGCTGCATTCATCCCGACGGAGGCTTTAATGGTGTTACCACCGATGGTTGGCATCTTCTCGATGATCACCACGTGAGCACCCGCATCGCTGGCCTGAATAGCCGCGGCCAGGCCACCGCCGCCGCTGCCGACCACAACAACATCGTAGCTTTGTGGTCCTTGCGGGTTACCGCCCTCTTCAATCACATGTTCTTTATTCGAGGTGGTCATGGCACGGGAGACGGCTTTTTTCAGCGCCTCACTCTGCGTGGTGGCGCCTGTCACGGCATCCACGTGCGGGCTGTTCGCCACCAGCATGCGGGTGCGCAGGCTCTCAAAGGTGGTGGTGAAGTCCACGTCGAGGGTGTCATCCGGCACCAGTGCGATATCGGTAATACGGTCGGTATCCAGAGTCACCTGGATTTTCAGTTTCAGCGCTTCAGCTTCTACCTTCTCCTGGTAAACCCCGGCTTTATATTTACGGCCACCGGTGCTGACATCGCGGATCATGGCGTCAACCAGTGAGAAGCGCCACAGCGGTTCAGGAATGTTCAGCGCCTCACGCTGGGTGCTGTCGATAAACAGCTCCAGGTGGTCGTTTTTAATAATGCGGTCAGCCCAGTCCGGGTAAGCAATACAGGCTTTACCCACGGCAACCAGATCAAAACCGTATTCCAGCGCCTGTTCAGCATCGGCTTTGTTAACCACGCCGCCCACACCAATCACCGGCACTTTTGCCAGCGTGGCTGAGCGTGCGGCCAGGTACTTGGTGATCAGCGGGGTTGGATCTTCGCGATCGACAATCGAGGAGCGCAGCAGCTGGCCCACGGAGAAGTGCACGTAATCCAGGCCGCGTGCCGCCAGTTTTTCCAGCAGATACAGCGTGTCATCGAAGCGGATGCCTGGGACTTCAATTTCTTCCGGGGAGAAGCGGTAGCCGATGATGAAAGACTTGTCGGCAAAACGCTCTGCCATTTTATGGGTAATTTCAAGCACTTCCAGAGGGAAGCGCGCGCGATTGTCGCGGCTGCCGCCCCATTTATCATCACGCTGGTTGGAGTTCGGTGAGTAGAACTGCTGGATCAGGTAAGTGTTGGCACCGTGGATTTCCACGCCGTCAAAGCCGGCTTTAATGGCGCGGTTAACCGCATCACCAAATTTGGTGATCATCACATCGACTTCTTCGGCGGTCAGCGCCTGCGGCGTGGTAGCCCCTTCACGCGGTGCGGCAATGGCGCTTGGCGCGACTGGCGTGCGTCCGCCAATCAGTTCCGGCTCCACCATACGGCCGCCGTGATAGATTTGCAGAATGGCTTTAGAGCCTTCCGTTTTAATCGCGTGAGCGATTTTCGCCAGGCCTGGGATTTTGTTGTCGCTATCGATAGCAATGGCACCCGGGAAGGCCGGGCCTTTTGGATCGATAAAGCAGCACTCAACCACCACGGTCCCAATGCTGCCGGCACGATCGCGGTAATACTCAACCAGTTCACTGGTCACGGTGCCGTCGTAGAAACCGGTACAGGTGGTCATCGGCGCCATCAACAGGCGGTTCTTCAGGACCGACCCGTTTGGCAAGGTCAACGGATTCAGAATGGGTGTTAGCGTATTCATTAGGTGTACTCCAAATTAAAAGTTTTTGAATTCTTTGCGGGCACCTTTTTTATTAATTATATTAATGGCCCGTCGTCATAATACTAATATAGCAATTTCTTTAGCTATATAATCGATAACTTTAATTATTTAACTTTTAAATAAAAGAATAGTTTTTATTAACCCTAAATGATACAAATAGTTTTATTAATTGTTAACTAACGGAAACAAAAAATCAACCAGTCGTTTACAGTAAATTTATAGTCATATTTATCATATAGTTGCATAAGTTAATCCTGTTTTACTGGAAATAAAACCCACGCTAAGATGACGATTTCAGCCCTTAAATGAAATTAACACTTAATAATTGATAGTCACTTGTTAAAAATAAAAGGGTGCTACAATTTTTCTTGATCCAGATCAAAGTCTATATTTAAGGATGTCGCATTATATTTATATCAACCCAATAAATAGAGACATTTCTCATTGGGAACAGACGAAAATCATTACAGATGCCACGGTAAGAAAACTAAATAAATAGAAAAGAAAGTAAAAAAATCAGTTATAACCTACCGGGACACTTAACGCATTCTTATTAACTTGCAGACAAAAACTATGAAACAGACATCTATGGTAAGTGATACCGCAAAGGCGCCTCCTGCCGCTGCGGGGCAAAAAAAACGCCTGCTTATGTTATTCCTGCCTGTACTGGTTGCGGTGTTACTGCTGCTGGTGCCGGTCCCTCAGGGCTTGGAACCTCATGCATGGTACTTCTTCGCTATCTTTGTTGGGGTGATTGTTGGGTTGATTTTTGAACCCCTGCCGGGTGCGGTCATCGGCCTTACCGGCGTGGTGGTCATCGCGCTATTCAGTCAGTGGGTGCTGTTCAGCCCGGCAGAACTGGCCGACCCGAAATTCAAAACGGCCGCTCAGGCGTTTAAATGGGCGGTCAGCGGATTCGGTAACTCGACCGTGTGGCTGATCTTCGGCGCCTTTATGTTCGCCGCAGGTTATGACAAAACACAGTTCGGCCGCCGCCTGGCGCTGATTCTGGTGAAATACCTGGGTCGTCGCAGTCTGACCCTCGGTTACGCCATTACCTTCGCTGACCTGCTGCTGGCACCGTTCACTCCTTCTAATACCGCACGTAGCGGGGGCACAATCTATCCGATTATTGCCAACCTGCCGCCGCTGTATGGTTCAAAACCTAACGACCCAAGTGCCCGTAAAATTGGTTCATATCTGATGTGGGTGGCGATTACCGCAGCCTGTATCACCAGTTCGATGTTCCTGTCGGCGCTGGCACCTAACCTGCTGGCCCTGGCGCTGGTAAAAAGTGTGGTGGGCTTTGATATCTCCTGGGGGATGTGGTTCCTCGCCTTCCTGCCATTAGGTCTGTTACTGCTGCTGACCATGCCGCTGCTGGCTTACTGGCTCTATCCGCCGGAAGTGAAATTCAACGATGAAGTGCCGCGCTGGGCAATCAGTGAGCTGGAAAAACTGGGTAAACTGACCCGTAACGAAATCCTGCTGCTGGTGTTTGTGGTCTCTGCCCTGCTGATGTGGATCTTCGCCACCGCCTGGATTGAACCGGCGATGGCTGCCCTGCTGGTCGTGGTGCTGATGCTGTGGACTGGCGTACTGAACTGGAATGACATTACCAGCAACAAACCGGCCTGGAACACCTTCGCCTGGTTCGCCACGCTGGTGGCACTGGCAGACGGCCTGGCACGCGTTGGCTTTATCGCCTGGTTGGGTAAAGAAGGTGGCATGCTGCTGCAAGGCTACGACCCGCAGGTCTCCGCCGTGGTGCTGATGATTGCCTTCTTCCTGCTGCACTACCTGTTCGCCAGCACCACGGCGCACACCACCGCGCTGTTGCCGGCCATGCTGACCATTGCCTCTGCTATCCCAGGCATTAATATGCCCGTGTTCTGCCTGATGATGTGTACTTCACTGGGTCTGATGGGCATCATCACCCCTTACGGCACCGGCCCAAGCCCGATTTACTACGGTAGCGGCTACCTGCCAACCAAAGACTACTGGCGTCTGGGCACCATCTTTGGCGCCATCTTCCTCTGCGCCCTGATGCTGATTGGTTACCCGTGGATGGTGATGATGTTCTGATGCGCGTTTAACGGTTAATCTCGCACTCAGACATGCAGTTGTTGCAACAATGTTATACCATTCCTGACCTGCCGCTCCGTCTCTGGGGCGGCAGGAAAACAATAAAACAGATATCGCCGTTAATGTTGCCGAGCCTCCGCTTCCGAGAAGGATGGCAGCACATCATTAAGTGAGAGCACAATGTCGAAAAAACCTTTCCATTATCAAACCCCGTTCCCTCTTGCAAAAGAGGATACCGAATACTACCTGTTAACCCGCGATCACGTCTCCGTGGCCGAATTCGACGGGCAGGAAATCTTAAAAGTAGAGCCTCAGGCTCTGACGTTACTGGCGCAACAGGCGTTTCACGATGCCTCGTTTATGCTGCGCCCGGCCCACCAGCGCCAGGTGGCCGCCATCCTGGCCGACCCGGAAGCCAGTGAGAACGATAAGTACGTCGCCTTGCAGTTCCTGAGAAACTCCGAAATCGCCGCCAAAGGCATCCTGCCAACCTGTCAGGACACCGGCACCGCGATCATCATGGGTAAAAAAGGCCAGCGCGTCTGGACCGGCGGCGGTGATGAAGCCGCGCTGGCGCAGGGCGTGTATAACACCTATACCGAAGACAACCTGCGCTACTCGCAGAATGCCGCGCTGGATATGTACAAAGAGGTCAACACCGGCACCAACCTGCCTGCGCAGATCGACCTCTACAGCGTTGACGGTGAAGAGTATAAATTCCTGTGTATGGCGAAAGGCGGCGGTTCCGCCAACAAAACTTACCTGTATCAGGAAACCAAAGCGCTGCTCACCCCAGGAAAACTGAAAGAGTACCTGACGGAGAAAATGCGCAGCCTCGGCACGGCCGCCTGCCCGCCGTACCATATCGCCTTTGTGGTCGGTGGCACCTCTGCCGACAGCACGCTGAAAACCGTGAAACTGGCCTCAACGCACTACTACGACGAGCTGCCAACCGAAGGTAACGAACACGGTCAGGCTTTCCGTGATGTGCAGCTGGAGCAGGAACTGCTGCTGGCCGCACAGCAGCTGGGCCTGGGCGCACAGTTCGGCGGTAAATACTTCGCGCATGATATCCGCGTGATCCGTCTGCCGCGCCACGGTGCATCCTGCCCGCTGGCGATGGCGGTTTCCTGCTCCGCTGACCGCAATATCAAAGCGAAGATCAACCGCGAAGGTATCTGGATTGAAAAACTGGAAGATAATCCAGGCCAGTATATCCCTGCCGAACTGCGCCAGCAGGGCGAAGGCGATGTGGTGCATGTTGACCTGAACCGTCCGATGAAAGAGATTCTGGCCCATCTTTCTGAGTACCCGGTTTCCACGCGCCTCTCTCTGAGCGGCACCATTATCGTTGGCCGTGATATTGCCCACGCCAAGCTGAAAGAGCGCCTTGATAACGGCGAAGACCTGCAACAGTACATCAAGGATCACCCGATCTACTACGCAGGCCCGGCGAAAACCCCGGAAGGTTATGCCTCCGGTTCCCTTGGCCCGACCACCGCTGGCCGCATGGACTCCTACGTTGACCTGCTTCAGGCCAATGGTGGCAGTATGATCATGCTGGCGAAAGGCAACCGCAGCAAACAGGTAACGGATGCCTGCCATAAACACGGCGGTTTCTACCTCGGCAGCATCGGTGGCCCGGCAGCGGTACTGGCGCAACAGAGCATCAAAAGTCTGGAGTGCATTGAGTACCCTGAACTGGGTATGGAAGCCATCTGGAAAATCGAAGTTGAAAACTTCCCGGCCTTCATTCTGGTTGATGATAAGGGCAACGACTTCTTCGCCCAGATCCAACAGAACCAGTGCGATAAATGCGTAAAGTAACCGTCTGATACGGCATTCCCCTCTGTGGCCGGAGGGGAATGAAATTGTCACAAAAACGTCATAAACCAGACTTCTCTCTACAGATGAGTCAGTTAGCCTTCATTTCCTCTGTTATCCCCTTCCCTCCCGATTAAAGTCGCTGCCCGCCAGGTCGATATCACGGGTTACTGTGATCTTTTTTGCATTTTTTATTCACCGGGAAACCCTGACGCTATGAAACTTAATCATCTCTCCATCGGGCAGCGCCTCGGCCTGCTGGCGGCTATTTTGCTGCTGGCCACCCTGTTTATCGGTATACGCGGTCTGACCGTGAACGCCGACGGGCTGACGCAGAATCAGCATATTATGGCCACGGAGCAGACCATCGCCGAGAGCATTGATACCGCACGCAATGCGCAGGTGCAGTTCAAAATTCAGGTGCAGGAGTGGAAAAACACCCTGCTGCGCGGCACGCAGGGGCAGGAAAAATTCAATCAGTATCGCGATGCGTTTGTTAAACAGAGCCAGAAAACCCAGGCACTGCTGGGCCAGCTGAGCACACTGCTGCCTGAAATTGGCATGAGCAACAGCGAGGTACTGAAAACCCGCACGCTGCACGCCGAGCTGGAGCAGCACTATCTAAAAGCCCTGCAACAGTACAGCATTCAGGACAGCGACAGCGCACACAAAGTCGATGGTCTGGTCGCCGGGATTGACCGTGAACCGACGCGGATGATCGATGACATGGTCGCTGCCTCGCTGAAACAGGCGGTACTGATCCGCGAGCAAAGTAATGCACGTAATCAGCATCTTTATCAGCAGACGCGCATGATGCTGCTGCTGGCAATGGGCCTGACGCTGCTGGCGGGCTTTATGATCACCTTGTGGCTGATCCGCAGCATCACCCGCCCGCTGGCACAGGCCGTCTCGATTGCGCGTGCCGTGGCATCCGGTGATTTGCAGACGCCGATTATCGTCAGCGGCCGCGATGAAACCGCCGAACTGATGCATGCCCTTCAGGAGATGAACGACAATCTGACGCGTATCGTATCCGGGGTGCGTTCCGGCACCGAAACCATCGCCTCGGCCTCCAGCGAAATTGCCGTGGGCAGCCGCGAACTGTCCACGCGTAATGAAGCGCAGGCCAGCGCCATTGTGCAGACGGCGGCCTCGATGGAGGAGCTGACGTCGGTGGTGAAAAACAATGCCGAGAACTCGCGTATCGCCAGCGATATCTCTATTGAAGCCTGTGCCGTCGCCAGCCAGGGCGGTGAAGTGGTGGAACAGGTGGTGCGTACCATGAGCGATATCCACCAGTTCTCCACGCAGATCAGCAATATTATCAGCGTGATTGACGGCATCGCTTTCCAGACCAATATCCTGGCACTGAATGCCGCCGTTGAAGCGGCGCGTGCAGGCAGCGAAGGACGGGGGTTCGCCGTGGTTGCCGCCGAAGTGCGCGCACTGGCTCAACGTTCGGCTACGGCGGCGAAGGAGATCGGTACGCTGATTGACAGCTCCGTTACCCGCATCAATGAGGGTAACTCGCTGGTGAAAGTGGCGGGCAGCGCAATGGAGGAGATTGTCAGCAGCGTGCAGCGCGTGAGCCAGCTGGTGGAAACCATTTCGATGGCCAGCGGCGAGCAGAGCAGCGGAATCGATCAGGTGAATATCGCCGTAGTGCATATGGATGCTGCCACCCAACAGAACGCCACGCTGTCTCAGGCGTCAGCCGCCGCCGCGCAGGCGATGCAGCAACAGGCTGAGCAGCTGTTAGAGATGGTGCGGGTGTTTAAACTGCGGGAAGAGTAACAGACAGAGTGAGCGGCCCGGCGTGCAAAGACCGCACGCCGGGCCGAAAATCGGTTTATTCCGCCACGGCAGGTGGCACAACGCTTTTCTTACAGCAAAAAATGATCACCACGATCAGCGGTACCCAGCCCAACAGAATGGAGAGTGCCAGCCGACCGTAGATAAAGGTTTCCGGCGAAGCAAACCCCTGCAAAATGGCCGTCAGCAGTTTGAAGATGATAGAGGAGATAAACACCGAACCAAACCACCAGCCGGAACGGTTAATATCGTGCATACGACGAATGCCCACGGCGGTAAACGGTAGCAAAAACAGCAGCGAAAATATTGACTGAACTATCGAGCCGTAGAACAGCGCCGATGTGTTGCCCCCTAGCAGAAACAGATACATCACCAGCAAACCCAGCAACACTGACAGCAGAATATTCGCCCCGGTAAAGACCCAAAACTCCTTTCTGCTTGCCCGCCCGTCAAAGTCCACAAATCCTTTCCAGCCGCGCAGATAACTTTGCCAAACCGTCATGCCCACTCCGTTGATAAATCGATAGTATGGCCTGCCATGATAGCGGGATAACGCGTATCGCGTCATCCCGCTCAGTCACGATCGGGTGAGGTAACCGCAATTCCATTGATGAAAAACCCGTTTTCAGCTTAGAATTCGCTGGCTTATCAACGTTTCATCACCTGCCGGAAAGGATTATGCGTAAATCAAGGATTGCTCTGACCGTGCTGGCGTCACTGACCGCCAGTTTTCAGACGTTGGCCTCTTCAGATATCCAGGGCTGTATTTGGGGCAGTAAAGACTGTTTTATCGTCAGCCCACCCGTGCTGGACGTGACCAACGATACCCGTGACAACCTGCTGCGACTCGTCAGTGAAACCAAACCCGTCACCCTGGCATCGCAGCCTGTGCCGGAAGATTTAACGCGCAGCCGATCGTTCTGGTTCGGCTACCATGATGATGCAGCTCCGGCCCCAACACCGGCCGCCAGCGTGCCCCCTTCACCTTCACCGCTGGAGAGCCAGATTGCCGCGCTCGGGCTGGCCGCCAACGTGCTGGAGACAGCGAAACTGTCCCAGGGCGACGAGGAAAACCGTCATGTGTCCAATACGCTGGAAACCGTCTCCCTTTTCTTTAGCGCTCTGCTGGCCGATACCTCGCTGACCCCAGAACAGCGTCAGGCGCTGGCTATAGCACGACTGTCACTGCCTGAACGGCAACAGGCGGACACGCTGAGTTTCCCTGATGGTTCGCCTGCACGTGCATTCCGCGATTATCTGCTGGCCGCCAGCGACTTTTATCAGGGTGACTACCCGGCTGCCGCGCAGACCTTCACCGCACTGCAAACGGCAAAGCAGCCGTGGGTGGCAGAAACCGCCAGCTATATGCTGATGCGTACCGCACTCAACCAGAGCAGCGAGAATGCCAACGGTGAGTACGGCGATTTCGACGTCAAAAAAATCGACAAAAATGCGGCAGCTGAAGCACGCACGGCAGCACTGGCCTACCTGACCGCCTGGCCGAAAGGGCAATATGCGAAGTCTGCCTATGCGATGCTGCGTCGTATCGACTGGTACCTTGAGAACTGGGATCTTCTGGCCGATCACTATGAAGAGGCGCTGGACGCCGCCACGGATAATGATGAGATTGTTGCGCTGATTGCAGAAAACGACCTGAAACTGCAAAGCAAAGATCAAAGCGGCGATGCGGTCTTTACCAGCGCCACTAACGCCCCGCTGCTGACCTTTACCCAGACCTTGCGTCTGATGCGCAGCAAGGAGTGTAATCCGCGCCTGCCCTGCGTGGATCAGGCGTATCTTGATGCGCTGATGCCGTCATTTGACCAGGCCCGCAAGCTGCCGCTTTGGCACTATCTGACACTGATGCAGTCATTCCGCACCGGGGATTATCCTGCGGTCATCGCGAATATCAAACCCATCACCGAACTGCCCGCACGCAACATTGTCGCGTTCAGCGAGCAGGCGCTGTATGGCGATGCGCTGATGGCACAGCAGCAGTGGCCTGCCGCCCGCGACCACTGGACGCATCTGTTAACGCTGAGCAAGGACCCGGAGCAGCAGCAATTTGTTCAGGCCCGGCTGGCGGCGGCGCTGGTTTCCGGCAATGAAGTGGCACAGATTTTTGCCGCAGACAGCCGGGTGACGAGCCTGCGTTACCGTTCGCTGGTGCTGAAAACCCGCGCTACACCAGAGCTGTTACGTCAGCAGGTCAGCAAGGGGCCAAACGATGAAGAACGCACCATTGCTCTGCATACGCTGCTGATCAGAGATTTAACCGAAGCGCGCTACGCCGAATGGTTGCAGGACCGCAAACTGAGCCAGCATATTACGCAGCCCGTGGGGACCGACGCGTTCGCCGATGTTCAGCTCAGTGTCTTTGACTGGACGGGCGAGGAGACTGAAAAAGGCTACGCCTGCCCGACGCTGGAAACCGTGGTCACTCAGTTGAGCCAGCAGGCCGACAACAGCCATGCGCTGAACTGCCTGAGCGAGTTCTTCCGCACCACTAACGCGTCAGTCACGACCTGGCCCGACAGCGGTGGCAACGGCACGCTGGATACAGCTGTCACAACGGAGAAACGCACGGGGCAACCGAATCGCCAGTACTACTATCAGCAGGTGATCGGCAACAGCAAAACCGAGCCGGAAGATAAAAGCTACGCGCTGTACCGCGCCGTGATGTGTTACGCACCGTCAGGTTATAACGACTGCGGCGGCAAAGAGGTGGATAAAACGCAGCGTCAACGTTGGTTCACGCAGTTGAAAAAACAGTATCCGGGAAGCACGTGGGCAAACAAGCTCAAGTATTACTGGTAAGCCTCCTGCTGGCCGCACTGTGCGGCCTTCCGGTGCGTGCTGCACAACAGGTTAATGCCCGCGATTACCAGGCGTTCTGGTTGTGGTCAGGCGTGCGCCCCGGCCCTGAGCTGAAAGCCGCCCGCACCGTTTATCTGCATCAGGGTGAAGTGGTGACGCAGCAGGGCCAGGCGGTGTTTGTGCGCATGGGGCTGCCGGTAAACCGCTTAACCTTTCCGCACATCTGGATCACCGTGCGCATGGAAACACTGGCGGTGCCGGATGAGATGCTGGCACGGATGGTACGGCTGGCGCAGCGCTGGTCACAGGCGGGC
Organism: Erwinia sp. AnSW2-5; assembly: GCF_045107195.1. Taxonomy (NCBI): domain Bacteria; kingdom Pseudomonadati; phylum Pseudomonadota; class Gammaproteobacteria; order Enterobacterales; family Erwiniaceae; genus Erwinia; species Erwinia sp. AnSW2-5. The sequence goes on from NZ_JBJGXA010000009.1 coordinate 107,846, forward strand.
AATCAGGTGATCGGGTTACAAATTGATTTTGATGCGGCGACCCACCGTCTGGATCAGTACAGCGCCTTTTTGCAACGGGTGAGAACCGTGCTGCCTGCGGAATATGCTCTGGGTGTTACCGGGCTGCTGGACTGGGCCAAAACCGGCAACGTGGCGACGCTGAATGCGCTGCCGGTGGATGAGCTGGTGATCCAGAGCTATCAGGGCCGCCAGACGGTGGACCGTTACGCTGATTACTTCCCGGCGTTGGCGGGGCTGCGCATTCCCTTCCGGCTGGGGCTGGTGCAGAACGGCCGCTGGGATAAACAGGATGAGCAGCGCCTGCTGGCTTCCCCCTGGTATCGCGGCAGCGTGGTGTTTATGTTGAATCGCTAATTGCTTACTGGAGCGGGTCAGTATCCATGTCTTAAGGTCAAGGTCTTAAGGTCAAGGTCTTAAGGTCAAGGTCTTAAGGTCAAGGTCTTAAGGTCAAGGGCATTTCGCTTTCCCGCTGCGCGGGCTGAGCGACAAGGGGCGGCCAGTCGCCGCCGCCCCTTGACCCCGGGCTTGCGGCAGGCGCAGCGCCCGCTTTGCGGGTACCTTCGTCAGCTCCGCTCACCAACGGACCGCTCGTGACGGGACGTCCCTGTCCCGGCACGACCTTTCCCCGCCGTCCTGGCGGTGAATCCTGGTTCACATCGCCTCCTCAGCGCGGCTTAATTGCCGCCTCAACGTCAAAACCCAATTCAAAATCTAAGAAATAAAAAAACACCAAAAGCCAAAATGGCCAAAATGGCCAAAAAGCTTTTTGTGTCTGGTTTGTTTTTTTTGTCTGCCTTTGCTTTTGCTTTTTCTTTTGGTGTTGACCTTTGAGCGGCAATTAAGCCTCGCCGAAGGAGAGCGGATTTCCAGGACGAGCCAACAGGACGTTGGCGAGAGGGTGTGCCGGGACAGGGATGTCACGTCACAACCGGTCCGGCCGGAAAGCTGATTGACTGAGGGCATCCACGCAGTGGACGAGGTGCCTGCCGCAAGCGCGGATTCCAAAGGGCGGGGCGACTGCCGCCCTTTGGTCGCTTCGCCCACAACGTGGGAAAGCGAAACGCCCTTGACCTGGGTGTTGGCCTGGGCGTTGACCTGACACTTGACCAGCCCCCTGCCCACTCGAACAATAATGACTTATTATGCAAATAAAACAGATATTCAGTCATTTTTCATTGTCCCTTCGCCCTAAATCTCGCATACTCTCACCCACTCTTTTTTTTACAAAGTCAGGGCAGAGACGGTCATGAGTCAGAAATATCGCGTGTTTATCGACGGTCAGGCGGGCACCACCGGGTTACAGATCCAGCAGCGGTTGGCCCGTCATCCTCAGATTGACATGCTCAGCATTGATGAAGCGCAGCGTAAAGATGCCGCTGCCCGCCAGGCGCTGATGAAGCAGGCGGATGTCAGCATCCTTTGCCTGCCCGATGCGGCCGCACGTGAAGCCGTTGCGCTGGCCGATGCCGTCGGTGCACGCGTACTGGATGCCAGCTCTGCGCACCGCGTTGAAGCGGGCTGGGTGTATGGCCTGCCAGAACTGGCCGCCGACCAGCGCGAGAAAATTCGTGCTGCCAGCCATGTGTCCAATCCTGGCTGTTACGCCACGGGCGCTATCGCGCTGCTGGCACCGCTGACCCAAAGCGGCCTGCTGAAAGCCGATCAACCGCTGGCAATTAACGCCGTCTCCGGCTACAGCGGCGGCGGCAAAGCGATGATCGAAAAATACCAGCAGGCAGGCACCGGATTTGCCGCCTACGGTCTGGGTTTTGATCATAAACATCTGAAAGAGATTCAGGCGTGGAGTGGGCTGAGCAATAAGCCAATCTTCCAGCCGTCGGTCGGTGACTATGCGCAGGGAATGCTGGTGTTTATTCCGCTGAATGATGTGGATGGCGACGCGTTGCAGCAGGCACTGGCTGACTTCTATCACGGCCAGCGGTTTATCCACGTCCACGCACTGAACAGCCTGGATGCCGAGACCGCCCCTTACCTGCTGCCGGAAGCGCTGAATAATACCAATAATATGGAACTGTTTGTCTTCAGCCATGCGCAGCAGCGCCAGAGCATTCTGGTCGCACGCCTGGATAACCTCGGCAAGGGTGCCTCGGGCGCAGCGGTACAGAACCTGAATCTGATGCTCGGGCTGCCTGAAGAGACCTGCGTGAATCTGTAATATTGCCTCACGGGGACCGCCCAGTCCCCGTGTTTTTCTGTCATTTCCCCTGTATTTTTTGAACACATTCAGCTCCGCGCATTGTTAAAACCCCTACCTGACTCACACTTTCCCCCTTCGATGCCTCACCCTTTCGTTAAAATCGACTAAAGTTTTAATCTGCTCAACTACTTACAGATCATGCATGGTCTGGACATGGAGAATGGCTAATGAGAAGAGTCGAACAACGCCAATGGAATACACGCCTGTTTACCCCCCTGCTGCTCACCGCCGCACTGACCGCCAGCTTCACGCTTCAGGCAGAAGATAATCAGCGCATGCTGAGCAGTAATCCGCAGCCACCGGACATCCGGCTGGGACCGCTGTTCCACGCTGTGCAGGCGGCAAAAATTTTCCCCGACCAGAAAACCTTTGCCGATGCCGTGCCCAAACAAGACCCGACCGCCATTCTTACCGACTGGCAAATGCAGAAAATGCAGCGCAATTTCGATCTGAAGCGCTTTGTTACCACGAATTTTATCCTGCCCGCAGAGGGTGAGAAATATGTCCCGCCCGCCGGTCAGAGCCTGCGTGAACATATCAATGGTCTGTGGCCCGTGCTGACGCGCTCTGCAAGCCAGGCGAATCAGTGGGATTCGCTGCTGCCGCTGCCGAAGCCTTATGTGGTGCCGGGTGGGCGCTTCCGCGAAGTTTATTACTGGGACAGCTACTTCACTATGCTGGGACTGGCGGAAAGCGGCCACTGGGATCGGGTTCAGGATATGGTCGATAACTTTGCCTCCGAGTTGGATAAATACGGCCATATCCCCAACGGCAACCGTAGCTACTATCTCAGCCGCTCGCAGCCGCCGTTCTTCAGCATGATGGTGGATCTGCTGGCTAAACATGATGGTGAAGCGGTCTACAGCAAATATCTGCCGCAGCTGGAGAAAGAGTACAGCTACTGGATGGCCGATGCCGACAGCAGCACGTTAGCCGCCGGATCAGCCAGCAAGCGGGTGGTGAAGCTTAAAGACGGCACCGTGCTGAACCGCTACTGGGATGCCCGCGATGTGCCGCGTACCGAATCCTGGATGGACGATATCGCCACCGCTGGGAAAGCGCCGTCGCGCGATAAAGCCGATTTGTATCGCGACCTGCGTGCCGGGGCGGCATCAGGCTGGGACTTCAGTTCGCGCTGGTTCGATAAACCCGGCGATCTTGCCACCATTCACACCACGCGTATTGTGCCGGTGGACCTGAATGCCCTGATGTTCCATCTGGAGAATACCCTCGCCCACGCCTATCAGGTGGCGAAAAATGAGGATGCCAGCAAACGTCTTACCGAGCGTGCCGCGCAGCGTCGTGACGCGATCAACCGCTATCTGTGGGATGAAAAACAGGGCTGGTATGCCGACTATGACTGGCAGAAAGCGCAGGTGCGGCCGCAGCTCACCGCTGCCACGCTGTTCCCACTCTATGTGCAGGCCGCGACGGACGATCACGCCAACCGCACGGCCAGCGCGGTGAAAGCGCAGTTGCTGAAAGAAGGTGGCCTGGTCACTACCACCGTCAATAACGGCCAGCAGTGGGATGCACCTAACGGCTGGGCACCGTTACAGTGGGCCGCCGTTGAGGGGCTGAATCACTACGGTAAGCAGGCGCTGGCGAAAGAGATTGGCATGCGCTTCCTGCAAAATGTGCAGACCACCTACGACAAAGAGCACAAGCTGGTCGAGAAATACGTTGTCGAAGGGAAAGGGTTGGGCGGCGGCGGCGGCGGCGAATATCCGTTGCAGGACGGCTTTGGCTGGACCAACGGCGTCACGCTGAAATTAATGGATCTCTACTGCCCGAAAGGCGTGACCTGTAATAACGTGGGCGATATCAGCGCGGCCAAACCGGCCCCTTAATCCGCGTTTCCTCTTACCGGGCGGCCCTTGTGCCGCCTTTTTTTATCCCTGCCTGCACGGACCATCGCACTTTCCCTGACGTTGCGGCCCTCCAGACACTCCCGATACCGAAATAAACTTTATTTTTTAATGAATAACGATAACGCTAACAATTCTCATTATTATTCTCACATTTTGTTGTTTTTATGTAAAAATGCCATTTCCCGGTGGTTCTGCCTTGTGCTCAGCCCCCCCTCAACCCAACAAGGAAAGAAGATGACCCTGGTTTTTAACCTGAAGCGATCGGTGCTGTGCTGCACCATTGCGATGACCGCCCCCGGCATGACCTTCGCTGCTGACAGCCAGATGGTCGTGACAGCGGCCCCTGCTGAGACCGCCGATTCACCGACGAATGGCTACACCGCCACCACCTCTACCGGGGCCAGTAAAACCGATCAACCCTTGATCACCACCGGCCAGTCGGTGTCTGTGGTCACCCGCCAGCAGATTGACGATCAGGCCGCCAATACCGTGGGTCAGGCGCTGAATTACACACCAGGGGTGTTTTCCAACTTCAGCGGCGGTGCCACCCGTTTTGACACGATAGCCCTGCGCGGCTTCCACGGCGGCGATGTCGACAATCTGTTCCTCGATGGTATGCGCCTGATGAGCGACGGCGGCAGCCATAATATTATGCAGGTCGATCCCTGGTTCCTTGAGCGCCTTGATATCATCAAAGGTCCCTCCTCTGCGTTGTATGGTCAGACCGTGCCCGGCGGGCTGGTGAATATGACCTCGAAACGCCCACAGTTTGCGCCTGAAGGGCATTTTCGTCTGACCGGCGGCACGCAGAACACCAAAGGGGCCGCCTTTGATTATACCAATGCGATTAATGACCAGTGGGCCTTCCGCCTGATCGGCATGACGCGCACCAGTGATACGCAGTACGACAACACGCGTGAAGAACGTTACGCTATCTCACCTTCATTGCTGTGGCAGCCTTCGGAAGAGACCTCCCTGTTGCTGCGTGCCTACCTGCAAAAAGATCCGTCCGGTGGTTATCACGGATCCACGCCGCTTTCCGGGAATCTGACGCAGCATAATGGACAGTGGATTAAGGAGGGTTTTAACGAAGGCGAAAGCAGCGTTGACCAGTACAAGCGGCGTGAACAGGTGTACAGCTACGCCTTCTCGCACCGTTTCAATGAGACCTGGGCAGTGCGCTCTGACGCCAGCTACACGCACAGCAGCGTTGCCCTGGATCAGGTGTATCAGAACGGTTGGATCGGTGACAGCAACCAGTTAGCGCGCGGCTACAGCGGCTCACGCGGTTCGCTGGATGCCTGGTCGACGGATAACCAGCTGGAAGCGGATTTCGCCACCGGCGAGGTGAAGCACAAAGTGGTGGTCGGTGCGGAGTACCACCAGTATAAAAACGATGTGTGGAGCGGATACGGCAGTGCCAGCCCACTCAATCCGTTCACTGGTGTGACCGCGTCTCACGCCGTCGATGTGACCTATCAGGACAACACCACCCGCCGCTACTACCAGTCCGGCATTTATTTGCAGGATGAGCTGGAGTGGAACCGCTGGCATGCCACACTGTCCGGCCGTTATGACCGCATGGTATCGGAGCAGGATAATCATACCATCGGCGTTAAAAATCGGATGCAAGACGATCATATCAGCGGGCGGGCATCGCTGCTGTACGCCTTTGAAAACGGTGTGTCGCCGTATGTCAGCTACAGCCAGGCCGTCACCCCCTCTATCCTTCCGGGCGCAGACGGCAATCTGCTGAAGCCTTCCACGGCTGAACAGTATGAAGCCGGGGTGAAATATCAGCCGCCGGGCACCAGCAATATGTACACCGCCGCGCTGTATGACCTGACGCAGAAAGATGTGGCCACGCGTGACGCTAACGATATCGCCAGCGCGACGTACATTCCTGCCGGGAAAGTGCATTCGCAAGGCATTGAGCTGGAAGCGCGTAATCAGCTGACCCCGCGCCTGAGCACGGTGGCCGGGTATACGCTGAACCGTCTGCGTTACAAAGCGTCTCAGGATGGCAATGACGGCCACACGCCACTGCTGGCGCCAAACCAGATGGCTTCCGCCTGGGCGCACTATCAGTTTGATTACGGCATCAGCGCCAGGGCCGGGGTGCGTTACATCGGTAAACAGTGGGCAAATGACGAAAACACCGCGCGCATCCCGTCAGTCACGCTGGTCGATGCCTCTGTGCGTGCCGATCTGGGTGACTGGAACAGCAGTATGAAAGGGGCGTATGTGCAGGTGAATGCCAATAACCTGCTCGGTCGTGACTATATCGCCGCCTGTTACAGCACCACCAACTGTTACGTGGGTGCTGAACGTAGCGTACTCGCCACCGTCGGTTACGATTTCTAAACGCCAGACAGTAAAAAGGGAGGCCGCGGCCTCCCTTGTTTCGACATTGTTGTGTTAACTGCGTACTTTGCGGTAAATCCAGAGCACCAGAATGGCACCAACAATCGCCACAAAAAAGCTTTTAAAGTTGAAACCACTAACATCACCGAATCCGATGCGGGTTCCGATCCAGCCACCGACAACGGCACCAATGATCCCGAGGATCACGGTCATAATGAAACCACCGCCATCTTTACCCGGCATAATCCACTTGGCGATAATACCGGCGATCAGCCCAAAAATAATCCACGTAATAACACCCATATCTCGCTCCTTAATCTATCATGACTTCACATCAGGTTTTGCAAAACGCATTAAGTATAGGCGAGGTTTCTAAGTCTGTGATTTAAATCTAAACTTTCTTCGTCTATAGCGTAAAATAAATGTAAAGCCCCTGAGAGGGGTGCCGATAACCGTTACAGGGTCGCTAACGCGCATGATTTGCTATTCGACTGGAGCCGAATGTGAAAGAGGACGACAAAGAACAATATCTGAAACGTGGGCCGCTGGCAGTTCTGGCCGTCCTGCGCGATCTGCTGGAAAGTCAAACACCGGTAATGGTGTCGCACGCCCGCGGTCAGTTCATCACACGACTGTTGTACGCGGATAAAGAGAACATAGTGCTCGATTTCGGCAGTAATCATTACGACAATCAGCTGGCGAAAGAGGCCCGGAATCTGCATATCACCGCAGAAACGCGCGGTGCCAAAGTCGAGTTTGCCCTGGCGGCGATTAGCGAGATCGAGCACGAAGGATTGCCTGCATTTTCTGCCGAGCTGCCTGAACTGCTCTGGATGATCCAACGCCGCGAATTTTTCCGCGTAATGGCACCGCTCAATCCGGTATTTTACTGCTATATTCCCTGGCCTGATGGCTCAGGTGAAGGTCGCCTGCGTTTGCAGGACCTCTCACTAGGCGGTATTGGTGTGCTGTCTGATAACGCACTGCCAGAGACGCTGAAAAGCGGCGACAGCATTAAAAAGCTGCGCGTGGAGATGGGGGAATATGGCCGTTTTGAAGTGGATGCGCAACTGATCACCATTGGTAAACGCAGCGTGGTGGGCAGTAAAAGTGAGACAATCGTGACACCGCGCCTCAGCTTACGCTTCCTGTCTCTGAATGCCGGGCAGGAGCGTGAGCTGCAACAGGTGATTTTCTCGCTGGAACGGCTGGCGCGTGATAAAGCCAACCGTTTCCAGGATTAATTTAGATGGTGCGATAGGCGGTGGTCACTTTCCACAGATAACGTGGCGCCTGAGCCGCAGGATGTTTATCCTGCACATGCTGGTAAAACGCTTCCGGTGTCATGGCGTTGATCATCGCAATGGCACGATCGCGGTCACGAGAGAAGGTCCGCAGCAAAGCGCCCGCACCGTTAGCATAAGAGACGATAGTGGCATAGCGCAGGGTTTTCGGGTCACGGATCCCTGCCAGCTGCTGCTCCTGAAGAATACGCAGGTACGCGGTACCAATATCGATATTTTTCACCGGATCACGCAGTTCAGACTTGGTTGGCTGCCCACGCAGGCCCTGTGAACGATACACTTCCCGCCCGGCCGTAGAGGCTTTTATCTGCATCAGTCCAACGGCATTCGACTTGCTGACAGCCGTTGGATTGCCGCCCGACTCCACGGTAATAATCGCTTCCACCAGCTTCTGATCCACACCATTCCGCTTTGCTGCCTGCTCGGTCATCATCGACCAGGCGCTGGCAACCTGTGAAGGCGGGGCCTGGGTTAATGGGGTATCCGGCTGACGAACCATTTTTCTCTGGGGTTCACTGGCACAACCTGCCAGTAATAATGCAGCGATAATCGCCGCCATTTTCACGCTTTTTCTCACGCTTTTCCTATCCTCTGAGCCTTAGCTTCGCGACTATCATACGGGTTGCCGGCCATTAGGAAATTACCGTAACTCTTAAATTGTGCGCCATGCTGGTGACTTCAGCGCGGCTATTCGTCATCATCGAATCAATTGGACAGCGCCCGGTTCGAAATAATTCACTGCTGGCGCATAAAAAATCATCAAAGTGAGTGTTATGGCGACAATCCCACGTACGGTCCATCTGATTGCTCCTTCTGGCTACTGCCACAATCCTGCCGCCGCAGCGCTCGGCGTTGCGCGTTTGCAGGCTGACGGACACCGGGTTGATAACAGCGGCGTTATTGCGCGCCGCGAGCAGCGTTTTGCCGGTAACGACAGCCAGCGACTGGCCGATATCAACGATCTGGCACAGCGCGATCCCTTGCCGGATATCGTTCTGGCTGTTCGCGGAGGTTATGGTGCCAGCCGACTGTTGCCGCATATTCACTACGCGGCGCTGCGTGAGCGCCTGGCCGATGCCCCGCTCGCCCTCTGCGGCCACAGCGATTTTACCGCGATTCAGCTGGCTTTATTAGCGCAAAGTCGGATGCAAAGCTTCAGCGCACCGATGCTGGCGGGCAATTTCGGTGCTGAGGTTTTGTCTGATTTTACCGTCGAGCACTTCTGGCGCGCGCTAACTTCGCCTAGATTAACACTGGAGTGGACGACAGTCTCGCAACGCGTTCAGGCTACCGGTACGGTTTGGGGCGGCAACCTGGCGATGATCGCTTCACTGATCGGCACACCCTGGATGCCTGATATTCAGGACGGCATTCTGGTGATCGAGGATGTGAATGAACACCCTTTCCGTATCGAACGCATGCTGTTGCAACTGCATCAGAGCGGTATTCTTTCCCGCCAGAAGGCCATTATTACCGGCAGCTTTAGCGGAACCACTTCTACGGATTACGACAATGGCTACGATTTCACCAGCGTCTGGAACCTGATACGCGATCTGACCGGTATTCCGGTGATTACCGGGTTACCTTTTGGCCACAGTGCGGACACCGTCACCCTGCCCCTTGGCGCCCAGGGGATGCTGACGGTGGAAAATACCACCGCCTCGTTACAGGTATCAGGACATCCTGTGCTGCGCTGATCGTTGGGAGCGCAAAAAGATGAAGCAGTTATATGAAGATCTCTGGGTATCCACCCCAGAATTTCCAGCCAGTGACGATGAGCCCGTCCTGATGATGCATGGCTTCTTACTGCAACATGTGCGTGGCAATCTGCTGATATCGCGGGTTGAACACCCGGAAGACCATCAGGTGATTGCCGATCAGGGCGGTATTATTCGCCACTATCTGACGCACTGGCATGAAGCCAGTCCGGGCGCCCGGCGCTTACAACAGCGTTTCAATTCCGCTCTCTACTGTCATGCTCGTGCATTAGGCCCGATCAGCCACTTTGCAGAGGCCGATGCCACATTCAATGCGGCCGAGGTCCACTGCGGCAGTTTTCATGTTGTGCCCACGCCAGGGCATACGCCGGGCAGCACCAGCTATCTCTATGCCTCTCCTCATGGCAAAACCTATTTATTTGTCGGTGACACTGTCACGCTATCTCATGGGCGTTGGGTGACCGTGCTGGTTGATGAGAGTAATGAGAGTGAACTGCGGCAGTCGCTGGAGTTTTATCGCGCGTTACGCCCGGATGTGGTGCTGATGGGCACCACCGCCGGGCATCTGGCCTGGCAGGAAGTGGATGTGCGCCAGTGGCTGGCGCTGCTGGATGAAGCGGAAAATAACGTGCTCGACCTGCGCCACTCGGTGCTGCCTGTCGGTGGCAGTTAGTCAGGTGCGGGGTTTGGTCACCGCCATGATAAACAGCATCGGGCGTTCCATCTCTTCCGCCAGCGCAGGCTGTTGTGCAATCTGCTGAGCTGTTGGTCCCCACTCATTTAACGCCGTAATGCTGAATCCAGCCGCAATCAGCTCGTTTACCCAGGTACCGAGCGTACGGTGCTGTTTGATCACACCTTCAGCAAACCAGTTCGTCACGCGTTGACCTTCACGCTGATAATCACTCAGCGGCCAACATTTCTGTTGCTGCTGATCGTGCTGCCAGGCTGGCTGACGAGGGGCGGTATAGATGGGATGCTCTGCGGTAAAGATAAACTGCCCGCCCGGTTTTAGCGCTGAGAATACTGTGCGCAATAATGCAGGTAGTGCTTCAACATAATGCAGCGCCAGCGCGCTCCAGGCAAAATCATACTGCTGCTCCGCAAGCTGCACTATCTCCAGATCGGCACGCCGCCAGTCAATTTTCGGGTCATCACCCAGGCTGACAGCCTGGGTCAGCATTTTCTCAGAAACATCCAGCGCCAGTACCGAGCTTGCCCCTTGCTGGCAGGCATAACGGCTGAACCAGCCATAGCCGCACCCCAAATCCACAACGTGACAGTTGTTGAGATCGGGCAATAATGCCTGCGCGGCGGGCCATTCTGGCGCGCCATCCAGCCCCTGAACAGAACGATTTAAGCTAGCATAGCCAGCGAAAAAAGCGGGGTCGTCATAAATATTTTGCGTCATTGTCGGTTTCACTGTGGTCATGGGAACTCTGGCGATCAATTTTTTAGCCGGGACATCCCTTGCACTTCATCCAGATTCACGGCCTGGGTGCGCCCGGTGGCATCAGTATAGATCAACATTTTGGTGGCGTTATCCAGGTGAGGCTTACCCTCAACCACCACGGTACTGCCATCCCGCATATGCATGATGTGGTCGCTGGTACAGCCAGCCAATAATCCCATCATCATTAACACCATTGCACTTGTCATCATCTTGTTCATGCTGCTCTCCTTTTCAACGGATGCTCTATTCTACCGCCGCAGATGCCTCTGTTTTGCAGTTTGCTGCCTTTTTCCTCTCAGAGCGGAAATAGTGTTTGAACCCGGCAGGAGATACCTGTATTTTTATCCAGCAAAAATGCACAAGGAGCAAAGATGTTTGTTGAATTGATTTATGACAAGCGCAACGTAGCCGGCCTGGCGAATGCCGAACAACTTATTCTTAATGAGCTGGAGAAGCGAGTAAAGAGAGTTTTTCCTGACGCACAGGTCAAGGTGAAGCCCATGCAGGCTAACGGTGTGAAGAGCGACGCCAGTAAAAGCGATAAATCCACGCTGTTGCGCATCGTCGAAGAGATGTTTGATGAAGCCGATCAGTGGATGGTGTCAGAAGAATTTTGATGTATACACGCGGTGACCTGCCAAGAATTTTGAATTTAGTGCGTAATAAAGATGCTTTCCATTTGCATTCGTTCAGAATCATCCTATTATTTATTTTAATAGATTTCCCTGGTGTTGGCCCGCATTAAAGCTCTTAGCGGGCTTTTTTTTGCCTAAAATATCAGTCTTTGTAACCAGTTAGCTTCCTATGTAAGCCCCATCTCTAAAGTTCCCTCTCTTGCTGCCGAAAAATTAACCATCACAATAGATAGAGAAAGATGGGCATACTATGGCCACAATTTATATTCCCTCACTGATGGGATTGCTGAGCGATGCGGAACGACAAAAAGGGGCGAGTCTGACGCGCGAAGAGGTAGAGGCACTGCGCGACACCGCCATGTGTGTGTCTATTCCCGACCGTATCGCTTTTGCGCTCGATCCGTTACAGAACTTCAGTGATATAAACCCGGAAAACTGCTGGGAAGAGTGGTCCCGCTTTCGGCATCGCGGTGAATCAGCGCGGCTGTGATCCTGTTCAGACGACGCGCCTTAGCGTCGTTTATTCGCGGCCAGCTCTTCTGTCAGCAAGTCGCATACTTTCGCGGCAAAATCTGAGCTGTCGCGCAGCATCTGAATGGCTTCCTCAAGGGTCTGTGGTGGCATCTGCCCCACAATACGCCAGCCGAGGGCGATATTTTTGGCTTCTTCAAGCCGTTCACATTGATGTTCGCCAGATGCAGTGTCAGACACGATCTTCTCCTGATTTACCTTTTGGACCTATTTTACGTAGCCTGGTGACATCATCACAACCCCGCCGCTGGATTTAAATCAGCCATTGCCTGCTTTTCATGCGTTTATTGGTTAAAAAAGGTTTTTTACTGCCTTAATTCAGATTAATACCAGCCTGAAACAACGGAAAAAATGACTCACAGAGAGGAATTTATCACTTGTTTCACTAAGGGTTATCAGGAAAAGAGTCTGATTCGGACAATTGATCACGATAAATAAAAAACCGCCCAATTAAAGGGCGGTTAATGATTTTACCTTTTATCGACGGTAGTACGGCCGTTTGCGGCCAACACCATTGATATTGAGGATGGCATAACCCGTGGGTACGCTGGTGACAGGGGTGGAGGTGACGCGGGTGGCCATCGTGAGCACGCCGTTTTCTTTCGCACCACAGCCCGCCAGCCCGTTATGTAAACTGCGTCGGGCATTCGGCGTGACCGGGCCTGTTTTCGTTTCAAGCAGCGTTTCCGTCAGGTCCGGTATAAATAAGGAACACTCGCCGCCTCAAAACACGTCGCCGTTCTTATCGCCGTGGGCGCAGCACCTGAAAAATCAGCGCCACATTGCCTTTTGCACGCCAGACCGCCGCGCAAAAAATCACATTGATAACAATTGCGGCCCAGTGCGTATGGGCATAGACATCAAACAGAAAACGAAAAGGTACAGAGGCGTAAGCCAGAATAATCAGATAGGCCAGCCACGACGCCCACCGCTGATGTCGTGCTCCGGCTTTATAGAAAAACATCAGGCGCAGCACGATTGCCGAGCACACCACCACATTAATGATGACCATAGGATCACTTGTTACCATGAGGTCCTCCTCTCCAGCGTGCCAGCCATTTTGCCGGGTCCTGCTGGCTGAAAAACGTCAACGTTTTAATCGCCAGTGCAGACAACAACACGGCGCCAAGACCATCCAGCGGTTTATCGCTGTACCCCAGCACCAGCGCCATTTTCGCCCCGACCAGGCCTGCACCATAAATACCCACGATCCATGACACCATAAAGTAGGCTGCCCGACGGATAACCTGGAGGTCTGCCGCCGTGACAACATAAAAAACGGCACCGGCAAAAGCGCCAAACAGAACACCGTAGTCGGTGACGCCGATAAATCCGGCCACGCCGGCCCCCTTTGTCGCTGCGGCTCCCAGGCTCACTGCTAATATCATTGCTGCCATGTTGCCCCCTTTGCTGTGCCCTCTTACCGATGAAGGGATATAAAAAAACCCGGCAAATGCCGGGTTGATAAACAGTTAGCGCTGTCTTGTCGGTAACTGTGTTTTTATAAAGTTACATCGTTTTTTGCGTACGCGTGAGGGGGGAAGTAAATTTCATGTTTTTTTTAGTGCCGCCGATAACCAAAATCATCAATCGTGATCCTAATCAAAACATGCTCTCCACAGGTGGAACAGCATAAAACCTCAGCGATAGCCTGATAACGAAGGAACAATATGAACACTGCATTACTCTTTTCTCTGCTGCTGATCGGTGGGCCATTGATGGGTTTTTTAGTGATTATCGGTGTTTGCCTGCCGGGCGTTCTGCTGGCGTTATGGCACCAGCTTGAAGAGCGTGTGCATATCAGAAGCGGGCATTAGCCTGCGTTACACAGGCGGGTTTTACGGCTTTTTTTATGCTGCCGATAATCGGTGCAGATGACGGGTATCCAGTGTTTGTCGTGCCTGATGCAGACTATAGTTTGCCTGTATTTTCATCCAGGTTTCCGCCGTACTCCCGACAACAACCGCGAGACGCAATGCCATCTCAGGCGTTACCGCTGTATATCCTGACAGCAATCGACTGGCCGTTGAGGGAGCAATCTCCATTGCCCTGGCGAACTGGCGAACGCTAACATGCATATCATCCAGCGCTTCCGCAATGATTTCACCAGGGTGAGCAGGGTTAGCCATTTTCATCAGTGGTAATCCTCCAGGTTAAGAATTTCAGCATCGCCATCGATAAATCTGAACGTAATACGCCAGTTACCCGACACGCTGATTGACCATATTTCCTGCCGATCGCCTTTGAGCGGATGCAGGTCGTAACCGGGCATATCGATCGCTCCGATACTGTCAGCAGCATCAATAACGGTCAGACGATGACGTATTCGGCCCACCAGTTTCTGTTCAATGCCGCTGCTATCATCTTTAAGAAAGAATTTTTTGAGTCCCTTATGTTTAAAGCTCTTAATCATGGCGCAATCCCTGTTCCGTGATGTGGAACATTATAACGGGTGTTCCACCACGTGCAACAGTCAGAAGACTTTATCGACGCTCATGCATAAAATGCTCAACAAAAGATAAAAACAACCGACGCGGGACACTCTGGAAGGCGCAGCAGATGCATCGGTCTGGTAAAGGTGGACATAAAATCAGATTACTTCGCCACCGGGAAGTCGGCATAGCGGGTGGTATATGCAGGGGACAGCATCTCCCGCTTCATCGCCCAGGATTTTTCGATGCCCTGCCCGGCAAACCATACCTTCCCCTTGCCCGACTGGTTCAACCCATCCAGCACCTGCATCAGCGCTTCGCTGTTTGGCTTCGGCTGATACTCATCAAATAAGTTTAACTGGGCCTCACCCCGGCTAAAGAAATCCCCCAGCATCACCCCGGCTTTCATATAGCGATGCCCTTCAATCCAGATACGATCGAGGGCATCCGTCGCCACACGGAGAATGTCACGCGTATCATTAGACGGGATCAGCAGCGTGCCGGAAGCCTGGTTGCCGTAGAAGACCTCGCCTTCCGCATGCGGACTGGTGCGCAGGAAGACGCTGATAAAACGGCAGAACTGTTTCTCCTGACGCAGTTTTTCACAGGCACGTTCAGCATAGGCACAGATGGCCTGATGCATCTCTTCATAGTCGGTGATGCGGTGCCCAAACGAGCGGCTGCACATAATCTGTTGCTTCGTAGGCGCAAACTCGTCCATGCCGAGGCACGGCTCGCCGCGCAGTTCGCGAGCGGTTCTTTCCAGCACCACGTTAAAATGTTTGCGGATCACCCACAGGGACGATTCCGCCAGTTGCAGCGCATTTTCAATCCCCATCAAATTGAGTTTTTTACTGATCCGGCGGCCCACACCCCACACCTCTTCTACCGGCACCAGCGCCAGCAGTTTACGCTGGCGAGCAACATTCGACAGGTCGACCACGCCGCCTGCCTTGCTCCACTTTTTCGCCGCATAATTGGCGAGTTTAGCCAGCGTTTTAGTCGGCCCAATCCCCACGCCCACCGTCAGCCCCGTCTCTTTCAGTATGCGGCTGCGCATCTGGTGACCAAAGGCGTCCAACGGCATGCAGTTCGCCACCCCGGCAACATCAATAAAGGCTTCATCAATCGAGTAAATCTCAATGCCCGGGGACATCTCAGTCAGCAACATCATCACCCGCTCACTGAGGTCAGCATAGAGCGCGTAGTTAGAGCTGAACACGTGTACATGCTGGCGATGCAGCTCTTGTTTCAGCTTAAAATAAGGCGCGCCCATTTTGATCCCCAGCGCTTTGGCTTCCGCCGAGCGGGAGATCACACAGCCGTCGTTATTGGATACCACCACCACGGGCTGTCCACGCAGATCCGGGCGAAAAACCGTTTCACAGGAAGTGTAGAAGCTGTTCACATCCACCAGCGCATACATGGTTATTTGTGTGCTTTAAGGGTAAACGTCACCACGCCGAAAATCTCCAGCTCTTCCTCACTCAGGAAGGAGATCGCCGAATACTCACTGTTATGGGGAACCAGTTGCAGCGTGGGCCGGGTACGTAACTCTTTGACCGTAAATTCCCCCGCCACAGCAGCTACCACGATGTCGCCATGAACGGCGGTCAGTGAGCGGTCGACGATCAGCAGGTCACCGTCACCGATCCCTGCCCCACGCATCGAGTCACCGCTCACCTTGATAAAATAGGTGGCGCTGGGGTGTTTAATGGCAAACTTGTTGAGATCAAGGCGATCTTCAACATAGTCCTGCGCCGGGCTGGGAAACCCACACGGAACGCGCTCAAGGAAGAGAGGCAGGTGGAGGGCGTGATAACTGTCGATCGGGCGGATGAACTGCATAAGGGGAATCTCAACAACACTGTATTTATATACAGTACCGCTGAATCGGTGCTGCGATCAAGCACCTTGCGGTGAGATTCTGGAAAGCGCCTGAAGTGGCGGGAAATTTAGTTGTTCGATGAGTCTTCACCGTCACCGCGACATTTAACGCGGTACCCGCTGTCGCCTGCAACGTTCTGAGCAGTAGCGCACCTCTTCCCAGCAGCTCGCCCATTTTCTGCGCCAGCTGAAAGGCCGCCCGCAAACCGCGCAAATTTTGACTGGGAGATCGCTCTTTTTTTTCACAACGGCTTACCGGCATCCAGGCGGGCCAGAAGCCCTTCACCGTGCTGCCAGAGCGCCTGCTGCCGGGCTTCTGTCATACGATCAAGGTTTTTATACGTCAGGTTCATACGCGGATTATTCCGCAAAATATCGCTATGGCGCATCAAAAAATGCCAGTAGAGGGCGTTGAACGGGCAGGCGTTGTCAGTCGTGCTTTCACTGACTTTATAGGCGCAGCTACGGCAGTAATCAGACATACGATGAATATACTGGCCGCTGGCACAGTAAGGTTTAGATCCCAGATATCCCCCGTCGGCATGCATCACCATACCCAGCGTATTGGGGAGTTCAACCCAGTCAAATGCATCCATATAAATCGCCAGATACCACTGGCATACCTGTTCTGGTGCAATACCCGCGAGCAACGCAAAATTACCGGTTACCATCAGGCGCTGAATATGGTGGGCATAGGCATGTTCCAGGCTTTGCCCGATGGTTTGCCGCATACAGTTCATCTGAGTTTCACCCGTCCAGTAGAACTCTGGCAGCATCCGCCGATTTGCAAACAGATTACCGCTGGCGTACTCGGGCATTTTCAGCCAGTAGACGCCGCGCACATACTCACGCCATCCAATCAACTGACGGATAAATCCTTCGGCAGCATTGAGTGCAACATGGCCTGCCTTAAAGGCAGACGCCACATCAGCGCATAACTGGCGCATGTCAAGCAGGCCGATATTAAGCGCCGCACTGATGCGGGCATGGAACAAAAAAGGCTCATCGCTGGCCATCGCATCCTGATAGTCACCAAACGCTGCAAGACCGTAATCGAGAAAATAATCCCACAGCGCGCGCGCATCTTCGTGAGTCACCGGATAATCGAAGGAAGTGGCTGAACCATAATGATGGCTAAAATGTTCGCCCACCAGTGCCATGACGTCACGGGTAATGGCATCTGCACTGAAACGTGCCGGGTATGGCGCTGTGACATTCCTGGGCAGCGCTTTGCGGTTTTCAGCATCAAAATTCCATGCCCCACCAACAGGACTGCCGTCGTCGTTCAGCAACAACCCACTCTTGCGGCGCATCTCACGATAAAAAAACTCCATGCGCAGCTGTTTTTTACCTGCAGCCCAGGAAGAGAACTCACTACGCGTGCACAGAAATCGGGTATCGCTATGCCAGTGAATCGGGAATTCACACGCCTTTATCGACTCCTCCAGTCGCCAGTCGCCGCACTCGGTCAGATGCACTTCGTCCGGCGCCACCAGCGAGTGCCAGCGCCTGAGCTCCCCGGGTATTGACCCGCTGTTTTTCGGGTCATCGAGAGTGACATATTCAACCCGGATGCCACGTTGCTGTAACGCCTGGGCAAAATGACGCATGGCGCTGAAGATCAATATGATTTTTTGCGGATGATGAGGAACATGGCTGGCCTCCTCCATGACCTCGACGAGTAAAACCGTATCGCGCTCCGCCTCCAACCCCTGTAATGAGGCCAGGTCAAACGATAGCTGGTCGCCCAGAACCAGACACAAACGGTGCAGATTATTCATGACATTGCGACCTGCGAAAATGAAATATAAGCATGCAGTAAACCCGGCCTGTTGGCGTTTAACAGCAGATAAGCACGATTAGCATAGCATTTGCCCTTGAAGAAAACCGTCACAAACCCAGTGGACATTCTTTAAACCGGGTAACAGGCCGCTATTTTTATAGTAGAAAAAGCGTTACTCCGATCAGCGGCGCTGAACATGATGCGACAATAATGTATGTGGCAAAGCGGGACGGCAAAAAAGCAAAAACCGCCATCAGGCGGTCTGTGACAAAATCGGTAACGGTTACTGCTGAAGGGTGAATCTCGTCTCGCAATGCGGGCATTTCATCGGAGATGCTTTTGATTGCTTGGTAATCGACTGCCGACCGGGTCGGTGACAATCAGGGCATTCCACTTCGGTGGTAATCAGTTTAATCCGCTGCATGGCATACTTGAAGTAGGTCATAACCATTTTCCTCGTATCGCTGCCTGGAGACCTAAATTAACATAGCGTGCTAATGGTTAACCAGCACTTATCGGAATTTTTTACTCATTCTTACAGAACCGGAGCGGGAAGTGATGCCATCATTCATCCCCCCTCTGTGAAAAAATGCTATTTAACCTGAGTGGCAACCGATCACCTTTAAACAACCCCTGCCATTTCCTATTGTTGACTCTTCATTTATCACACGAGTCTTAAATTAGCGGAGAATTTTCTCCCACCAACACGAACGTATTCCCTTAAGACCCTGTACAGATAAATAGGTGTGTACATGACAATCAGGCTTTCTCACGAATGTAATGGTGATCTCCCCTGCAGCATCTTGTGTGATTTCGATGGAACGATTAGCCCTGAAGACACAACGGATACCCTGCTGGCACGTTTTGCTCTTCCCGGATGGGAAACGCTGGAGCAGCAGTGGCTGGCGGGTGAAATAGGCTCTGAAGAGTGCATGTCAGGGCAAATTGCGCTACTGGATATGACGCGTGACGCACTGGATAATTGTCTGAGCGGTATCCCTATCGACCCTGCTTTTAAATACTTTGTCGCCCTCGCTCAACGCTTTTCGGTTCCCCTGACAATTGTTAGCGACGGGCTGGATTACGCTATCCAGCGCATCCTGGATCATCACGGCCTGGGGCATTTACCCATCATCGCCAATCATCTGGAACAATATAGCGAACGCCGCTGGAAGCTTAGTTTTCCCTGGCGTGATGACCACTGTCGCCATGCCAGCGGCGTATGCAAATGTGCCGTTGCTCAAACCACTAAGGGCCGGGTACTGATGGTGGGCGATGGACGTTCTGATTTTTGCGTGTCACAGCAGGCCGATCACGTTCTGGCGAGGGGGGATTTAATCGAAGAGTGCCGCCGTCAGGGGATTACACACACGGTATTTCACCACTTCAGTGATGCGATACCCTCACTCGAGCGGTTACTTCACACGCCAGCAAGAGAGCCTGACCCCACTTCTTTTAATCCGCTGATGCCATGGAAGACGCATGATTAAAAAATATGATTTTCTGCTGCCCGGCACCAGCCGGATCGGCGTGCTGCTGATCCACGGGCTCACCGGAACGCCTGCCGAAATGCGAGGTGTGGCCCGAGAGCTTAATCAAGCCGGTCATACGGTTTACGCTGTGCAGCTGGCGGGCCACTGTGGCAGCGTTGACGATCTGATCGCCACTCGCTGGCAGGACTGGTATCAAAGCGTTATCAACGGGGCGCAAAAACTGCGGCAGCAGGTAGACCATCTGGTGGTCGGTGGTCTGTCGATGGGCGCCGTGCTGGCATTAAAATATGCGTCTGATTTTCCGGTGGACAGCGTCCTGGTCTATAGCGCAACGTTTCGTTATGACGGCTGGAGCATTCCTCCTCTTTCGCGCTTCGCCGCGCCATGGCTACTGCCGCTGGCCGGGTGTTTTCACCTGGGCCGCCATCGCCTATTCAACGAGAAAGAGCCTTACGGTATCCGTAATGAAAGCCTGCGCCGCCGTATTGCCAAAAGCATGCAGGAAGGCGACAGCGGAGTGGCCGGACTGCCGGGAAATCCGTGGCCGTCACTGAGCCAGATGATGGCGCTATCGCGCAACGTACGCAGGGCGCTCCCACAGGTCACCGCCCCCTGTCTGGTGCTCCACGCCGAAAATGACGATATCGCCCACCGTCGTAATGCACTGTTGGTACGTGACAACGTCAGCGGCGAGGTGGCACTGACGCTGTTGAAGAACAGTTACCATATGATCACTATTGATAACGATCGCACGGAGCTGATCGCCCTTACGCTGGGTTTTATCCAGCAGCAAAGCGAGGCGAAGAACAACAGGGAACCTGCCGCCTTGCGTTTACACACCACGCTCAGTACCCCGGCGTGATAAGTCAATTCTCCCTGGCGTTGTGGCTGTTAAATATCCTTCTCGATACCTGCGGCCAGCTCGCCTTTAAAGCCGCCACGCATAACAGCACCCGGTTTAGTGGCCTCGCCTACTGGCGTCATATGCTGCGCCATGGCTGGATCTGGCTGGGTGCAGCCTGTTACGTACTGGAGTTTGTCCTCTGGCTGGCCTTCTTATCGCTGGTTCCGCTGTCCGTCGCCATGATGCTGGGATCCATCAATGTCGTGGTGGTGATGGCGGCAGCCAGAGTGTGGCTTAAAGAGCGGTTAAGCCGGTGGCGCGTGATTGGTATTGTGCTTATCGCGCTGGGTGTGACGGCCGTAGGAATGGGATAATGACACGCTTTTATCTGCTGGGATTTTTAGCGCTGATGCTGTTTGATACGCTGGCACAGGTGAGTTTCAAATACACGGCGATCTACGCGTCTCCGTTGACGCTGGATGCCGCATGGTTGTACCGCATCTTTGCTCATGTGTGGGTTTATATTGCCTTTGCAGGCTATCTTGGCGCTTTTTATACCTGGATGACGTTGCTCAGGTACGCACCCGTCGGCCCCGCTTTTGCCGCTTCGCATCTTGATATTATCTCCGTGGCGCTGATATCCCTCTGGCTGTTTAACGACGATCTCTCGCTGGCTAAAATGATCGGTGGCGTGCTGATCCTGCTGGGTATTCTCTGCCTGGCCAGAGATGCGCATCTTCACCCGCACTGATTAAACGCCCCATAAAATGAGGCGTTGCCATGGAGATGTCACATCTCTTTTTTAGCACGCACGATCAGCTGGTCCAGCAATTCAATCGCCTGATGGATTTCAGCGCGGCTGATTTCCAGTGAAGGTGCGAAGGTAATCACATTCTTGTAATAGCCGCCCACATCCAGCACCAGCCCGGTTTTTTGACCTTGATAATCCAGCGTACCGGACAACCCAATATCCACCATTTTGTCCAGCAGCGCTTTGTTAGGTGTAAAGCCATCGACCGTACAAAGTTCGGCACGCAGCGCCAGCCCCAGACCGTCCACATCGCCAATTTCCGGGTGGCGCAGTTGCAATGACTTCAGCCCTTCAAGGAAATGCGCCCCACTCTCCATCACCTGTTTTTCATAGTCTTTTTCTGCCAGCATATGCATCACTTCCAGCCCGACAGCCGTTCCCAAAGGATTAGAGGCAAAGGTTGAATGTGTTGATCCTACCGGGAAGGTGGCGGGATTAATCATCTCCTCACGTGCCCAGATGCCAGCAAGCGGGTTCAGACCGTTGGTTAATGCCTTACCGAACACCAGAACATCCGGCGTAATGCCGAAATGCTCTACCGACCAGAGCTTGCCGGTACGGTAGAAGCCCATCTGGATTTCATCAACCACCAGCAGGATGCCATGCTCGTCGAGCACTTTTTTCAGTCCCTTATAGTAGTTGCGCGGTGGGATCACATAGCCACCGGTTCCCTGAACCGGCTCAATATAGAAGGCGGAAAACTCGGATTGGCAAACTTTAGGATCCCATACTCCGTGATATTCGTTTTCAAACAGACGCGCAAAATCAGCAATCAACTTTTCGGCATACTCTTCCGCGGTCATGCCTTTCTGACGCCGGAACGGATAGGGAAAAGGAATAAACTGGGCACGCTCGCCAAAGTGACCAAAACGACGCCGGTAACGGTAGCTGGAGGTAATTGAGGATGCTCCCAGGCTACGTCCGTGGTATCCCCCCTCAAAAGCAAACATCCGACTTTTGCCGTTACAATAGTTGCGAACCAGCTTCAGGGAGTCATCAACAGACTGTGATCCCCCCACGTTATAGTGGACGCGCCCCGGCAGACCAAACTTGCGCTCCATATCCTGGGCAATCACTTTGCTTAATTCAATCTTAGTGGGGTGCAAATACTGGCTGGCAATCTGCGGCAGAACATCAATCTGACGTTTAAGAACATTTTCCAGTCGGGGATTGGCATAGCCAAAGTTCACTGCGGAATACCACATCTGAAGATCCAGATAAGGCGTTCCTTCCGCATCGAAGAGGTAACTGCCTTTACAGCTATCAAAAATTTTTGGTGTAGTGACGTAATGTACGGTATCACCGTGTGAACAATATTTTTCTTCATCCGCTAATAGCTGTTCTTCGTACCGGGTCATAAAAGTCCATCCTTTGGTTTGATAAGGTGAACAGTGTATCCGTCGTACCAGGCACATAACCGCCACTTTCGGGCTAAAAATTAAATAGCAGTGATGCTTTTCACGATATGTTTACTCTTTATGGAAGTTAGATTTAATAAAGAAATATCTTTCTTACTTCATTCCAATTAAATGCTAAAAATGGCACGACAAGAGCCGCAAAACGAATCATGAGCACCTTTGATTGCACTTTCTATGGTGCTATTATTAGCGTCACTTAGCGTTCATAGTACTCTGTACCATAACCATTACGTACAACTGATAAGAGGTTGAAAACATGCCTTTTCAAATTCTGACCAACACTGCGGCCAGCATCACCGATCTCAAGCGCGACCCAATGGGTACGGTACGTTCAGCTGAGGGCGAGACAATCGCTATCCTGAATCGCAATGAACCCGCATTTTACTGCGTACCTCCAGCGATATACGCCTATCTGATGGAACTGGCCGAGGATGCAGAGCTGGGACGTATCGTCGATGAACGCATGCCAGAACTACAGGATGCGAAAGAGATTTCGTTAGATGACCTATAAACTTAAATTTGTCCCTTCAGCAGAGAAAGAATGGAAAAAACTCGGGCATCCGATCAGGGAGCAGTTCAAGAAGAAATTAAAGGAGCGTTTAGAAAATCCACGCGTCCCCTCCGCTCAGCTTCATGGTCGTAAAGACCAATATAAAATCAAGTTAAAGTCTGCCGGTTACCGACTGGTTTATCTCGTTCAAGATGAAGTTGTCACGGTCGTTGTCCTGGGCATGGGTAAACGTGAAGGCGGGACAGTGTATTCAGAAACGCAAGGCAGGCTTCCCTGAGAGGGAACCATTGTGGGAAAGTGGATGTTCAGGCTTTTTGATAGATGGCGGGAGCCGAAGCCCCCGCCGACAAACACACTTACATGTGTTTGATCATCGCGTCGCCAAACTCTTAAGCTTTCAGCAACTTAGCGCCGTCCATCTGACGTTCGAAGTCATAGGTCACGGTTTTGGCAGCGATTGCGCCTTCCATGCCTTTAACAATCAGGTCAGCGGCTTCGAACCACTCCATATGACGCAGCATCAGAGGCACCAACGTGATCTCTGATGTCGAAGTGACCACTATTACCATCTTCATATTGAAAGTCCGTACGCATTAATCTTTTTTATGTTTTAATGTCTGTGTAGAGGATGGGCGTTTACCATAAGAACTTCATTTTCTCCTATTGGTAAGGATGCCCCTTAGGTATACTGTATGTACATACAGTTATCTTGGGAGACAGGTCATGAACAAAATTGCTCGTTTACTTTTGACTGCCAGCTCAATAGCTCCAGTTTGCATAACATTGGTATTTATAGGGATGGTTAAAGAAGCTAACTGGCTGATTTATTCATCCTTAACCATTTGCATATTGAGCTTTGTTTTTTGCGTTTTCTTTATTTTTTTCGCAAAATCCAATCTTGTAATTTTAAGTAAAAATATTGACTCAATATCCCCAGCCAATAAAGAGGTTACAAATTATTTTCTAAGTTATCTTTTCCCGCTCCTCGGTACAGATTCGATAGCAACTGACTGGAAATATGCATTATTCTTCTATTTATCATTACTTTTTTACATTAGCTTCTCTGAGAACTATAATTTTAACCCACTCCTCTCACTGCTAGGATATAAGTTTTATGAAGCAGAGGATGATACTGGCGTAGGCTTCGTTCTTATCTCAAAAGAAATAATCACAGATGTTAGGGGTAAAAGCTTCAACATTATTAAGCTTACTGACTACACATACTTACATACTTAAAGGTAATAATATGCCTATATTTGCTGTAATGGATAACAATACTACGCATAGGATTATGCGTATTGATACCGATAAAAAAACAGATGAAAAACTCATCGGTATTTTTAAAGAACAACATGCTTATTTTGAGTCTCACTATGATGAACCAATAGAGTTCTACGCAGGTTATAAACCTTCCTATAGTGAGCATCTCTATTTAAAGGATTTTACAGAATCTGATGATTTAATTGATGCTGTAAGAAGAAACACAGGAATTCCAGTATGGGATCCTAAGACTGTTCCTGTAGAGCACATCAAAGCTCTGTTCGTAGGGATTGAACACCGTGCTAATAGTGATAAAATAGCGATCCAAAGCTTCAATAAAGGACAGATTCTCGACATCAGTAAGTCATTATGGCTAAGTGGAAATGTTTTCACAATGGCCTCATCCACTGGTTTTAACATTGATGATAAGTTAGTTGCCGTGATTGAAAAAAATACAATTAAATTCAAAAGCCTCATTAAGCTTCGAGGTATATTTAATATGGATAGATATTTCACAGAGGCAACTGACGCAGACTTGGCATCTTTTTGCACGAACGCTGTATTTAAAACTGATGCCGGATTTGATATGAAACTAATTGCAGATACTGTAATAAGGACTAAAATCACCCTCATAAACAAATCTGGCATATTAGGAGAACAAATTTCCAAACTAAAAAATGCCGCTCAAAAAGTCAACTTCGATTTAAAAACGGATATTAGCACTGGAATTGAAAAAATAGTCATGCCAAACACGAAAAGAGATGTAAAGGCATTATTGACTTTTTTAGATGAGGACATATTTGTCGCAGAGGTTAGCAGGACTGTTTTCAAGTCAACATCCAAGAGACCAATTTAAACAAGATGCCCGCCTACGCGGGCGTATTACTTAATCCAAATCAAACTTAACTACAAGAATACACAATAGCCCACTGATAAAACCCTCATCTGTATTATACCTTTCCTGACAGTGCCATCTAAATAACGACGCCGTCGGCCCATAATTAGGAGTGAAACGTTAAGCGGTCATGGGCTCGTACCCCTTTGATTTTTTCCTCTCTAGTCATGCAATGCAACTGTCGATAATGAACCCGTCGTGATCTGTCAGTGATGGCCACCGATTAATATCTGTTTGCAGCAAACCTTTAAACCCGCAGCGATCGATGAGTAGTCAACTCAGGCACCTTCAGGTGCGGGCCTGCCTCCCCAGCACTCCAGGATATATTTAATATCACGTATTTTTGCCTTCGCTCTTTTTCCTTCCCGTGGCAATAACGCCAAGTTCCAGGGCTCTACAAGAGTGAAAATGATCAATTCCGGCTGAGTGCCATACTTTGCATCATATACACGCCCCTCCGCATGAAGTTCGTCGTGATGCGTTCTGCATAAGGCAGCACGAATAAATCATGCATTTTGAATCCCCATAAAAAAAGAAGCGCCAAAAGGACGCTTTGCTGTTTAAAACTTTGATATCCCTACAAGATAGATTAAGTAACTACCATATCCTCCCCCCAGAAGTAAAGCGCTGCGTTCTTACTTGAGTGGCATTTGCAGCAGGGGTTTTATCCATTTTGAATTGACTATTACAGCATGGACAAAAATAAACCCAATAACCACCTTTTACGCTCTTTTCTATGCCTGGTTGAAGCATAGATATTTTCTTCTGCTGATAACAATGTGGGCAGGCATGCACCATCATCTCCAAATCATCCACGACAACTTGTTTCGAGTACACCAAGGTTTCACCTTCAGTCCGATGTAGAACATAACCTTTAGAATCGGATTTGAAGTCTTCAAACTTTGCAATTTTTGCTTTGAAATGCGCTGCTTCTTCATCACGATGTCGGATCGCATCACCAAGGTTAAAGCACTCAGCCTGAAGTGTGATTAGTTTATTCTGAAGCTCAATAGTTGCAGCTTTAACTTCTGTATCAGTTTTTGCGTTATGGATAACTTTAACGAGACCTGCCGTTTCCTTTATAGCGGTCATCGCCGCAGATAATTCAGCTATCACTATGAATACTCATGTTGTTGTTATGGGTATTTAGATTAGCCGAATCCTTACTGTTTGGGAATGACCAGTTGCACCTCGCCTAATGTGTATAAAAGCTGCCAACGGATTTAAAACACTGTTACTTAATGAACAGCGTTCGTTAGCTGGGCGAATTTATCGAGAGCAGGAGGTGAATACACAGCAGCTTCTTGGTCACAAGAATCAGGTTCAAACAGATAAATATAACGATGACAGAGGGAAGGAGTGGATCGTTATCGCGGTATAAAGTTGATTGTAATTCGTACAGTTTTGCAGAATAAACCAATGAAACAAAAAGCCAACACAATTTTAACAATCATGTTGGCTTTATTATCGCTTAACGCGATTACATATGTTTGATCATCGCATCGCCAAACTCTGAGGCTTTCAGCAACTTAGCGCCGTCCATCTGACGTTCGAAGTCATAGGTCACGGTTTTGGCCGCGATTGCGCCTTTCATGCCGTTAACAATCAGGTCAGCGGCTTCGAACCAGCCCATATGACGCAGCATCATTTCAGCGGACAGGATGATGGAACCTGGGTTCACTTTATCCTGGCCAGCATACTTAGGTGCTGTACCGTGGGTGGCTTCAAACAGTGCACATTCGTCACCGATGTTGGCACCCGGAGCAATACCGATACCGCCAACCTGCGCCGCCAGGGCGTCAGAAATGTAGTCACCGTTCAGGTTCATACAGGCAATAACGTCATACTCAGCCGGACGCAGCAGGATCTGCTGCAGGAAGGCATCGGCGATCACGTCTTTAATGACGATCTCTTTGCCGGTGTTCGGGTTCTTCACCGTCATCCACGGGCCACCATCGATCAGCTCACCGCCGAATTCTTCTTTCGCCAACTGGTAACCCCAGTCTTTGAAAGCGCCTTCGGTGAATTTCATGATGTTGCCTTTGTGAACCAGCGTTACAGAATCACGATCGTTAGTGATTGCGTATTCGATGGCTGCACGCACCAGACGCTGGGTGCCTGCTTCTGAACATGGCTTAATGCCGATACCGCACTGCTCAGGGAAGCGAATTTTCTTCACGCCCATTTCATCACGCAGGAACTTGATGACTTTATCTGCTTCCGGCGTACCCGCTTTCCACTCGATACCCGCATAGATATCTTCGGAGTTCTCACGGAAAATCACCATGTCAGTGTCTTCCGGGCGTTTCACCGGGCTTGGTGTGCCGGTGTAGTAACGGACAGGACGCAGGCAGATGTACAGATCAAGCTGCTGACGCAGGGCAACGTTCAGGGAACGAATACCGCCGCCGACCGGGGTGGTCAGTGGGCCTTTGATGGCAACGCGATATTCTTTGATCAGATCGAGAGTTTCTTCTGGCAACCAAACGTCCTGGCCGTAAAGCTCTACCGATTTCTCACCGGTGTAAATTTCCATCCAGGAAATTTTACGCTCACCGTTGTAAGCTTTCTGCACAGCGGCATCAACGACTTTGATCATCACTGGAGACACGTCAACGCCAATGCCATCACCTTCGATAAACGGGATGATTGGATTGTTAGGTACGTTGAGTTTTCCCTGATCCAGGGTGATTTTCTGACCTTCCGCCGGAACAACTACTTTGCTTTCCATTAACCTCTCCTTCGAGCGCTTTTTTTTGTTAATGACTTGTAAGATGCGCGTCAATACTACTTGAATATTGACTCCGCGCCAATCATCTCCGGATTGCGGTATAATGCACTCATTGTTACTCAGTGCAAAGACCATGCGAAAATCTTCCTTGACGAATCATCACCCTGGGCGTTCCGGCCCGCGCCGCGCCGCCAAACCTGCCGTTAAAGGCCCGCGTTGCGTGGTGCTGTTTAATAAACCTTTTGATGTGTTACCGCAGTTCAGCGATGAAGCCGGGCGCCGCACGCTGAAAGATTATGTGCCACAGCCGGGTATTTATGCTGCCGGACGGCTTGACCGTGACAGTGAAGGGCTGATGGTACTGACCAATGACGGCGCACTACAGGCAACCCTGACTCAGCCGGGTAAACGCACCGGAAAAATCTACTTTGTGCAGGTAGAGGGCGACCCGCAGGAGAGCGATCTGCAACCGTTACGCACTGGCGTAAATCTGAAAGATGGCCCCACCCTGCCCGCCGGGGTAGAAAAAGTGGCCGCCCCCGACTGGTTGTGGGATCGTCAACCGCCGATCCGCGAACGCAAAGCCATCCCAACCTGCTGGCTGAAAATCACCCTGTACGAAGGACGGAACCGTCAGGTACGTCGAATGACGGCGCATATCGGCTTTCCTACCCTGCGTCTGATCCGTTTCTCAATGGGTGCGTTACAGTTACAGGGCCTGGCACCAGGCGAATGGCGTGATATCAGCAACGAAATCTGACAATTATTAACGCGTAGTACGCTGCGCGTATTTACCGAATGGAGAACGCGTTATGTTTAAACCGCACGTCACCGTAGCCACGGTGGTACAGGCTGAAGGGCAGTTTTTAGTGGTAGAAGAACGCGTGCGTGGGCGCACCACCTGGAACCAGCCTGCGGGCCATCTGGAGGCCGATGAAACGCTGCTTCAGGCGGCGGTGCGTGAACTGTCGGAAGAGACCGGCATTGATGCTATCCCCCAGGCCTTTTTACGTCTGCACCAGTGGATCGCCCCGGATAACACCCCGTTCCTGCGTTTTCTGTTCGCCCTGGACCTGCCCAACGCTATCGAGACTTACCCGCAGGATCGCGATATTGATCGCTGCTGGTGGCTGCCGCCGCAGGAGATTATGACGTCCAAAAAACTGCGCTCACCGCTGGTGGCAGAAAGCCTGCACATTTATCAGACCGGGCCGCGCTATCCGCTGGAGATCCTCAGCGCCTTCCAGTGGCCGTTTAGCGAGAGTGCGCAGGTCGCCGACGCGTGATAGAATGCCGCGCAATTTTATCAGAGTCGCCTTTAACGACTCCTTAAAGTCGGACAAGCAATGTTGAACAGTTCTAACAGCCAGAAAAAAGTGATCGTCGGTATGTCCGGCGGCGTTGACTCCTCCGTTTCCGCCTGGTTGCTCCAGCAACAGGGTTATCAGGTTGAAGGCCTGTTTATGAAAAACTGGGAGGAGGATGATGGTGAGGAGTATTGCACCGCAGCGGAAGATTTAGCCGATGCGCAGGCAGTCTGTGACAAACTCGGTATCTACCTGCATACGGTCAACTTTGCCGCCGAATACTGGGACAACGTGTTTGAACACTTCCTGGCGGAATATAAAGCTGGCCGTACGCCCAATCCCGATATTCTCTGCAATAAAGAGATCAAATTTAAAGCCTTCCTGGAATTTGCCGCAGAAGACCTGGGCGCAGACTTTATCGCCACCGGTCACTACGTGCGTCGCCAGGATGTGGATGGCAAAAGCCGCCTGCTGCGTGGGCTGGACGGCAATAAAGATCAGAGCTACTTCCTCTACACCCTTGGCTTTGAGCAGATCGCTCAAAGCCTGTTCCCGGTCGGTGAATTAGAGAAACCGGAAGTCCGTCGTATTGCTGAACAGCTGGATTTGATCACCGCGAAGAAAAAAGACTCCACCGGTATCTGCTTTATCGGCGAGCGTAAATTTACCGAGTTCCTGGCTCGTTATCTGCCCGCTCAGCCGGGGCCAATTGTGTCCGTTGACGGTGACACCGTGGGGCAGCATCAGGGTCTGATGTACCACACGCTGGGCCAGCGCAAAGGGCTGGGCATCGGCGGCACCAAAGACGGTAACGAAGAACCCTGGTATGTGGTCGATAAAGACGTGGCGAACAATGTGCTGGTTGTCGCTCAGGGCCATGACCATCCACGCCTGATGTCCGTTGGCCTGGTTGCTCAGCAGTTACACTGGGTGGATCGCGAAACGTTGACCGCGCCACTGCGCTGCATGGTGAAAACCCGCTATCGCCAGGAAGATATCCCCTGCACCGTTACCCCGCTGGACGCTGAGCGCATCGAAGTGCGTTTTGACCAGCCGGTGGCGGCCGTGACACCAGGGCAGTCTGCGGTTTTCTATATCGATGAGGTCTGCCTGGGTGGCGGCATCATCGAACAGCGCCAGCCGCTGGTTAACGCATA
The DNA here is from genome assembly GCF_045107195.1 of Erwinia sp. AnSW2-5. Classification (NCBI taxonomy): domain Bacteria; kingdom Pseudomonadati; phylum Pseudomonadota; class Gammaproteobacteria; order Enterobacterales; family Erwiniaceae; genus Erwinia; species Erwinia sp. AnSW2-5. Next base: position 138,490 of record NZ_JBJGXA010000009.1, read on the forward strand.
AACAGTCGGGCCGCAGAACAGCTGCCAACGCATCAGCAGCCTGAAGTCTGGCGTATACAGGAGTTACCGTGGCGAAGAATTACTATGATATTACTCTGGCACTGGCTGGTATCTGCCAGTCCGCTCACCTGGTGCAGCAACTGGCGCACCAGGGGCAGTGCCCGCCTGACGCGTTAAAAACATCGCTGAAAAGCCTGCTGGATCTGAACCCGTCGTCCACGCTGGCGGTGTTCGGCAACGATGAAGCAAACCTGCAGTTTGGTCTGGAAACCCTGCTGGCCGTGCTGAACAGCAACAGCCGCCAGGGCCTGGGTGCCGAACTAACGCGTTACACGCTGAGCATGATGGTGCTGGAGCGTAAACTGAATGCCAACAAAAACGCGTTAAATGAGTTGTCCAGCCGTATTGCCCAGCTCGATCGCCAGCTGGCGCACTACGATCTGGAGTCTGATACCCTGCTAAGCGCGATGGCAGCGATTTATGTCGATGTGATCAGCCCGCTCGGCCCGCGTATCCAGGTCACCGGTTCCCCGGCTGTCCTGCAGAATAGCCAGGTACAGAGCAAAGTTCGTGCGACACTGCTGGCGGGTATCCGCGCGGCAGTGTTGTGGCAGCAGGTCGGCGGTGGCCGTCTGCAGCTAATGTTGTCCCGTAACCGCTTAGTCAATGAGGCAAAAGCGATTCTGGCCCGCCTTAACGGGACCCCAACCTGATTTTTAACCGATCCTGGAGCAGCAACAATGGAATTATCCTCTCTGACCGCCGTCTCACCTGTAGATGGCCGTTATGGCGACAAAGTCAGCCCACTCCGTGGTATTTTCAGCGAATATGGCCTGCTGAAATTCCGCGTTGAGGTTGAAGTTCGCTGGTTACAAAAACTGGCAACCTGCGCTGAGATCAAGGAAGTTCCTGCATTTGATGCCGACGCAAACGCTTACCTTGATGCCATTGTCAGCGGTTTCAGCGAAGAAGATGCTGCGCGTATCAAAACTATCGAGCGCACCACCAACCACGACGTGAAAGCAGTGGAATACTTTCTGAAAGAGAAAGTGGAGTCCGTCCCTGCCCTGCACGCGGTGTCTGAATTTATTCACTTCGCCTGTACTTCAGAAGATATCAATAACCTGTCACACGCGCTGATGCTGGAAACCGCACGCCGTGAGGTGATTGTGCCTTACTGGAACAAAATCATCGTTGCCGTGAAGGACCTGGCGGTGCAGTACCGTGATATCCCGCTGCTGTCGCGCACCCACGGCCAGCCCGCTACACCGTCCACGCTGGGTAAAGAGATGGCGAACGTCGCCTACCGCTTTGAGCGCCAGCTGCGTCAGTTAGAACGTATTGAAATCCTGGGTAAAATCAACGGTGCCGTCGGTAACTACAACGCCCACATCGCCGCGTACCCGGAAGTGGACTGGCATGAGTTCAGTGAAGCGTTCGTGACCTCACTGGGCGTGACCTGGAACCCGTACACCACACAGATCGAGCCGCACGACTATATTGCCGAGCTGTTTGACTGCATGGCGCGCTTTAACACCATTCTGATCGACTTCGATCGTGATGTCTGGGGTTACATCGCACTCAACCACTTCAAGCAGAAAACCATTGCGGGTGAAATCGGTTCTTCCACCATGCCGCACAAGGTGAACCCGATTGACTTCGAAAATTCCGAAGGCAACCTCGGCCTGGCTAACGCCATGATGCAGCACCTTGCCAGCAAACTGCCAGTATCACGCTGGCAGCGCGACCTGACCGACTCCACCGTGCTGCGTAACCTCGGCGTGGGCGTGGGTTATGCACTGATCGCTTACCAGGCAACGCTGAAAGGTATCTCCAAACTGGAAGTGAACCGCGCGCGTCTGCTGGACGAGCTGGACCACAACTGGGAAGTGCTGGCTGAACCCATCCAGACAGTTATGCGCCGTTACGGTATCGAAAAGCCTTACGAGAAGTTGAAAGAGTTGACGCGTGGCAAGCGTGTTGACGCTGAAGGCATGAAAACCTTCATCGACGGGTTGGCTCTGCCTGAAGAAGAGAAAACTCGTCTGAAGCAGATGACCCCAGCCAATTATATCGGCCGCGCCATCCAGATGGTTGACGACCTGAAATAATCGCCCCTCCCACCGGGCCGGCTCAGTCGGCCCGTGTTAACCTATTGTTTATCTGATCTCCCCTATACTTAACGCCAGTTATACCCCAATAAAAGTGAATAAGCGCTCAGACGGTTGCTGCTTCAGGCATCCTGGCGCTATGTTGTTATTTCTGGTGAGTTGATCTTATTAAGGATTCGGTTATGCGAGTGTTAGTTGTGGAAGATAATCCGCTGCTCCGTCATCATCTGGCGGTGCAGTTGCGTGAGATGGGTCACCAGGTTGATGCCGCCGAAGACGCGAAAGAAGCCGACTATTTCCTTAATGAACACACTCCGGATATTACCCTGGTCGATCTCGGACTGCCGGATGAAGACGGCATGAGACTCATCCGCCGCTGGCGCAGCCAGGACGTCCGTCAGCCGATTCTGGTGCTCACAGCACGTGACGGCTGGCAGGCGAAAGTCGAAGCACTGGAAGCCGGTGCCGATGATTACGTGACCAAGCCCTTCCATATCGAAGAGGTTGTCGCCCGAATGCAGGCGTTGATGCGCCGCAACAGCGGGTTAGCCTCGCAAATTATTACCCTGCACCCTTTCCAGGTAGATCTTTCACGCCGTGAGCTGACTATCAGCGAGCAGCAGATAAAACTGACCGCATTTGAGTACACCATTATTGAAACCCTGATCCGCAATGCAGGTAAAGTGGTCAGCAAAGACTCGCTCATGCTGCAGCTCTATCCTGATGCAGAACTGCGCGAGAGCCACACGATTGATGTGCTGATGGGCCGCTTACGTAAAAAAATCCTGGCAGAACATGCTCAGGACGTCATCACTACGGTGCGCGGTCAGGGCTACCGCTTCGATATTTGAGCATGTTTAACTGGCGCCGCAAAAAACCGCGTTCACTGCGGGTCCGTTTCTTACTCGCCACCGCAGCGGTGGTGCTAACCATGTCGCTCTCTTATGGAATGGTGGCGGTGATCGGCTATGTAGTGAGCTTCGATAAAAACACCTACCGCGTGCTGCGCAGCGAAAGTAATCTGTTTTTCACGCTCTCCCAGTGGAAGGACAATAAGCTGACTATCGTACAGCCCGAGCGCATGACGCTCAATTTTCCCGCGCTGGTCTTCATCTACGACAATAACGGTAAACTGCTGTGGCAGCAGCGCGACGTTCCCGATATTCGCAGCAAGATCCGTCGTGAATGGCTGAATAAGTCGGATTTCTATGAAATCGACACCAACAATCACACCAGCCGTGAAGTGCTGGGCAATGACCAGGACGCGCAAAGTAAGCTAAGCGCCTATGACGATGACGGCAACGATACCTTCACCCACTCGGTGGCAGTCAACCGTTATGATGCCACGCCCAACCTGCCTGCGCTGACCATCGTGGTGGTCGACTCCATTCCGCAAGAGCTTCAACACTCTGACGTTGTGTGGTCGTGGTTCAGCTATGTGCTGCTGGCCAATCTGCTATTGATTATCCCGTTGCTGTGGCTGGCCGCCCACTGGAGCCTGCGCCCGATTGGCGCTCTGGCAGCCCAGGTCCGTGAACTGGAAGGCGGAAACCGCGACACGCTGGACCCCTCCCCGCCTCAGGAGCTAAAAGGGCTGGTGCGAAATCTTAACCTGTTGCTGGATAACGAACGCCAGCGCTACACCCGCTATCGCACCACACTGAGCGATTTGACACACAGCCTGAAGACACCGCTGGCGGTACTGCAAACCACCCTGCGTTCACTGCGTGGTGAACGCAACCTCTCCATAGAACAAGCCGAACCCATCATGCTGGAGCAGATCAGCCGAATCTCCCAACAGATTGGCTATTACCTGCATCGTGCCAGCATGCAGGCCGATCACCATGCATTGAAGCGCGATGTGCATTCAGTGCCAGCCCTGCTCGACGGATTATGCTCAGCGCTGAATAAAGTCTATCAGCGTAAAGGGGTTGTTCTGACGCTGGATATTTCACCGGAGGTGATTTTCGTCGGTGAGCAGAACGATTTTATGGAAGTGATGGGCAACGTGCTGGATAACGCCTGCAAGTACTGCCTGGAGTTCGTAGAGATCAGTGTGCAACAGACGGAAAAAACACTGCTACTCATCGTCGAGGATGACGGTCCCGGCATTCCGGAAAACAAGCGTGACCTGGTGTTTATTCGCGGTCAGCGTGCCGACACACTGCGCCCCGGCCAGGGGCTGGGCTTGTCGCTGGCACGGGACATTCTCGAACAGTACGCTGGCGATATTCGTGCCGGCACCAGCGAGCTTGGCGGCGCACGTATGGAAGTCGAATTCCAGCGCCAGGAGCTGCTGCACAAGCACGAGTAATCTGCCCTCTGCCATGACATTACACAGTGGCTGTGCGCTGTTATAATCTTTCCACTTACGCGTTTCAGGAAACCATCATGGATTATCAGCTCGATCTCAATTGGCCCGATTTTATTCAGCGCTACTGGCAGAAACGCCCGGTAGTCCTCAAGCGCGGCTTCAAAAACTTCGTTGACCCTATTTCCCCTGACGAACTGGCGGGTCTGGCGATGGAAAATGAAGTCGACAGCCGCCTGGTCAGCCACCAGGACGGGAAATGGGAAGTCAGTCACGGCCCGTTTGAGAGCTTCGATCATCTTGGCGAAAACAACTGGTCACTGCTGGTACAGGCGGTAGACCACTGGCATGAACCTTCTGCCGCCCTGATGCATCCCTTCCGGATGATCCCTGACTGGCGAGTTGACGACCTGATGATCTCCTTCTCGGTGCCAGGTGGCGGCGTCGGCCCTCACTTCGACCAGTATGACGTGTTTATTATCCAGGGCACCGGCCGCCGTCGCTGGCGCGTGGGTGAAAAAACGGAAATGAAGCAGCACTGTCCACACCCGGATCTGCTTCAGGTTGAACCTTTTGACGCCATCATCGATGAAGAGATGGAACCCGGCGATATTCTCTATATTCCGCCAGGATTCCCGCACGAAGGTTACTCGCTGGAAAACGCTATTAACTATTCGGTCGGCTTCCGCGCACCCAGCGGTCGCGAACTGATCAGCGGCTTTGCTGATTACGTGCTGGCGCGTGAGCTGGGCAGCCGCCGTTTCAGCGATCCGGATGTGCAGCCTCGCGAGCACAACGCAGAGATCCTGCCTGCTGAACTGGACGGCATTCGCGCCATGATGATGGAGGTGATCAACCAACCTGAGCACTTTAATCAGTGGTTTGGTGAGTTTATCTCACAATCTCGCCACGAACTGGACGTTGCGCCACCGGAACCGCCTTATCAACCGGATGAGATCTACGATGCACTGCAACAGGGTGATCAGCTTTCACGCCTTGGTGGCCTGCGCGTGGTATCGATTGGTAATGCCGTGTTTATCAACGGTGAGCAGGTTGAATCGCAGCACCGGGCAGCCCTGACCGCACTGGCGAACGATTTAACGCTGGGGCAGGATCAGTTCGGTGATGCGCTGGATGACCCATCCTTCCTCGCTCAGCTGGCAGCGCTGGTAAACAGCGGCTACTGGTATTTTGCTGACGAAGAGTAATCTTTATCAGAGGACGACTGCCCCCCATGCAGTCGTCCGTCACCGTTTTATTTCCCCTTGTTCGTCAGCGTCTGGAACGATATCAGAAAGGGAAATCAGTATTCCAGATAATGCTGCATAAGTAAGCGGTACAATTAATGCATCGGAATAACGGAGTGGATTCGACAGGTCCACAATAATAACGATGAAAAAAGCGCTTGATGCTAACGTTATACCAGAGAAAACCTGGTGTAATTTATATTTCATGTTACTGAATGAAAATGGCGGTGTTTTTTCTGACCGCCAGTCCAGAACCAGATGAATCAACATATAAGCTGAACAAATGACAAAATAGAAATGCATCAACTGTTGATTATCATGCGGAAAATACCAGGATGCCTGCATTAGCGATCCTGCCAGACGAAGTACAGATAGAGCAAGATGAAGACCACTGCCCCGGCTATCGCACCAAAATACATCATAAAGTCAGTGAACGGCATTGAGGGGAATAACAGAGGGACAAACCCTGACGAGCCAAAACCTAATCCCGAGCCACCAATCCCCGCATGCATAAATGTTTTAAGGCTGAAATCCATATCTACCTCTCTTATTGATTCCCGTAATATATTATCGTGACTGACTTACACTATTAAAAAACAACTTTATCGCACGGAAATATTACCGTAAAAAAAAGCAATTACCATCGCAAAATACAAAACAGTCCCCACACAAATCCCGTTATTCGGGACAGCTCGCAGAATTTGTGTGGGGGAAATAATTACACCGCGCCCAGCGCAGGGAAACGCAGCTTCAGCCCGGCAAACAGCTGCGACATCTGCTCATCCAGCCCCAGTTCACTGCACTCACCCGCTTTCACCGCAGCAAACACCTGGTGCTTGAGGAAGTGGCGCCACACGATAGGTTGCTGCGCCAGAAACGCCGTCAGCCGTTGATAACGCTCTGGGGTCCAGACCGTTTCGAAGGTGCGCCGAGCATCACCGACATCAAAGTGTTCGCCGTTGCCCTCCGGCATCGCAGCCCGCAGACGGGCTGTACCGACTTCGTCGATCTCACCGCGCTGTAACGCCACACCGTACTGCTCCCGCGCCGCCTGCTCCGTCAGGAAACCACACTGCACATCCTGCAAAACCGCCTGCACCCGGCGGTGCTTCGCCAGTCCGTAGCCACCGGCGCCCGGACCTTTGATGGCCACCACATCACCCGGACCACAGTGGATCACATCGGTATTTCCATGCTCCGTTACCCGGCCATCGGCATGTTCGGTACGGAACCATGAAGTGCTTCCGGCCCGCCCACCTGCCGCCCCGGCAGAGGAGAAGACGGAACGGTTGCGGTTACGCGCCGTAATGGTGGTATTCGGTGCAAACACCTCAAAGGCCATTTCCGTCGCCAGCCCACCGCGATATTCTCCGGCACCAGCGCTGTCCGTCGCCAGACCATAACGCAGGAAACGCACCGGAACCTCGGCTTCGTTGATCTCAATCGGTGTGTTTTTCAGGAATGCGGATAAACCACCGGAGCCGTCCGGGCCATCATGTTTAGGCGTGCCGCCCGCGCCGCCACCGACCGGGCCGAGCGAGGCCACCACGCTGCGATTCAGCCCATCCACGGTACGAATATTGATAATCGAGTTACCGCCAGGTGAGTTCGCCGGCAGGCGCTCCGGCATCGCCAGCGAGAATGCACCGACGGTGGCAATCTGCGACATGGCGCAGGTCAGAGAGCGCATGCCAACCGCAGCTGGGGCTTCACAGTTCATAATGGTGCCTGGCGGCAGGATCGCCCGCGTCGGCCGCAGCGTACCGGCATTCAGCAGCAATGAACGATCGAGCGTGGAGAGCACATAGGTCACGCCAACCAGCGCCAGCGGGTGACGTTCGCGCCCGCCCGTGGGCATATTCAGTGATGACATCAGCTGCGGGTCGCTGCCGGTATAATCCAGCTCCAGACTGTCGCCGGTGACCCGCAGCGTCACGGCGATACGGCAGGGATAGCCGCCTTCGCCATCTTCGTCCGCGTAATCCGCGTAGAAGTAGTCACCGTCCGGGATAGTGCTGATAATGCCGCGCGCCTGCTGTTCGGCATAATCGAGGATACCTTCAATACCGGTGAGGAAGTCATCGATACCAAAGCGGGCGATGATCTCCTGCACCTTACGCTCGCCAATATTCACGGACGCGATCTGGGCATTAAAGTCGCCCCAGTTCTGATCCGGCGCACGCACGTTAAGGCGCATAATGCGCGCCACCTCATGGTTCAGCACGCCACCGCTGATGATTTTCAGCGGCGGAATGCGGATACCTTCCTGCACGATTTCCGTCAGGGAACGCGACAGTGAAGCAGGCACCGCACCGCCCACGTCAGTGTTATGAATGTGGCCCACTACAAAGCAGGTAATTTCGCCGTCATAAAACACCGGTTTCCAGATATGAATATCCGGCGAGTGCGTGGCAACATTGCCCGCATAGGAATCATTGGTGATGCAGATATCCCCTTCCTGGTAGCCATCAATCAGCTCCAGCACCGGGCCATAATCAATGCCGCTGTACCAGGGCGCGCCAAAGCTGCGCGGTGAGGCAAACGCCAGGCCGTCACGGCTGACAATCTGACAGGAGAAATCTTCCGTCTCTTTAACAAAGGTGGAGTGCGCGGTGCGCATCAGGGTAAACGCCATCGCATCGGCAGCGGCCGCGCAGTAGTTGGCGAGAATTTGCAGGTTACGACCATCAATTGCCATGATGTGCTCCGGTTTGCGGGGTAATAATCAGGTTGCCATAGTGGTCAACATCGACCTGCATTTGCGGGGGAACACAGGTGGTACAGTCATCCTGTGCAATGATCACCGGGCCGCTGAGCTGATGCCCGGCGAACAGCGCACTGCGTGACACCACATCCACCTGCCACCAGCGTCCGTCAATCCAGGCTTCCACCTCACGCAGCACCGGAACCGGCCCTTCGGCCGCCGCCAGCGTGGTCAGGCGCGGTTTCGGGGTCGGCGATGACAGCACCAGCCGCAGATTGATCAACTGCACGGCAGCCTCAGCATCATGATGACCAAACAACCGGGTATGATGCGCATCGAAGGCACTGCGGATCGCCGCCAGATCACCTGCCAGCAGCCAGGACTGTTGCAGTACCACATCAATTTCAAAGGACTGGCCGCGATAACGCATATCGGCAGAGAAGCTGAGTTCGTACGGCAACTCTGCACCGTACTCACGCGCCAGCCAGCCTTCGGCTTCGGTACGCAGCTGCTGCGCATTCTGTTGCAGACGGTCGCTGACCGCCACCGTCAGGTCGCAGTACAGCGTGCGGATAAAGTCGTTTTTAATATCGGCCACCAGGCCACCCAGCGCAGACAGCACGCCTGGCGTCGGCGGCACCACCACGCCTTTCAGTTTCAGCTCACGCGCCAGGAAGCAGCCCATCATCGGCCCGGCACCGCCAAAGGCGAGGAAATAGAATTCGCGCGGGTCGAGGCCAAAGCGTGAGATCAGCCCGCTGGTGTCGCTGTACATACTGGAGATCGCCAGCGCAATAATATTTTCTGCCGTCTCTTCGATGCTGATCCCCAGCGGATCGGCCAGTTTCCCAACTGCCGCACGCGCCCCGGCCACATCCACCTGCACCGCGTTATACCCCAGATCGCCGTGACCAATCAGACCACAGGCCGCAAAGGCGTCAGTGGCCGTGGCTTCCGTGCCGCCACGGCGGAAACACACCGGGCCAGGTAGAGAACCGGCACTGTCCGGGCCAACCTGCAACACGCCAAGGCTGTCAATCCAGGCGATGGAGCCTCCGCCCTGACCGACCGAGGTAACAGAAACAGAAGGAATATAGATCGGGAAGTCCCCGATAATTTCACCGCTGCCGTATTCCGGGCGGCCATTGATAATTACCGCGACATCGGCGCTGGTGCCACCGATATCCAGGCTCAACAGGCGGTCAAAGCCGCAGCTTTCCGCAATATAGCTGGCGCCCATCACCCCGGAAGCGGTGCCGGACAGCACCATCTGCACGCATTCGGCTTTGGCCTGCGCCAGTCCCATTACGCCACCGTTGGATTTGGTAATACGCGGTGGAACCGGCACCCCCATTTCCTTCAGCGCACGCTCGAAGGCGTCCAGGTAATGGATCACTTTCGGCTGCACATAGGCGTTAATCACGGCGGTGATGGTACGTTCGTATTCACGGATAATCGGCCAGATCTCTGCCGAACAGGAGGTCAGCAGATCGGGGGCCAGTTCGGCAACGATCTCACGCACCACCGCTTCATTGCTGCCGTTGCGATAACTGTGCAGCAGTGAAACCACGATGCCTTCACAGCCTGCCACGCGGGCGGCTTCCACCGCATAAACCACGCTCTGGCGATCAACGGGCTGTAACACCTTGCCATCACGGTCGGTACGTTCGCTAATGGCAAACACCCGGTCGCGGGAGATCAGCGGTACAGGTCGGCGCGAGAACAGATCGTGAATATGGGGAATTTTAAGCCGGGCCAGTTCCAGCACATCGCAGAAGCCTTCCGTCGCAAACAGCGCCAGCTTGACGCCTTTACGCTGGATCACCGCGTTCACGCCAACGGTGGTGCCGTGTGTGAAATAGGTAATCTCTGTTGGATCAATGCCGTCACGCTGCTGAAATGCAGCCAGCCCGGTGGTGATTTCACTGCCGGGGCTGTCAGGGCGCGACAGGACTTTCAGGGTGCGGATGCTGTTATCACGCTCGTCCAGCAGCGCAAAATCCGTGAACGATCCGCCAATATCGACGCCAACGCGGTAACTCATGGGGTGTTTTCCTCTGGTGGGGTGGGAATAAATTCCATCAATCGTTGTGGCTTTTCTACCGGCTGCCATCCCGCCCGGCGATAGACCTCGTGGGCATCGTCGGTGGCCAGCATCCAGCGTTTTATCGTTTGTAATTCCGGGTGGGTCAGGATAGTGGCGGCAAACCAGTTACCGAGGCCTTTTCCACGGTGGGCATCATCAATCATCACATCGCTAAGATAGGCAAAGCGGCTGTAATCGGTGATCAGTCTTCCAAAACCAACCTGCTGCTGTTGCCAGTAAATACCGAAGGGCATGGATGCCGACAAGGAGCGCTCCGTGGTGGCCAGCGTCTGCCCGGCTGCCCAGTAACTTTTTTCGGAAAGCTGGCGATGGATCCAGCCAATATCGAGTTTGCTGGCATCGCTGCTTAACAGATATTCATCGCGCTGCCATTCGGCAACCACGGGGACAACCGGCTTCAGCATAAGGATTCCTGACTGTTTTCTGAGGGTTAAAAAGAGTGTAAAGCCTTTAGCAGCGGGAGTTTTTTGGTTGAGACCGGGTAAGACGGCGTTTTGTGGGGAATTAGTGGGGGGGGAGGAAATATTCTGCCGGGTGGAAGTGGCAGTCATAAAAACGCCACAATCGTACGATTTTCGTAGGGGGTGACCTTTTGTTCCGGTCACCCCGCGCTAAGGATTTGCACTACTGGCTGGGTCCGCGTCACTGGTCGACCGAAACTCAGTGCCTGCATCGATCACGTAGGGGTCGATCATCTTTTCCGATCGACCCGTAAGGTGAAGCAACATATCGCCCGGCATCAATGGCCGACCGGAACAAAGGGTCGGCCACTACACGATCGAAACGGATGGTCGACCACTACGGGTGATGAATTCAGGCGGTCCTGGACTTTACTCTGTCAGAACTCGACTTGCGTATGGCGGGTAATCAGTGAGCGCAGCGGCACACTGCTTTTCATAATCGGTGATTTAATCACGATATAACTGAAGTATTTGTCGATGCCCACTTTGGCATCCAGCAGTCCTTCAATCACTTCCTGATAATGCTCAATACTGCGGGTAATAAAGCGCAACAGATAGTCATAACCACCGGTGATCAGATGACACTCCATCAGTTCATCCACCTCACGAATGGCGTTCTCAAACTTCATAAAATCTTCGCGGCGATGGCCGGACAGCGTCACTTCAGTGAAAACAGTGACCGAGTCGGTGATTTTCGTCAGATTGATGTGGGCCTCGTAACCGGTAATAAATCCCGCGGTTTCAAGGCGCTTCACGCGTTGCAGGCAGGGGCTGGGCGAAAGCCCAACCGCATCGGCAAGGTTCACATTGCTAATACGGCCATCTTTCTGTAGCTGCACCAGAATATTAATGTCGATACGGTCCAGTTTCATTAAGCCGTTCATAGAACCCCTTCATTGTTTCACATCACTCAAAAGGTATAACACGCTTTCAACAACTTGCGCCAGTGTTTTACCGCGCCATACCCTTCGCGCGTTATCATCAATAACTGCAACAATATCAATGAGGAAGCATCTGTCTGATTAGCCTAAACGCCCCGTTGCACGCGCCAGTGCGATATCGAAAATGTGCAATGCCTCTTCCAGCTGTGAATCACTGGTGACCAAAGGCGCCAGGAAACGCACGGTATTACGGTGCAGGCCACATTTAATCAACAGCAACCCTTCCTGGCAGGCGCAATCGAGGATTTTCTGCGTCAATGCCGCATCCGGCTGTTTGGTTTCGAAGTCGATAATCTCGACCGCCTGCATAAAGCCAATCCCGCGCACTTCACCAATGCAGGCATATTTGTCGGCCAGCTGGTGCAGACGCGCATTCAACTGCTCGCCGAGCTGGTTAGAACGCTCCAGCAGATTACCCTGCTCGAACAGATCAAGCACGGCCAGCGCCGCCGCGCAGCCCAGCGCGTTACCGCCATAGGTGCCGCCCAGCCCGCCTGGGGTTGGTGCATCCATAATCGCCGCTTTGCCCACCACGCCAGAGATCGGCAGACCGCCGCCAAGGCTTTTCGCCACGGTGACCAGGTCCGGCACAATCCCGGTGTGCTGGAAGCCAAACATCTTGCCGGTACGGCCAAAGCCGGTCTGCACTTCGTCGCAGATCAGCAGAATGCCGTGGCGCTCAGTGATGTCACGCAGTGCCCGCATAAACGCCGGGGACGCCGGCAGGAAGCCACCATCGCCCTGCACGGGCTCGATAATTATCGCCGCCACGCGCTCAGGCAGGATCTGCACCGCAAACAGAGTATCCAGCGCTTTTAAGCAATCCTCTTCGGAAATATCGTGGAACGCATTCGGGAACGGTACACGGTAAATATCCCCCGGGAACGGGCCGAAGTTCTGCTTATACGGTTGGCTCATACCGGTTAAGGTCACGCCTAATAAGGTACGCCCGTGGAACGCACCATCAAACGCAATAATGCCGGGACGGTTAGTATGGGCACGCGCAATTTTCACCGCATTTTCTACCGCTTCCGCACCGCTGGTGAAAAACACGCTTTTGAATTCTTCACCCGCGCCCACCAGCTTATTCAGGCGTTTTGCCAGCTCGATATAGCCAGGGTAAGCCGCCACCTGGAAACAGGCGTGGGTGACCAGCTGCAACTGCTCGGTCACGGCATTAATCACCGCCGGATGGCTGTGGCCCACGTTTAATACGCCAATGCCGCCGACGAAATCTAAATAACGATTGCCTTCCACATCCCAGACTTCCGAACCTTTGCCTTTGGCAATCACGATCGGGTGTGCGGTCACTACGCCACGGGGAACATTTTCTGCACGAGCGTCCAGAAACAGGGCGTTATCAGAGAATGTCTGCTGTTCAGCCAGTAAATTGTGCATTTATTTGCCTCATTGACGTGAAGATGAATAGTTTGCCCTTAGCGGGCATGGGTCAAGTATCGCAATAAGCCGTCAGGGAAAGCTGCCGTTCCACGGGCGGCGGCAGCATTAACTTTCGTAATTCGTCCTAAACGTTGGATTAAATTTTTACCGCCAGCGTTTCCTGCACCACCGCGCAAAACCAGCGGATGCCGTACGGGATCAGCGCATCGTTAAAGTCGTATTCAGAGTGATGCAGCGGGCGGCTTTCCGCAGAGCCCAGCCAGACGTAAGCGCCCGGTTTGGCCTGCAACATAAAGGAGAAATCTTCCGAGGTCATCGCCGGTTTCGGCGCAGGGCCGTGCTCCAGACCCGCGCGGCGTGCGGCGTTCAGCGCAACGCCCGCTTCATCTTCGCTGTTGATAGTCGCCGGGTAGTAACGGTCATAGGTCACCGTGGCGGTCAGCCCGTGCGCCGCCGTCACATGCTGCGCCAGTTCGCGCATGCGCTGCTCAATGCGGTCCTGCACCGCGCTGTCAAAAGTGCGCACCGTACCGGTCAGGGTCGCCTGCGCCGGGATCATATTGTGGGAGAAGCCGCCGTTAATGCGCGTTACCGTCAACACCGCCGGATCGCACGGGTCGAGATCGCGGCTGACAATGGTATGCAGCGCCACCACCAGCTCACTGGTCGCCAGCAGGGTATCCGGCGTCAGCTGTGGTTGCGCGGCATGGCCGCCGCCGCCTTCCACGGTGATGCTGAACGCATCGCCCGCCGCCATAATCGGCCCTGGCCGCGTCTGGACGGTGCCCAGCGGCAGCTGTGGCCAGTTGTGAATGGCGTAAACCGCATCACAGGGGAAGCGGGTAAACAGGCCGTCGTCGATCATCGCCTGCGCCCCGGCCAGCCCCTCTTCCGCAGGCTGGAAGATAAAGTTCACCGTGCCGTCAAAATCCGGGTCAGCGGCCAGCTGCTCGGCCGCCCCCAGCAGCATCACGGTGTGGCCATCGTGACCGCAGGCGTGGCACTTGCCCGGCTGCTGGCTTTTCCACGGCTGGCTGCCGTTATCGTCCATAGGCAGCGCATCCATATCGGCCCGCAGACCGATTGCCCGCGTGCTGGTGCCGCGTTTCAGCACCCCCACCACGCCGGTTTGACCGATGCCGCAATGCACTTCCAGCCCTAACGCCGTGAGGAAGTCAGCCACCAGACCGCTGGTGCGGTGCTCGTGATAACCCAGTTCGGGATGCTGATGCAGGTCACGTCGCAGCGCGACTAAATGCGCCATATCCATCTCAATATCCTTTATCGCGATCGACCACGCCGATCATGGATTCACCGCGTTCAAAGCGGCGAATATTGTCCAGCAGGGCTTTCACTGCGCTTTCTGGCTGCGTCTGGCTGGCAATATGTGGCGTCAGCCAGATCGCCGGATGCTGCCAGAACGCATGTCCTGCGGGCAGCGGCTCCGGCGCGGTGACATCCACCACGGCGGCGCTCAGCTGCTGGCTGTCCAGCGCACTGACGAGATCCTCGTAATTAAGCTGCGCCCCGCGCCCCACCTGCACCAGCGCGGCTCCGGCGGGGAGCTGGTTGAACAGGTCAGCGTTCAGCATCCCTTCCGTGCTGGCCGTCAGCGGCAGCAGGCAGATCAGAATGTCGGTACGGGCGAGGAACTCAGGCAACTGGTCGTTACCGGCCCAGCAGCGCACGCCCGGCAGGTCGCGCGGCGTCCGGCTCCAGCCACCGCAGTCAAAGCCCAGCGCCACCAGCGGTTTCAGTACCGCCTCGCCCAGCGTGCCCAGGCCCATCACGCCAATGCGACGGCTGGCCGCAGTGTGCACGCTGTGTGCCTGCCAGATACCGTCGCGCTGCTGTTGCAGGTAGCGTGGCATATCGCGGTGCAGGCCCAGCACGGCGAAGGTGACGTATTCCACCATTCCGCTGGTCAGGCCCGGTTCGATCATCCGCACCACCGGCAGTTCCGGCGGCAGGCTGGCATAGTCGAACTGGTCGGCCCCTGCCCCAACAGAAAACAGCACTTTCAGATTGGGAAACTGCTGCATGATAGTGTCCGGCGGCACCCAGGCCACCAGGTACTCGACCTCTTCCGGGTTGCCAATATCCGGCCACAGGCGAAAGCTGGCTGCCGGGGCCATTTCTGCGACCAGGGCGGCCCATTTATTCCCGCGTTCGGGTTCTGACTTATAGACAATATTCATCAGGCCATCGCCTGGCTCATCAGCCCAAATGCCTGCATCCCGCCCGCTTCAGGCTGCCACGGCACGCCTTTGTACATGGTGGTTGGTGCATCCACTTCCACCATCCCCAGTGCATTCAGCCACGGACCCAAGCCCGCTGAACGGTCGGTATCAATACGCACAAACTGGCCGCTGACACCGCTTAACAGCTGGCTGACCAGCAGCTTCGCATTCGGCAGCGTGCGCGCGATCACCGGGCCGATAGCGTAGCCATGACCAAAGCGCCGCAGGCAGGCAAAGCCCGCCGCCGTGCCATTCTCTTCCAGCACCAGGAAACGCTCCGCACTGTCGATCAGATTGGCGATCAACAGGGGACGATGCTGCCCCAGCGCCTGACGATCCAGCGCCGTTAACAGCGCCGCATCCTGTAACCCGGCGACCCGCAGCCGCTGCTGCGGACCGCAGGCAATCGCCTTAACCGCAGGCAGTTCGCGGCACTGGTGCTGCTCTACATGGCCGGTGGCGACAAAGCCCAGTTTTTCATACAGCGGCTGCCCCGCTTCCGTGGCGTGCAGGCGCACATGGCTACCTTCCAGCGCTGCCAGCGTCTGCTGCATCAGCTGTTTACCAATGCCGCGCCCCTGCTGCGCGCCGTCGACAATCACCAGCCCGAGGGTGGCGTAGTCACGCCCCCAGCGCCAGCGCAGCGCGGTGCCCATCACCTCACCATTTTCCTGCGCCACCAGGCCTTCGCCCAGCAGCAGCGCCTGCTGCCAGTCGGCGCGGCGGTGTGGCCACTTCATCTGCTGCGTCAGGGCAAATGCCGCATCCAGATGATTTTCATTCATCGCAACGAATTCAATAGTCATTTCAGCTCCTTACATCATGCCCGGCGCATCAAGGCCGGAACCGTCGATCAGACGCTCATAGCGGAACGGCGTCGGGTCAACAATCGGGGTATCTTTGGTGGCGAGATCGGCAGCCAGGCGGCCTGCGCCGGGGCCAATACCGAAACCGTGGGCGCTGTAACCGGCCGAGAGGATCAGTCCCGGCAATTTACCGACCGGGGAGATCACCGGAACCGCATCGGCGGTGCTGTCGATCATCCCGCCCCAGGCCTGCTCCAGGCGCACGTTCTGCATGGACGGGAACTCTTTGCGCATCGCACTCAGTCCCTCTTCCACCATCGCCATATCCGGGCGCGGATCAAGAATACGCACTTTTTCGAACGGCGAGATGCCATCCATCTGCCAGCGGGCGAGCGATTCCGGGCCGTTGAAGAACGGCGCAAGCCCGAGGTGAATCTTCAGGTTTTTACGTCGCGCTTTAAAGGTCGGCCAGAACTGACGCGCATAGCGCAGCCCCTGAAGGCCAGGTTCCAGACGTCCACGGCCGGAGACGGAAACGGTATAGCTGCCATCCAGCTGCGGACGGCAGGCGAACCCCGGGGTATACAGCGGTAAGGCAATTTTCTGTTCGATCGGTGCGGTACGGAAGGCCGTACCAATCACGTTGCCCAGCGGCAGATCGATGCCGTGGCGGCGGCAGAACATCGATGTCCAGGTGCCGCCCGCGCAGATCACGCTGCTGGTTTTAATCAGGCCGCGTTCGGTCAATACACCGCTGACGCGCCCGGCAGAGATATCCAGTCCGCGCACCGCGCACTGCTGAAACACCAGCGCGCCCAGACGCTGAGCGGCAATCGCCAGACCCGGTGCGGCGAGTGAGGGTTCAGCGTGGCCGTCCGTCGGCGAAGAGACGCCACCCAGCCACGCACTGGTGCTGCCCGGCGTCATCGCCCTGGCGCGTTCAGCGGTAAGAATTTCGCTGTGGAAGCCATAGCCTTTCGCCATAGTGTTCCAGGCTTCCCAGGCATTAATGTCATCCTGGCTTTTGGTGGCATACACCAGCCCGCTGCGACGAAAGCCCAGCTCTTCACCGGTTTCTGCACCCAGCTCACCCCAGCGTTGCAGGGCATATTTGATGAGGGGCAGTTCGCGCTCGTCGCGGTTCTGCTGACGGCACCAGCCCCAGTTACGGCTGGACTGTTCGCCGCTGACCAGCCCCTTTTCAATCAGCACCACGCTGACGCCTTTTTTAGCCAGTTCATAGGCCGCGGCCGCTCCGGCAATGCCGGCGCCGATCACCACCACATCCGCTGCGAGCGGAAAGTGAGGGCTGTCCTGTACGTATCGAATCGGTGCGGGCATGTTGTTCCTTACCTTGAAATTTGTGGGCGAGGCATGCCTCGCCCCTACGTAAATAGGTTTTATAGCCGAGGCAAGAGGCATTCCCCGGTTTACCGTAGGGGTCAGGCATGCCTGACCCGGGATAACATCACAACGCGATATCACTCTCTTCGTGCTCGTCCAGCCAGCCCTGACGCAGCTCCGGCACCGCACGTTTCAGCCTCTCATAGTACAGCTCGGTTGACGGCTTGTCGTAATCAGCACGCGCCACCTGGGTGACCATGCGGCCATTTTTCACCACGATAATCTCGTCACACACCGAACGTACCGCATGCAGGTCGTGGCTGATAAACAGCACCGACAGACCCAGCTCACGCCGCAACTCGGTGATCAAATCCAGTACGGCAGCGGCCACCACGGTATCCAGCGCCGAGGTCACCTCATCACACAGGATCAAATCCGGTTCCGCCGCCAGCGCACGCGCCAGGTTGACACGCTGCTTCTGCCCGCCGGAGAGCGACCAGGGCTTACGCCACAGCACGCTGCGCGGCAGGCGCACCAGATCGAGCAGTTGCAACATGCGTCTTTCCAGCGCCGCACCGCGCAACCCGTGGAACAGCTTCAGCGGGCGCTTGAGAATGGTTTCAATGCTGTGCGCCGGGTTAAGCGCGGTGTCCGCCATCTGGAACACATACTGAATGCGGCGCAGCTCGTTCTCCGGGCGCTTATACATGTCCCCTTCGATGTAGTGGCCGTTAAACAGAAGATGCCCGCCGCTTGGCTTGTTCATTCCGGCAATGGCGTGCGCCAGGGTGGTTTTACCCGAGCCGGACTCACCGATAATGCCAATGGCCTGGCCGCGGTACAGTTTGAAATTAATGTCTTCGAGGATCTTAATCTTCGGCTGGCCGTTGCTGTCCAGCGGGCCATAACCGGCGGAGAGATCGCGCACCTGCAACAGCGGTTGCACGCTCTCATCCTGCGCTTCCCACGGGCTGGGACGCGGCTTCTGCTTCGCGGCTTCCAGCAGCAGATGGCTGTATTCCGCCTGGGGCGCACGCAGCAGCTGCTCGGTGGTGCCGTATTCGGCAATCGCCCCTTTCAGCAGCACCAGAATTTTATCGGCCATCTGCGCCACCACCGCCAGATCGTGGCTGACGTAGATAGCGGTGGTGCCACGCTGGCGCACCACGCGACGAAACGCTTTCAGCACTTCCACCTGGGTGGTCACATCCAGCGCCGTGGTGGGTTCATCGAGGATCACCACTTCCGGGTCACTGATCAGCGCCATCGCCGTCATCAGTCGCTGTAACTGGCCGCCGGACACCTGGTGCGGATAGCGGTCACCGATGGTTTCCGGGTTGGGCAGCGCCAGCTCACGGAACAGTTCAATCGCTTTGGTTTCGGCATCGGCGCGGTTCATCACTCCGTGGATCACCACCGGCTCGACCACCTGGTCCATGATTTTCATGGCCGGGTTAAACGAGGCCGCAGCACTCTGCGCAATATAGGCGACTTTGTTGCCCCGGAACTGGCACAGCTGCGATGGCGTCAGCGACGTGACGTCGGTGCCCGCCACATGAACGGTGCCCCCGGCGATCTTACAGCCGTGACGGGCATAACCCATCAGTGCCAGCGCAATGGTGGTTTTGCCCGAACCCGATTCACCAATCAGGGCCAGCACTTCCCCTTTCTGCACGGTGAAATGGATATCCGCTACCAGGGCGATCTCGCGGCCATCATCGGCCTGGGCGGTCACACGCAGATTGTCGACAGACACCATCGGCGTTGACGCATGTGGCGTAATATTCATGCGGTCCCCTTAGCAACAACAGTTAATGAACGCATCGATTGCAGGCTGTCGATAAACAGGTTGGCACCGATGGTCAGGCTGGCAATCGCCACCGCTGGCATCAGCACCGCAGGCGAACCATCAAACAGCCCTTGCAGGTTTTCGCGCACCAGCGTGCCCCAGTCAGCATACGGCGGCTGAACGCCGAGGCCGAGGAAACTCAGGCCGCTGAGCAGCAGAACGATGTAGACAAAACGCAGGCCGAAATCGGTCAGCATCGGGTGCAGCATATTCGGCAGAATATCGTGGATGGCAACGTACAGACGGCTTTCACCACGCAGACGGGATGCCTGCACATAGTCCATCGAACGCAGGCTGGATGCCATCGCATAGGCGATGCGGTAAGCGCCCGGCCAGTAGGTAAACACGGCGGTAATAATCAGCATCGGCAGCGACGAGCCGAACACGGCGACGATCATCAGCGCGAGGATTTTCCCCGGCAGCACCAGCATGGCATCGTTGATGCGCCCCAGCACTTCCTCCAGCCAGCGCCCGGCCACGGCCGCCAGCAGCGCCAGCAGCGTCCCCACCAGGCTCGCCAACAGGGCGGCGGTCAGCGCCAGGCCGATCGAGTAGCGGGCGCCAAACAGAATACGGCTGAAGATGTCACGGCCGAGATAATCGGTGCCAAACCAGAATTCACGGCTGAAGTCACCGAACAGCGGGCCACCGCCGATATCTTCCAGATTGTGCGGCGCCAGCGCGGTGCCAAACACCGCCATAAAGATCCAGAACAGGGTGATCAGCAGGCCGATGCGGCCACTGATAGTGAGAGATTGAAAGAAGCGCCACGGCAGCGTCAATGTGTTCATCAGCCCCTCCACTTAGGATTGAACGCAATAGTCAGAATGTCAGCCGCCAGTAACAGCACCAGATAGCAAACGGCGAAGAACATCACGCAGAGCTGCACCACAGGCAGGTCGCGGTTGCTGACCGCATCGACCATCTGGCTGGCCAGCCCCGGATAGCTGAAGATACTTTCGATAATAATCACCCCGCCAAACAGGTAGGAGAGGCTGAGTGAGATGGCATTGGCAATCGGCCCTACCGCATTCGGCAGCGCATGACGCAGCATGGCGCGCAGCGGCGAAACGCCTTTCAGCAACGTCATTTCCAGATACGGGCTGTCCATCTGGTTGACGATAGCGGCGCGCGTCATCCTTGCCATCTGCGCCACCACCACGCAGCACAGCGTCATCACTGGCAGGGCAAAGGTGCGCAGGAAACCCAGGAAATCCTGATGGGTGGAGCCAAGCGACATCGCGGGCACCCAGTGCAGTTTGACCGCAAAGATAATCACTGCCACGGTGGCGACCAGAAACTCTGGCACCGCCACCACGGCCATGGTGCTGACCACCAGTGCGCGGTCAAGGAACGACCCGCGTTTCATGGCGGCGGTGATACCGATAAACAGCGCCAGCGGCACCGACACCAGGGTGGTGGTGACGGCGAGCTGGAAGGTGGCCGGAATACGTTGCGCCACCAGTTGCGTCACCGGAAGATTACTGGCGAAGGAGGTGCCAAAGTCGCCCTGAAACATACCGGTCAGCCAGCTGAAGTAACGCATGATCAGCGGTTGATCCAGACCGAGCTGCTGGCGCAGTGCCGCGACCGTTTCAGGCGTCGCGGACTGGCCAAGGATCATCTGCGCCGCATCGCCCGGCAGCATACTGGTGATAAAGAACACCAGCGCCGAAACAATGAGAAGCGTAAGTAAACCCGACCCTATGCGCCGGAATATCAGTGTGAAAATGTACCTGTTCATCGCCATTCTCCTGGTGAAAGATTAAAGATTTACGACGTCAGCCAGGCATACTCATGGAAGCGATAGCCCATCATCATGCCTGACGGCATCGCTTCAACCCCTTTCACTTTATTGCTACAGCCGTCCATCGAACTGATGAAGGCCGGGATCAGCGTGCCGCAGTTGTCGTACACCAGTTTCTGCATGTCGCCATACATCTGCTTGCGTTTGCCCTGGTCGCTTTCGCCACGGGCGGCGGTGACCAGCTGGTCGAACTGCGCATTTTTCCAGCCGGATTCGTTCCACGGCGCGGAAGAGTAGTAGAACTGGGAGAACAGCATATCCAGCGTCGGACGCGGGTTGACCGAGCCGTAACCAATCGGATCTTTCATCCAGTGAGCTGACCAGTAACCGTCATACGGCACGCGACGCACGGCCACATCCAGCCCGGCCGAGCGTGCAATCTGCTGTATTAACTGACCGCCTTCCACTGCCCCTTCGATATTTGGCGTGGTGATGATTTCCACTTTCGCACCGACCATATTGGCCTTCTTGAGGTGGAACCTGGCTTTGTCGAGATCCAGCGGTCGCTGTGGCAGATCCTTGTTGAACATCGGATGCCACGGCGGAACCGGGGTGTCGTTACCCACGTCACCAAAGCCCTGCAAGACGGTTTTCACAATCATTTCGCGCGGTTGCAGATATTTCATTGCCAGTACGAAGTCAGCATTGCTACCCGGCGTCTTGTCAGTGCGGATAATCAGGTCACTGTACATCCCTGATTTACTTTCCATGATGGTGAACTGGCCGTTCTGGCGCAGACGCTTCACGTCGTTGGCGGATAGCGTGGAGACCATATGCAGGTCGCCCGACATCAGCGCATTGACGCGTGCTGCCGGATCGGTCACGCCCATCAGCTCCACTTCGTCGAGGTGAGGCAGGCCCGGCTTGTAGTAGTTTTTGTTTTTACTGCCGACGGTGCGCACACCCGGCTGGAACGAGGTCAGCACAAACGGCCCGGTGCCGATGCCTTTGCTGAAGTCTTTGGTGCCGTCCTGCACAATCAGGAAGGAGCTGGTCGCCAGAATCGACGGCAGGTCGAAGTTTGGCTGTTCGAGGGTGATCTGCACTTCAGACGGGCTGACCGCTTTAATCTCTTTCATCTGGCTGGCGAGGGTGATCACCGTTGACGCCACCGCCGGATCTTTATGGCGGCTGAGGGAGTACACCACGTCGGTCGCGGTCAGTGTTTTACCGTCATGGAACGTCACGCCACTCCGCAGCTTCACGTTCCAGTTCAGGCCGTCGGTGCTGGTAATGGACTCTGCCAGCGCAGGCTGCGCTTTCAGTTCTTTATCCAGTTCGGTCAGACCGCTGTAGAACATAAACTGGCGGCAGTAGTCGCCGCTGTTGCTGCCTTTCGCCGGGTCAAGCGTATCGCTGGCAGAGGCGTTGGCAACAGCCGCACGCAGTTTGCCGCCCTTCACCGGGGCTTCAGCCGCGAAGCTGAACTCCGGGAAACCAATCAGGCCGGTACTCATTACCGCGCCTGCTGACAGCAGCTTCATCATGCCACGTCGGGAAATAGCAACATCCGTAATCGCCTGGGTCAAATTCGGGTTAACACGGCTAAATTCTTTGCGAAATTTACTCATTTGCACACCCTCAAAAATCGTTGTGAGTCACGGTTACCCTGAACGGGTATGTTCTTATTTAGGACATTTTGTCTTTTACTTTGTAATACAGCCCGGCTACCGGCAGGAACCAGGGCTTCCCGAAGTAACCGGGCACCGCTGGCCAGCTGCTGCGCTGCCACGGGTTGTCGCTGCTTTTCTCTGCTATCAGATCGGCCATCACCCGGCCCATCCACACTGACATCTGAGTGCCATGCCCGCTGTAGCCCAGCGAGTAAAACACCCCGTCCTGTTCGCCCGCATGAGGCAGTCGGTCGGCGGTCATATCCACCAGTCCCCCCCAGCAGTAATCAATATTCACCTTGCCCAGCGTCGGGAACATCTTCTGCATGCCGGCTTTCAACACGTCGCCGCTTTTGGCGTCCGAGGTCGGGCTGCTGATGGCAAAGCGCGCGCGGCCACCAAACACCAGACGACGGTCGGCGGTGGTACGCATGTAGTTGCCCAGATTGAGCGAGGTGACGTAGGTACGGTCACCCGGCAGTAAACGGTTAAGCAGGCTGGCATCCAGCGGCTCGGTGACCACGACAAAACTGCCCACCGGAATAATGCGGCGCTGGAACCAGTCAAACGGGCCAATGTTCGAACAACCGGTCGCCATCAGCACTTTTTCTGCCACGATGTCGCCCTTCGCCGTACTGACGCGGTGACGATAGCCGTTGAGGCGCGTCAGACCGGTCACTGCGCTGTGCGGATAAATCGCCGCACCAGCACGGGCAGCGGCTTCCGCCAGACCGACACCGAATTTCCCCATATGCATCTGGCCGCCGTGGCGCTGTAACAGCGCGCCGTGGAACTGCGGTGAATCGATCTCACGCTTCACCTCATCGGCACTCAGGATCTCCACATCCGGGTCGACATGGCGTTTCATCATCTCGCATGCCGCCACCAGCGACGGCAGATGCGAGGCTTTGCTTGCCAGCTTCAGCTTGCCGCAGCGACGGAAATCACAGTCGATCTGTTCCGCTACCACCACGCTCTGTACATAGTCCACCGCATCGGCAAAGGCACGGTAATAGCGGGTGGCCTGTTCGACACCCTGGCTTTCCACCAGCGCGGAAAAGTTCTGCGCCACGCCGGTATTGCAGTGGCCGCCGTTGCGGCCGGAGGCCTGGCTCATCACTTCACCCGCTTCCAGCACCACGACTTTCACGCCGCTGCGGGCAAGGTTGAGTGCCGCAGAGATGCCGGTAAAGCCGCCGCCAATCACCACCACATCGGCAGTGGCTGGCAGGTCGCCCGTTGCTGCACCGGTAAACGCGGGTGCCGTTGCCTGCCAGAATGATTCCAGTTTCATTGCCCTGCTCCTCTTGAAGCCTACAGCCCGACGATGCCCGGAAGACCACCAATATCGTTGATTTCACTGTACTCATAGGCCGCGTTACCCGGACCGTGACCCCGGTTAACAAACACTTTGTTTTTGATGCCGAGGTCATAAGCCGTCATCAGGTCGTAACGCAGGCTGCTGGAGACGTGCAGGATCTCTTCCGGGCCACAGTTCAGCTTGTTGAGCATGACCTCAAAGCCTTTCATCTGCGGCTTATACGCCCCCACTTCTTCAGCGGTGATGGTCATGTGGATCGGTGCGCCCAGGCGCGGAATATGGTTTTTGATCAGCTCATCGGTGGAGTTGGTCAGCAGCACCAGCGGGAACTCTTTCGCCACGATAGCCAGCCCGGCAGGCACATCAGGGTGCGGGCCCCAGGTGGCACAGGCGGTCATCACGTCTGCACAGTCCTGATCCGTACACTCCACGCCCCATTTGTTACAGGTGCGGTACAGCGCATTGGCCACCACCAGCGGATAGAGCTTGAACGCACCCAGCACTTCATCCATGCGGTAGTTTGAGAAGTCGGTGGTAAACGCCACCATCTGAGCCGGGCTGACGCGATCGGCGAAGATGGCGGCAGCAGCACCGGCCATATCGAAGTTGATCAGCGTGCCGTAGCAATCGAAGGTGATGTATTTCGGTTTAAACACAGCCATTACGCTACCTCTACAGAGTTCGGTTTAGGATGAAAACAGGTTTCAGAAATCGATCAGCACGCTTTTGTAGCGCTGGCAGGCCTCAAACGCCTGACGGCCCAGATCTTTGCCGATGCCGGAGCCGTGGAAGCCCCCGGTAGGAATGATAAAGTCGCCGGAGCGGCCATAACGGTTGATCCACACCGTACCGGCGGCGATGCCGCGCATCGCACGCAGAGCACGGTCGATATTTTTGGTATGCACCCCGGCGCACAGGCCGTAGGTCGGATGGGAAGCCAGCGCCAGGCCTTCGGCTTCATCGTCGAAGATCTGCACGGTGAGGACCGGGCCAAAGATCTCTTCCTGTACCGCCGGGTTATCGTTGCCGCTGACGGCCAGCAGCGTTGGCTGCCAGAAGTAGCCTTCACCGGTATCCGCAAAACGCTCGCCGCCCACCAGCACTTCCGCGCCCTGCTGACGTGCGCTGCTGACGACGGAGGCCACTTTTTCCGCCTGACGGCGGTCAATCATCGGCGCATAGCGGCTGGCGTCATTCCAGGTCACGCCAGCGCGGAAGCCCTGGCACAGTTCAATCAGTTTGCCGATCAGCGCATCGTGGATGCCGCGCTGAACAATCAGACGGGTTCCGGCGACGCAGGCCTGGCCGCCGTTGGCGGTGAAACCGCGCAGGATACGCCCGGCGACGTCATCAATATCGCCGCAGTCGTCAAACACCAGCTGCGGGCTTTTACCCCCCAGCTCCAGCGTCACCGGCTTCATGCCGTTAAACGCGGCATCGCTCATAATGCGTGCCCCGGTGGCGGTCGATCCGGTGAAGGAGACTTTACGCACCAGCGGATGGGCCACCAGCGAACTGCCCGTCACGGCCCCGCCGCCCTGAATAATGTTCAGCACGCCCGCAGGCAGGCCCGCCTGGATCGCCAGCTCGGCCATCCGCACGGTAGAGAACGGCGTCAGCTCGGAGGGCTTCAGCACCACGGCATTTCCTGCTGCCAGCGCCGGGCCACATTTCCAGGAAGCCATCGACAGCGGGAAGTTCCACGGGGTAATCGCCCCGATCACGCCGTAAGGCTCCGGCACCAGCATGCCAAGGCTGGCATCGCGGGTGGGCAGCACATCGCCGCTGTATTTGTCGGCGCACTCGGCATAGAAACGGATCGCTTCGGCGGTAAACGGGATTTCGTGGTTCACCACGTCATGAATCGGTCGGGTAGAACCGAGAGACTCTAACTGCGCCAGCAACGGGTCAGCGGCAATCAGGTCAGCCCAGCGCTTCAGCACCGCACCGCGCTGGCGTGGCGGGCAGGATGCCCAGCCGCTTTCACGCACCGCACGGTCAGCATTGCTGACGGCGTCGTCGACCAGCGCGGCATCGGCTTCAAACAGTTCGGCGGCACGTAAGCCATCGGAAGGACGGTTAACCGTTAATGCTTCACCTTTACCGGTCAGATGCTGACCATTAATGAAGTGTCCTGCCGGTAACGCTATTTTGTCGGGATCGAAACTGAGCATGAATAGACCCTTAATGGAGACCAGAACTTTTTGGTCTTAGTTATTTCATTTGTATTAAGCAATGCAGAAAGTATGCCACTCGTGCAAAAAAATAATAATGCGTAAAAGCGGGTGCAAAAAAATTTTCTGCCGTAATAGCAGGTGTTTTTTTCCAGATAAACCGAGTGATTAAATAGATGATTTTCATCACAAAAAAGATGCACCAGCGCGGTGAATTCGGTACTAAACTTGCACCAAATAAGAGCGGTGAATGTTTCAGTTTTGCGTTAAGTGCTGGTATTACCGATAAAAAAAAAGCCCGCACCTTTATGGGTGGCGGGCCTTTTTTAAGAGTTAACCTTAATCCTTACCCTAAATAATTCGAGTTGCAGGCAGGCGGCAAGAGAATGAATCCCCAGGAGCTTAGATAACTAAGTGACTGGGGTGAATGAATGCAGCCAACGCATCTGCGGCTTGAAGTATGACGGGTAAGTTAGAGACTCCCGAAATGGAAGGCCTTCGATTCCAAATATTCTTCGATGCCATAACGTGAACCTTCGCGGCCCACGCCGGATAATTTAATCCCGCCAAACGGTGCCACTTCCAGCGAAACCGATCCGGTATTAAATCCAACCATGCCAAACTCCAGCGCCTCGCCAACGCGCCAGGCTCGACGAATATCTTCGGTGAAGAAATAAGCACCCAGACCGAATGGTGTGTCATTCGCCATCGCAATGGCTTCCTCTTCCGTATCGAAGATAAACAGCGGTGCGACCGGGCCAAAGGTCTCTTCGTGGGCAATGCGCATGGCGCGGGTGACGTCACCCAGCACCGTCGGCATCACAAAGGTGCCGTTGCCGTTGCTGATGCCACCGGCCAGCAGCTCTGCGCCGTGGCTGAGCGCATCTTCAATATGGCCGTTCACCTTAGCGACTGCGGCCTGATTGATCAGCGGCCCGATGGTGCTGCCTTCGGCGAATCCGTCGGCGACTTTCAGTTTCGCCACTTCGGCCAGCAGACGTTCGGCAAAGCGCGGATAAATATTGCGCTGCACCAGGATACGGTTGGCACAGACGCAGGTCTGTCCGGCATTGCGGAATTTACTCATCATCACGCCGCTGATGGCGATATCCAGATCGGCATCATCGAAGACGATCAGCGGGGCATTACCGCCCAGCTCCAGGCTCAGGCGTTTAATGCTGTCGGCGCTCTGCTGCATCAGCAGCTGACCAATACGGGTTGAACCGGTAAAGGAGATTTTACGCACCGTGCGGCTGCCCGTCAGGGTTTCCCCAATCGCTTTCGGCAGCCCGGTGACAATCTGCAATACGCCCGCAGGAATGCCTGCACGCTGGGCCAGCTCAACCAGCGCCAGCGCCGAGAGCGGCGTCAGCTCTGAGGGTTTGACAATAATCGGGCAGCCGGCGGCCAGCGCCGGGGCGACTTTGCGGGTGATCATCGCAATCGGGAAGTTCCACGGCGTAATCGCCGCCGCCACGCCAACGGGTTGTTTCAGCACGAGGATGCGGCGGTCGTCGCTCGGTGCCGGGATGGTGTCACCGTAGATACGGCGGGCTTCTTCGGCAAACCATTTCACAAATCCTGCGCCGTACAGCACTTCCCCTTTGGCTTCCGCCAGCGGTTTACCCTGCTCGGCGGTCATGATAATCGCCAGGTCGTCGGCGTTGTCGATGATCAGCTGGTGCCATTTCTCCAGCAGCAGCGCGCGCTGCGCATTCGGTGTTTTCGCCCAGCTTTTGCGCGCCGCATCGGCAAAGGCAATTGCCTGTTCGGTTTCCTCAGCACCGAGCGACGGGATCGTACAGAGCACCTCCCCGGTAGAAGGGTTGATCACCGGCAGGGTTTCGCCATTGATAGCATCCTGCCACTGTCCGTTGAAATAAGCCTGCTGGCGCAGCAGAGTGGCATCCTGTAAACGTTGTGCGAGCATAGCGTCTCCTCAATAAGTTCATTTCACTTTAACGGAGGAGGCGCAGGCAATGCTGCGTTATCGTTTCGGCCGATGCTTGCCGACGCGTGTTTTGCTGCGGGAAACGAAATTTTATGCCGTTGGGGTATTGGGGGCTGATTTTATGATCTTCCGTCACTGCTGATCCGCTCAGCTTTAAAACCTCCACAGCGTTTCGATCTGATGTAGGGGGCGATCACTGAGGGATCCCCACAAAATGAATGGCTGGTAGTCTGGCTTCAGGTCCGGGGCCAGTTTGAGCACGCCGGAACGGCAACGGCCGCATCCATGCGGGCCTCGGCACGCGACGTCCTGTCGCGTGACGTCCGGCTTACCTCAATCTGGCCCCATCCCCGCAGAACTTTTGCTCGCTGTGAATTTTAAAACCCCGACGCCATTGCGATCTTGCGTAGGGGGCGATCATCTTTTCCGATCGTCCCGTAAAACCGGGTTGGCAGCGGATCAACATCACTGGCTGACCGAAAAAGAGGGTCAGCCACTACGGATTAATCTCAACGTTATCTATTAATCAGCAACACGCTTAATTTCAGCGTTCTCGCCAAGCTGGACATATAAGCTATCACCCATAGAGTAACTGGTATCGGTTTGGTTATAGTGCGATATCCATAACAGCCATTTTTTCTCGATACAATTAGCGCCAGGTTTTAGACTGTCAAAACAGCGTAAATCATTGTCGCTGGCCCTGTGCTGCAAAAATTGAAAACCATCACCTGCTTCGCCAATCAATACTGTCCATTGCTTATCAGTGCCAATAAATGGCATATTGTATTTTTCTTTTAATAAATCTTTATTATTCTGCCACCATGCAATCCTCCCTTTATCGGTTATTGGAAAATTAGTTACAAAAAAATATCCCTCATTCCATTCCCGAACAACACTGACAATGCTAACCGGCCTAAGAAAAAAAACCAATAAAATAAGAGCAATGGTAAAACCGGCAGCAACCATCACCCTCTGTTTAAAACGTTGCTTATTCGTCCTACCCTTAAATTTTATCATGGCGATTACCTGTTATTGTTATGGTGGCGTTCATCTCTGTAATAAAAGGTTTAAATGAATATTTTTCATAATGCTGAAGTAAAAACCAGATACGGAAAATTCTAAACTGCCTGTAAACCGGATTCAAAACGTCTTTGGAATCCAGTCCAAAATGGTCCTGTGCCCGATAATGGATTGTAGCAGCGTAGTTATCACCTTCGATGACAAGATATTTTAATGTAATCGTGGTTGCCCACACATCATGAACGCTGATAGTGAGTGAATTTATTCTATCCACCCACTTATTGAATTTTGGTAAAATCATGTTAGCCATACTTTTAGAAAACTTGGATTTATTTTTACTATCATAACGCCCAATCTCCCAGTTAATAAACTCAGATAATGTACCCTTGATTTTCAGGAGGGAACTATTCGTTGATGAGTCGTTCACTATCTGCTCCTTATACGCACTGTCTAACAAGTGACTGCTAAATAACGCACCATTACCTGTCTGCATATGGGTAATTAACTTCTCAATCAGACCCCGATAAGGTCCAATAAATGAAAACACCCTCGATAACTCGCGAAATTCATCAAATAAAATATCCGATCGTTCTTTCACAGTTAGGGGTTGTGATGCCCATTGATTAAAGAGATTAAAACGCGATGCCGTTATCCTCTCGCCGGTGTAAGGGTCTACCCTTGCGGAAACGTCCCTTAGCTTGAAATCGCTTTTCAGACGAGATTCTGACACGTCGCCATAGCGCATATCATCGGCACTGTATTCATCCATGCGGTTAATCGTCTCAAACAGACGACAGGGAAGAGAAATGGCAGGCTGCTTAAACAGCGCGTTGGGATCAAACGATGGTTCTGACACAGTGCAACTCCTTTTGCTTTACCCCTTCACCCTGAAGGGGATTAAATAACGGGCAACTATAGCCTGGTTTTCTCGTCAATTTTCATGCTGCACAATAAATCAGATTTTACACTATACGAAATTTTTGCTGCCAATCTGTACCAGAGATTCAGAAAAAAAGTCCGATACTACGGATTAATCTCAGCATTCGCTATTAATTATCAACGCGCTTAATTTCAGCATTTACGCCACGCTGAATATATTCACTATCATCCGTCGTGTATCTGGTGTCGACTTGATTAAAGTGCGATATCCATAACAGCCATTTTTTTTCGGCACAATTGGCGCCAGGCTTAAGACTGTCAAAACAAATAAGGTCATTGTCGCTGGCCCTGTGCTGCAGAAATTGAAAACCATCACCTGCTTCGCCAATCAATACTGTCCATTGCTTATCAGTACCAATAAAAGGCATGTTGTATTTTTCCTTTAACACTTCTTTATTCTCTTCCCACCATTCAATTCTCGCTTTAGCCGTCATGGGAAAGTTACCCACAAAAAAATAACCCTGATTCCATTCACGGACAGTACTGACAATTTTCACTGGCCTGAGGAAAAAATACAGTATGATAAGAGCGGAAACCAAAATGACAGTGGCCGGCACTACTTTTTCAAAACGTTGCCGACTCGTCTTTATTTTTGAATTAATCATAGCGATTACCTGTTATTGTTATGGTAGCGTTCATCTCTGTAATGAATGGCTTAAATGAATATTTATCATAATGTTGCAGTAAAAACCAGATGCGAAAAATTCTAAACTGCCTGTAAATCGGGTTCAGAACATCTTTGGAATCCAGCCCAAAATGGTCCTGTGCCCGATAGTGAATGGTAGCAGAATAGTTATCCCCGTTGATGACAAGAGACTTTAACGTAATCGTGGTTGCCCACACATCATGAACGCTGATAGTAAGCGAGTTGATTCTATCCACCCATTTATTGAATTTTGGTAAAATAGTTTTATACATATTCTCGGTAAACTTGTATTTATTTTTACTATCGTAGCGCCCAACCTCCCAGTTAATAAAATCAGATAATGTATTCTTGATTTTCAGAAGTGAGCTATCTCTTGATGAATCATTCACTATCTGCTCCTTATACGCACTGTCTAACAAGTGACTGCTAAATAACGCACCATTCCCTGTCTGCATATGGGTAATTAACTTCTCAATCAGACCCCGATAAGGACCAACGAATGAAAACACCCTCGATAACTCGCGAAATTCATCAAATAAAATATCCGATCGTTCTTTCACAGTTAGGGGTTGTGATGCCCATTGATTAAAGAGATTAAAACGCGATGCCGTTATCCTCTCACCCCTGTAAGGATCCACCCTTGCGGAAACGTCCCTTAGCTTGAAATCGTTTTTCAGACGGGATTCTGACACGTCGCCATAGCGCATATCCTCGGCACTGTACTCATCCATGCGGTTAATCGTCTCAAACAGACGACAGGGAAGAGAAATGGCAGGCTGCTTAAACAGCGCGTTGGGATCAAACGATTGTTCTGACACAGTGCAACTCCTTTTGCTTTACCCCTTCACCCTGAGGGGATTAAATAACGGGCAACTATAGTCGATTTTTCCTGTCAATTTTCATGCTGCGCAATAAATCAGATTTCACACCAGGCAGAATTCTTACTGCCGTTGAGGGCGACGCAGGCCGCGCCCGCATAAGAAAAGCGAGGCGATCACCACCATCCCGCCAGCCAGCCCAAACGTCACCCGCATCCCGTGCGATGACGCCAGATCCGCTGCAAAATCCCCGTAGCGCACCGTCGCGGCATACACCGCCGCCATCAGCGCCGCACCGGCAATAAACCCCAGATTACGCCCCAGATTCATCAACCCGGAAACCAGGCCACGCCGTGCCGGGTCGGCCCCTTTCAGTAAGGCGGTATTATTCGCTGCCTGAAACAGTGCATAACCCGCCGTCAGCAGCATCAACCCAGCTATATACCCCGCAATACCGGCACCCGGCGGCAGCGAAGCCAGCAACAGGCAGCCACCCGCCACTGCCGCTAAACCGATTAACGTCGTGGACTGTGCCCCCAGGTGATCCACCAGGCGCCCGGCAGGTACACCGCTGAATGCGGCCACCAGTGGCCCCATCGCCATCACCAGCCCGGTCTGCCGGGGAGAGAGCTGCAATCCGTGGCTCAGATAGAATGGCCCGACAACAAAGGTGGTCATCATTACCGTGGCAACCAATAAACTCAGCAGCAGACCGTGCACCAGCGCCGCCTGACACAGCAGCGACAGCAGCGAACCACGAGGCCCGGTGGCATTCGGCGCGTCGCAAGACGGCAGATAATGCTGCATCATCCTCCAGGCGATCAGCCCAAGCGGCAGGTTGATCACAAACAGCGCCTGCCAGCCGAACGCGGCAATCAGCAGGCCACCCAGCGCAGGGCCGAGCGCCGTGCCGATGGCAGAAACCGTTCCCAGCAGCCCCATCGCGCGCCCGGTACGTTCAGCGGGTAACACCTGGATCGCCAGCGCCAGCGTATTCGCCATCATCATCGCGCCGCCCAGCCCTTGCAGAATACGTGCCGCAATCAGCCAGCCAATGTGGGTTGCCAGGCCACAGCCCAGCGATGCCACGCTGAACAGCAGCACGCCGTAGCTCAGCAGCCGCTGGCGGCCAAAACGATCGCCCAGCCCGCCCATCGCCAGTACAGATGCCGTTACCGCCAGCAGATACGCCAGCACCACCCACTGTATTTGCGCAAAAGAGGCATGAAACGCCGCCGCCAGCGTCGGCAGGCCGACATTGGCAATACTGCTGCCCATCGAGGAGATCAACATACTGAAGGCCAGCGCATAAAGCGGGCCGGAGGAAGAACGGGGAAGAGATGAGGTCATGGCATAAACTCCCGGTTGAATGTACCCGAAGCTTATGCCGTCAGCCGATAAGGCGGAAGACGCAGTGATGTCAGTATATAGCTGCACCTAACGCCATGTCAGAATCAGATCTGGAAGTCGATCACCGGTTCTTCTTCATTGAGCGACAGCGCCTGGCGTTTGATCTCTTCCAGCGACAGATTCGCATTACAGAGTTCCAGGAACTGCCAGACAAAATTACGTTGCAGCTGGCCGCGTTTCAGCCCCAGCCAGACGGTGTTGGACTCGAACAGATGACGCGCTTCCAGGCGGGCCAGCTTCGAGTGTTCATCCAGCTGGCAGGCCTGATCGGCCAGCACGCCGACACCGAGGCCCAGCTCAACGTAGGTTTTTACCACGTCCGAATCCTGCGCGCTCAGCACGATATCCGGCTTCAGACTGGCGGCATGGAACGCCCGGTCGACTTTCGAACGCCCGGTGATCCCCTGACGATAGGTGATCAGCGGATAACGGCTCAGCGCCGCCAGCGTCACTGGCTGCTGTTGCTCCAGCTCGTGCCCTTTCGGCACCAGCAGCGCATGGTGCCAGCTAAACCACGGGAAGGCGGCCAGCGCCGGGTTGTTGACCACCTGCTCACTGGCGATGCCGATATCAGCCTCACCCGCCACCAGCATAGAGACAATCTCCTGCGGTGAGCCCTGATTCAACTCCAGACGCACATTCGGATAGAGTGAGCGGAAGGCTTTAATCACTTTCGGCAGGCTGTAGCGTGCCTGAGTATGCGTGGTGGCAATCGTCAGCACGCCGCTGGATTCGTTGGTAAACACATCGGCGAGGCGACGCACTTTGCCTGCCTCATCAAGAATACGTTCTGCAATGGTCAGCAGCGCTTTGCCCGGTTCGGTCATCCCCAGCAGGCGTTTACCCCGGCGGATAAAAATCTCGACCCCAAGTTCATCTTCCAAATCCCGTATATGGCGGCTGACGCCAGACTGGGAGGTAAACAGCGCATTCGCCACTTCGGTAAGATTAAACTCGCAGCGTGCTGCTTCCTTAATGATTTTAAGTTGCTGAAAATTCACGCGCGCGCCTCCCTCTGTTATTTGTTGGTTTCCTTCATGTTAAGGATGCACATTGATAGCAACAAATAATAAAAAGAGGTTTTATATGCTTTTTAGCGATAAGGGAGACGGCGAGACGGGAAGTGAGGCGCGCGATGGCGCGCCCGGCACGAAGGAAGTTAACTGACCAGCATCAGTTCGCGATCTTCTGTCACTGGATTATTCAGCAACGACAGCAGAATGTTTTTGACCGCCTGCGCGGAAGGTGACATCGGCAGCGTAGCAGAGACGTTTAACGACAGCGGCAGGTTTAGCGCAGGGCTGGTGATGCGTGCCATCCAGGCATGGGTTGAGCTTACCAGCGCACGCGCGGCAGACTCTGGCAGCACGGTCGCGCCCATACCGCTGGAGACGGCGGCGGTCAGCGTGGTGATCGATTCAATTTCACCGATGATGCGTGCGCTGAGGCGACGCAGAGAGAAAGCCTCGTCCACTCGTTTGCGTACGGCGCTGTAATCACGCGGCAGGAACAGGTTCATCTCTGCAACATCGGTCAGATCGATAGTCTGCCCAGGGCAGGCGCTGGCGCCCACCAGATACAGTTCTTCTTTCATCAGTGGAATGCTGGTGATGCCAGCGGCCGGAGAACGGTCATACAACACCGCCATATCCAGTTGCCCACTCATCACTTTTTCGTTTAATGACGCGCCGCTGTTCTCATGCAGATACACCAGCACATCCGGGAATTGTTCGCGCACGGTTTGCAGCAAAGGCATGGTCAGTGAAGAGGCGGCGGTCCCCGGCGCCAGGCCGATGGAAACCTGACCTGCCAGTGCCTGCCCGGCGTTGATCACCGCCGTCTGTGCCTGTTCACACTGACGCAGGATAGTACGGGCGTGAGCATAGAGGATCTTGCCCGCGTCGGTCGGCGTTACGCCACGTTTGGTGCGGATCAGCAACTGCTGGTCAAGTTCGTTTTCCAGTGTTGCGACCTGCTGGCTGAGAGCAGGCTGTGCAATATGCAGGACTTCTGCCGCCTGAGTCAGGCTGCCGATATCGACGATTTTTACGAAATACTTCAGTCGTCTTAGGTTCATTTTGCCTCCGTCACGTAACCCCGAATGCCAGTGGTGCTGGCGTCTGTAATAAGTTTTCATTCTGACCCGAGGATAATTGCAAGGGCCGTGCCAGAATGTTCCTCATGGTGGCAAGGCATCTCCAATACTGGCTAACAGGCGGTAAAATAAGAGAATCTGATTACGGGAGCCGGAATGATGCGTGTGCGGGAGGTGTGGCAGGTCAGATCGGTTTCCGGGGTTGCACGCGGATGGTGCAGGAAATGCGTTGAGGGTGTGCAGGTGTTGAATGGAAGAGGCGGACCTGAATTCGGGTCCGCCCGGTTTCGCCCGTATTAACGCTTGCTACGGTTACGGTACATATCAATTGATACCGCGGCGACAATAATCATCCCTTTGATAATGTCCTGAATGTAGGCATCAACACCCACGAAGGTGAAGCCGCTCTTAATCAGGCCGAGGATCACCGCACCGATCAGCGTGCCGGTAATGCGCCCGACGCCACCCATCAGGCTGGAACCGCCGATAACCGCAGCGGCAATCGCATCCAGCTCGTAGCTCAGGCCCATACTTGACTGGCCGCTGCTGACGCGCGCCGCCAGTACCACACCCGCCAGGCCAGACAGGCCGCCGGCGATGGTGTAAACGATGATCAGGTATTTATTAACGTTGATACCGGAGACTTTCGCCGACACCATGTTGCCGCCGATGGCGTAAACATACTTACCGTAGCGGGTATGTTTCAGCGCGATATGGAAGATCACCGCCACCACCAGGAAGATAATCACCGGCATCGCACCCTGACCAATCGACGTAAAGCCATCGGACAGGAAGCTGATTGGGTTACCCTGAGTGTAATACTGTGCCAGACCACGCGCCGATACCATCATCCCCAGCGTGGCGATAAACGGTGGAATACCGGTTTTGGTGATCAACACGCCGTTGACGATACCGCACAGCAGGCCGACCCCTATTCCGGCGCTAATCGGCAGCGCGGCAGGCATATCCACCAGCGATGGGAACATCGGTGACAGACTTTCAGAGGTTTGTGCCAGGCTGGCGGCAACCACCGCCGTAAGCGCAATCACCGAACCGGACGACAGGTCAATCCCCGTGGTAATAATGACCTGAGTCACCCCCACCGCAATAATACCGATAATCGCGACCTGTAGAACAATCAGCACCAGGCGGTTCGGGTTCATCAGGAATGACTGATCGCGAACGTACCAACCGAAGGCTTCAAATATCAGCGCGATGCCGACCATCACCACAAAAATACCGGTATCTTTAGGCAGTTTGCCTTTCAGATTGCTAAAGAACGACGGTGTCTCAACTGACTGTTGCGTTGTCATTTTCACATCACTCATGTTTGTTTACCTCACGCCCTTACTCGGACGCCAACGACAATATGGTTTCCTGGTCGGCTTCTTCTTTATTGAGAATGCCGGTAATACGTCCTCCGTGCATCACCATCACGCGGTCACTCATGCCAATAATTTCCGGCAGTTCAGAGGACACCATAATGATGGCAACACCACGGCTCGCCAGTTCGCTGATTAGACGGTAGATTTCCGCTTTTGCGCCGACGTCGATACCACGGGTGGGTTCGTCAAGAATAAGGATCTTCGGTTGTGCCAGCAGCCAGCGGGCAATCAATACCTTCTGCTGATTACCGCCACTCAGGTTGTTAATGATCTGGTCCATCGTTGGCGTCTTGATATTCAGACGCTTGATCTGTTCCAGACAGTCTTTCGCCATATTGGCATGATTGACAAAGCCGCCTTTGGCGCTGTAGTCAGTCATTTTGACGATACTCATGTTTTCCATCACCGACAGCACCAGGAACAGGCCTGACTTTTTACGGTCTTCGGTCAGGAACGCCAGCCCTTTATCAATTGCACTGGCCGGCGAATCAATCGTGGTTGGCACGCCATCAATCAGGATCTCTCCGCTGTCGATGGATGTCATACCAAACAGACTTTCCATCACCTCACTGCGTCCGGCACCCACCAGACCCGCCACCCCAAGGATCTCCCCACGACGTACGCTAAAGCTCACATCGTGGAACACATCCTTACGCGTCAGGCTGCGTACCGTCAGAACATCTTCGCCAATATTGCTGTCTGTTTTTGGGAACAGCTGGGTCAGCTCACGCCCTACCATCTGGGTGATCAGCGACTGGCGCGTGTAGCTCGACGTTTCATTGCTCGCCACCCAGGTGCCGTCACGGAATACACTGACTTCATCGGTAATGGCAAAAATTTCATCCATTT
Organism: Erwinia sp. AnSW2-5; assembly: GCF_045107195.1. NCBI lineage: Bacteria > Pseudomonadati > Pseudomonadota > Gammaproteobacteria > Enterobacterales > Erwiniaceae > Erwinia > Erwinia sp. AnSW2-5. Next base: position 176,040 of record NZ_JBJGXA010000009.1, read on the forward strand.
TATGGCTGATATAGATGATGGCTTTGCCCTGCTCACGCAGGTCGCGAATGATGGTGAACAGATGCGCCACTTCGGTTTCCGTCAGTGCCGAGGTCGGTTCATCCATAATCACGATGTCGGAGTTCCAGGAAACCGCTTTGGCGATCTCCACCATCTGCTGGGAGGCAATACTGAGATCGCCCACCATCTGATCGGGACGCAGACGAATATTCAGCTTAACCAGCAAATCTTTGGTCAAACGGTTGAGCTTACCGTGGTCAACGAAGCCGAATTTCATCGGCTCGCGACCCAGCCAGATATTCTCGGCGACCGTCATATGCGGTACCAGATTAAGCTCCTGGTGAATCATGGAAATTCCCGAACGCAGCGCATCCAGCGTGTCGGTAAATTGCACAGGTTGCCCTTTAATACGGATCTGCCCCTCATCGGGACGATAAATCCCGATGAGGCACTTCATTAAAGTGGATTTACCCGCACCATTCTCACCCATCAGAGCATGCACCGTTCCCGGCTTGATACGGAATGAGACGTTACTTAACGCCTTCACACCCGGGAAAAATTTGCTGATGCCTTCGGCTTCAAGCGCATATGCGGTCATTTAACTACCTCCGTACTACGAGTTCAGCGAAAGTTATTTCAGATTCTTGCTGGTGAAGTTTTCATAGTTATCTTTGGTGATCAGCTGGAACGGGATATCCACAATCTTCTGAACCTGCTCACCTTTCACCAGTTTCACTGCGGTCTGAACTGCGCCTGCACCCTGTCCTTTGGCATCCTGGAATACGCTGGCAACCATCTTGCCGTTTTTGATCATCTGCAATGCATCCGGGGTACCATCAACGCCAGCCACCAGGATTTTCTGCTCGTTCTTACCTAACGCCTGAAGGGCACCGATGGCCATTTCATCGTTATTAGAGGCGATGGCCTGGATGTCATCACCGGCGGTCAGCCAGTTACTGGTGACGTCAACAGCATCGTTACGGGTAAACTTCGCGGTTTGTTCCTGAACCACTTTCAGGCCAGGGTATTTCGCCACAATCGCTTTCACGCCTTTGGTGCGCTCACGCGTTGCTTCGTTTGCCAGGTCACCCAGCAGGATGGCGACGTTACCTTTGTAATCCATGCGTTTTGCCAGTGCTTCCATCTGCAAGCGGCCAGCCAGTTCGGAGTCAGAACCCACGAACGCCATTTTGCCTGTCAGCGTGGTCGCCGGTTTACGGTTAACAAACACCAGCGGAATGCCCGCTTTGGTCGTCAGGTCGACAATCGGTTTCACCGCGTTGGTATCTACCGGGTTAACGATGATGGCGTCTACGCCCTGGCCAATAAAGTTTTGAACCTGTTGCAGCTGCTGTGCGACGTCGCCTTTGGCATCTTCAATCTGGCCTTTAACGTTTTCCGTTTTCATCTCATTAGTAATGGAGTTACGAACAATCGTTAAAAAGTTGTCATCAAACAGTGCCATAGAGACGCCAACCTGCAGGTCTTTGGCAAAGCTGGAGACCGGTAACATGCAGACTAACAGTGACGCTAAAATTGTTTTTTTCACGTTCATGTCCAAGCCCTTATTATCGTTAGCATGCGAAGGTTTAAGATTCTGCGAATGAAAAATTTCTTTTACATTCAACCAACCTCACCGACGGCTTTATTAAAGTGTAGGGGGTGACTATCTCGGGTAAAACTATCTTTCTTATTACTGTGTATCGGAACCTACTTTTACTCTTAACAACAACACATTACATACGACCCACTGTTTCTTTTTCCTTCATCCCCACCTGCGTTACCGCAGAGCAGTTTTTTTGTTTCAAAATAACGTCAATTGAAACTTTCACTATGAAAGCATCGAAACGCATGTTTTAAAATCAGCAAATAACAAAAATTTGACACACCTCTAACATCGGCCAGCTAATCGCAACAAAGTGAGATCTGGCGCAGAGAATGGAGATTGTCCGATAATGATAAAAAAGCATCAGAACGCTGCTTTTGCCAGCAAACGCACCGATTGAGTAGAATAGGCCTTTGACATTTAGCAGACACGCCGTTAACATGCGCCCCGTTCACACGATTCCTCTGTAGTTCAGTCGGTAGAACGGCGGACTGTTAATCCGTATGTCACTGGTTCGAGTCCAGTCAGAGGAGCCAAATTTAAAGAAGCCCGCTCAGGGAAACCTGAGCGGGCTTTTTGTGTTTTGGGGTTATTGAATCTCTGACAAAAAGAATCAGCTCCTGCAAGCATGGCGCGCGCAGAGTGTTTTCTCATCGCTGTGGGCCGCTCCCTGTTAAGCGATCCAGCTTGGGTACAGCATGGTCAATGGCAATGTCACCGCGTTGAACCGATTTAATCCTGCCTCCCTGTCAGAATGGGTTCAGGGCTGCACGACATTTTTTTTGGTCTATTTATAAGCCGGCCATTTAGATCAGGACCGTCTGAATAGCACGGCCAAATCGTAGGCGATCCGAAAGGAACAGAATCCAGTATAACCATTATGCGCCACGCTGATCGCGCGAAGCCCTCTCTTTTTTCAGGTAAAAATAATTTACCGGCGCTTTATTTACTTTACTGAGTTTATTATATGCTTGTGCAATAGAATGACGCCTTCACTCGAATTCGAGTAAGGGTTGTGACTGAAATTGGCGTAATGAAAAAAATTTGTTTCTGTAATTAATACCTACAGAATTATGCTAAAAAATATGAATAATACTCACTTAAGAAAATTTAATAATTTAAATTGACAGTAAGTACTTTGTGCGTTAATTTTTTGACATGAATTAACCTATAGTTTCAAAATACTCTTTTTATAAAATAAAGGAGATTTTCAGCTTGGCGACTAATTACGAAGAAAAGAACATCTTGTTCTGGGATGAGTTGGCACGTATTCACTCAGGTATATCTGATTATGATCTCGCTAATTATAACCCTAATGAATATAAACTAAAAACCGTTGAACTTGCTGCACTCGGCAATGTAACCGGAAAGCGTATTCTTCATCTTCAGTGTCATATTGGGTTAGACAGCTTTGCGCTGGAAATGATGGGAGCTGAAGTTACTGCCATCGATTATTCTTCTGCAGCAATTGACGCCGCCAATACCATCAAACAACGTTTTGGACTGAGGACTACCTTCCACTGCTCCAGTGTTTATGACCTCACCTATTTGGAGCCAGGGACATTCGATATAGTATTCACATCATATGGCATTCTTGTCTGGCTTGAACACCTTGATCGTTGGGCGAAAACTATTGCCACACATCTCAAACCAGGCGGTGATTTCCTGATTATTGATGAGCACCCTATTGCCCGCATGTTCAGCAATCCGCACCAGGATAATACGGCCCTCAACATAGATAATCTTAGCGCCGATATGCGGGAGGGGGAGCCTGTCAAAGCCAATTATAAATATTCTTATGCAAATAGTGACAATCAGATAGAGAACCAGGAGCAATACGTCTGGTTTCATTCCCTCTCTGAAATTATAACAAGCTTAATCACACAAAACATGAGAATCATCGAATTTAAAGAATTCAACATGAGTTTCTACAAGGCATTCTCTCAACTTGAACTGGATGAAAATGGATGGTGGTGTTTCAACAATGAAACACCACCCATTCCTCTTATGTTCTTATTATGGTTAAAAAAATAATAGGCAAAGGAACTTCTATGCAAGAGATAATATTAGCAGTTAACATTCCTATGTTAGCCGATGGTACGGTAACTTATGATGGTAACGTCGTATTGGCGACAAGAGATAATATTATAACCGCCATAGCTGAAGAGCGTGTTTCAAAGAAAAAATATGATGGCCACGTTAGCTGTGCGGTGAAAGAGGTGTTGGAAAAAAACAAGCTTACTCTGAATGATATTACAGCGATTTCCGTCGTCAGTTTCGGCCAACCGATGACCTCTTCTGGCGAGCTAGATGATAAACTCAAACAAGAAATTGACGCACTCTTTCCAGGTTTTGAAAACCTCCATATCGTACAGTCCCACCATGCAGCACACGCGCTGAGTGCTATAAGCCAGACTGACTGCCAGCGGGCACTGGTTGTCGTTGCAGACCATACTGGCAATATTATCGGTGAAAGAACCGATCCGGCAGTATTGGAAAATAACGCAGCGGAACAAATTAGTTATTACCTGTATGAACATGGTGATATGCGGTTGGTTGCTCAGGATAATACGCAGCCATGCGATCAGGGATATGGTCGATTTTATGGTGATGTCACCTGTTACCTTGGGTTCAACAGTTACCGTGAGTCAGGAAAAACAATGGGGCTGGCTTCATTTGGAGACCCCACCGTGTTTGAACATTGTTCCGCTTTTAGCGAAAAATCCTGCGGGGTGGTATCAGCCCTCAAAGATGAGAGCTATAGCGATGATTGTACCAAGGACATCCAGGGCTGGTTCAGAAAGCAAGGGGTAGAGATCCCTGATCGGCGATTGAGTTCTGAGGTGATTCGTCCTTTCGATATGCACCTTGCGGCCTGGGCACAGGATCAGTTAGAAAAATCAATTATCCATCGGGTGAAAGGCTTAATTGATAAATACCAGGTGAATACGCTCTGCGTCACTGGCGGCGTGGCGATGAATTCCGTGATGAATCATAAGCTGGAAAAAGCGTTGGGTATCACCGTTTACGTTCCGCCTTCTCCCGGAGACGCCGGATTGGCACTTGGCGCAGCAGCCCACTATTTCTGGCAGAGGGATCGCCTGGTGCCGAAGTTCCATTCCTCACCCTATCTGGGGCCAATTTATTCCCACGATGAAATAATGGGTAGCATTTTGACCTGTGAAAAGGAGTTTAGCATTCAGCAGATTAACGATCCTGAAAAACAGGCGGCGAGAATGATTGCAAATGGAAAGGTTATTGGCTGGTTTCAGGATCGCAGCGAATACGGCCCAAGAGCCTTGGGCAACCGCAGCATCCTGGCCTCACCGTCCAATAGCTGGACGAAAGAAATCCTGAATAGTCAGATCAAATTGCGCGAGTGGTTCAGGCCCTATGCCCCCGTGGTATTAGAGGAAGCGGCTGACACCTATTTTGAGATGCTGTCACCCGTGCCTTATATGATGAAAGTTGCGCCGGTAAAGCCTCAGGCCAGGATGGATATGCCTGCCTGTATTCATGTTGACGGTACTGCCAGATTACAGACTGTTTCTGCTGATTCGAATACTAAATTTTATAACCTGATTAAGGAATTAGGTAAGCTAACCGGCGTTCCGATTGTGCTAAATACCAGTTTTAATCTGGCAGGAATGCCCATCGTGGAAAGTCCGATGGATGCAATCAACTGCTTTAAAAAAGCGATTGGAATGGATGCACTTTTTATCGGTGATGTTCTTCTCGAAAAAAAAGCTGGCTGAAAAAACAAACAGGCATGAATGCCGTAAGTGATAACATATGTTAACCAGTAATAAAGTAGTTAATCTTCTGCTGATAGGCTTTGGCCCACATGCTAAAAGAATATACTATCCGCTCGCAGCTGATGCCATCGATGACCCAACATTAAATTTATGCGCGGCTATTGATTTTATTTCTTCAAGAAGAGAGATTGAATCCTATCTTTCTGGCAAAGCACTTCAGCCAGCCCTGTTCTTCATCAATGATATTGATAATAGTGAGCAGACACTCAGTACTGAGGTTGAACAAACACTCAATCATATTGTTGCACAATACGGAATTAATGGCGTGATTATCGCCACCGAACCGTTAGCGCATCTGCAATATGCGACATGGGCGTTGGAAGCGGGTTTATCCATACTCATGGATAAACCCATCTCAACCTATGAAGGTATCTCCACTTCAATTTCTAAATCGTTAAAAATTGTCGAAGACTATCATTCACTCAATGCGCTTTATCAGAAAAAAAAGCGAGCTAATCCGTTACTGGTTTTCTCGTTGATGGCGCAACGTCGCTATCAGACTTCTTTCAATTTTATTAAAAAACGCATTTCTGAATGTTTTATCATGACACACTGCCCTGTTACGAATGTACAAAGCTTCCATTCTGATGGCCAGTGGCGCATGCCGACAGAAATAGCAGAGCAGCATTATCACCCTTATAACCAGGGCTACGGTAAATGCTCCCACAGCGGCTATCACTACTTTGATATCGTTCCTTTCGTGCTGGAGTCCGGGTTTGGGGAGGGAAAAACGTTTGATAATATCGAGGTATTCTCAACGGCGATAAGACCGAATGACATTCTCAGTCAATTCACCCTGGATGATTACCGGTCTTTATTTGGAAGTCACGAGTTCGATGAAAGTAACTTTTATGATGAAAAACAGTTGAGTCTCTTATTTGATAACTTCGGTGAGGTGGATTGTAGTAGCAGCATTCGTTTTAAGCAGGGTGACAGAACGCTCACGCTGGCATCCATCAATCTGTGCCACAATGGCTATTCTCAGCGCAACTGGGTCACTGCGGCTGGGCGAGATCTTTATAAAGGCAATGGCCGTGTTTCTCATGAATCTCATATCTTTCAGCAGGGACCGTTCCAGTCTATTCACTTTCATTCTTATAAATCCGATGAACCCGGCGTCTTCAGGGAAGATAATACGCACCAGATAGGTACAAAAGAGCACCTTGAGATCTATATTTTCCGCAACCACAAGATGTTGGGCGGTAAACACATTGAGATCGTTAACATTGATGATCTGATTGCAATGGAAGGTGGGCGAAAAGGTTTAAAAGGCAAATCGAAAGCGAAAGCTTTTTTTGAGTTTGTTGCCGGAATGAGGGGCGAGATCGCCGCTGAGGAACGCGTGTCGGACTTCAGCAAACACGAAGTGGGCGCGACCCTCACTTCAGCTATTTACCAATCCATCTGCCATGGTTATTACCAGCTGAATCCGCTCATTCGTCGCCGTTTTGCCAAAGCAAAAACGCTTTCTGTTCCCGAGGAATATGCCCATTTATGACACATCAAAAAAACGTTTTAGCACACATCCTTTGCCTGTTTCCGCTGGTCATTGCCGCGCCATTAGGACTGGATATCTTCCTGCCCGGTGTACCGATGGCAGCCCTCGAACTCGGTAGTGATGCCGGCATGACGCAGTGGCTGATCAGTGGGTTTGTGTTGTGCTTAAGTCTCAGTCAGCTATTTTTTGGGCCGGTGGTCGACCGGTGGGGATCGCAGCGGGTTCTGCTGTGTGGCTGTAGCATTTATGCTTTGGGGGCACTGGGCGTTTATTTCGCTGACAGTATTTCACTGCTTATCTTGCTGAGGCTGATGCAAGGATGCGGTGCGGGAGCGATGGCGGTTGCGGTTTTTGCCAGCGTCCCTCTGCGCTTTCATGGAGCAATGGTCGGCAAAGTTTTCAGTATTCTGAATGGCATGATCAGCCTGGTTCCTGTGCTGGCCCCCATTGTTGGAGGGGCGCTGATCGTTCACTACGGTTGGAAATCCAGTTTCTATCTCCTCGGAATTTTCGCACTTGTGTGTGGGGTTCTGGCCAGTTGGCGCCCCCTACCTGAAGGGACAACAGGAAGTGATACCTCTGCGCCTGCAGTATCTGCAATGACTGGCTATCTGGATGTCCTGCGCCATTCTCAATTTCAGCTGGGATGTTTTTGCGGTACTTTTGGCTTTGCCACACAGTTAATTTTCTTTTCCAGCTCTCCCGCCGTTTTAATTGAAACGCTGCATATTCCTGTTGATCGTTTCGGTTACTATTTTGCCATTAACGCCCTGGCGATCACCGTCGGCAGTCTGCTGACAGCCAGGCTCTTAGGACGAGTAAAAGAGAACGTTCTCTTGCTTGGCGGTGCCCTATTACTGTTACTCGCTGGGATCGGATTTATGATCACAGTCTATGTGATGGGTATTTCGGTTTGGGCTTATATCGCAGCCGCGACGATAGGCAGTATGGGGTTTGCTGTACTGATTGGTACCGGAGCCGCTGTTGCACTTACACCATTTACCCAAATGGCAGGACGCGCTTCCGCGCTCCTGGCAGCAATACAGATGTCATTCTCCTCGCTGGTTTCCTGGTGGGTTATCGCAACCTGGAGCCCGCAATGGTCGTCGATGATTGTGGCCTATGTTCTGTTGGCTGCCGCAATAATAGTTTTACTGTATCGGGCCAAAGTGAATACCGCGAAAGCACAATCTGTATGAACGGTATGGCAACGTGCCTAATCGAATGAAAGGGAAACACGATGAAACTCGAAACACAATTAGTCACCGCTGGCCGTGAAAAACGTTATACCCAGGGTTCGGTAAACGCTGTGATCCAGCGGGCTTCTTCACTGGTGTTCGATAGCGTGAAAGATAAGCAATTTGCTACGGCAAACCGGGCGAATGGCGAATTGTTCTATGGGCGCTACGGCACATTGACGCATTTTTCTTTCCAGCAGGCAATGGCGGACCTTGAAGGTGGCGTGGGTTGCTCGCTTTATCCGTGCGGCGCTGCGGCAGTGTCAAACGCGATCCTCGCTTTCGTTGCTACCGGGGATCACATCCTCATGACCGGTGCAGCATACGCACCGACGCAAGATTTTTGCAATAAAGTACTGAGTCAATTTGGCGTATCAACGACCTATTACGATCCGCTTATTGGTGCCGGGATTGTCGATTTAATCAAGCCAACGACACGAGTGGTGTTTCTGGAGTCCCCAAGTTCCGTCACGATGGAGGTACAGGATGTACCCGGATTGGTAAAAGCCATTCGCGCCGTTAATCCTGAAATCATCATTATGATCGATAATACCTGGGCGGCGGGCGTATTGTTCCGCGCTCTGGACTATGGTGTTGATATCTCGATTCAGTCAGGAACCAAATACATCATCGGTCATTCGGACGCGATGCTCGGGACCGCAGTGGCGAATGCCCGTTGTTGGGATCGGTTGCGTGAAAGCGCCTACCTGATGGGGCAAATGCTGGATGCCGATACGGCTTATATGGCGTCGCGTGGATTAAGGACGCTGGCGGTCAGGCTGAAACAACACGAGATCAGCAGCATCGCGATTGCCCATTGGCTTGAGGCGCGTTCGGAAGTGGCACAAGTGAATCACCCTGCCTTACCACAGTGCCCCGGGCATGAATATTTTGTACGCGATTTTCTCGGGTGCTCGGGTTTATTCTCCTTCGTGCTGAAAAAACGTCTCACCGATGAGGACCTGGCAAGTTTTCTGGATAACTTATCGTTATTCCACATGGCCTACTCATGGGGCGGCTTTGAATCCTTAATTCTGGCTAGTCAGCCTGAAGAGTTCAATGATATCCGCCCGGCGGGTAAGATCGCTTTCACCGGTACTCTGGTGCGGATACATATTGGTCTGGAAAATGTTGAAGAGTTGATTGCGGATCTGGACGCTGGGTTTGCGCGTATTGCCTGACGGCATTGAACGTTGATACACAGCAGTGTGGAGTGGCCCTGTTCCCGTGGACAATTCTGTCGTCTGCCGGAACTGCTTGAACGCATTGAAGGTGATAATTAGGGCCATGAACTCACCTACCTTGCCGCCCTGTTGACACTGTATTTGTTCATGCGCCCCTGTGAATATTCGCATTATTCCGAACTCTCTGAGGAGCCTCGTGAAATGTCCGCAAAAATGCATCACGCATTCTATCAGCCGATTTGAAACCCACGTTAACAGCTATCTGTTCGAAACTGTCACGAGTTTGCTGCACACGTTCCCGGGCAACGTCTAAACGCACCTGCTCAATTGCTTTCGCTGGCGTAACACCCATTTTCTTCCGGAACGCTCTTGAAAAGTTTCGAGGACTCATGGCAACCCGACAAGCCAAGATATCCACAGTGATCACCTCAGAAATATGCTCCCGAACCCACCCCAGCAACTCTGCAAAAGGTCCACCATATGGGTCGACAGCCAGCAAACTGGATTTTTGCGAATATCCCCCAGGACGCCGGAAATAGACAACAAGCTGTTGAGCGACCTGTATGGCAACAGCGCGTCCCAGATCCTCTGCAATAAGGGAAAGTGTTAAATCTATCCCCGCAGTGATCCCCGCGGATGTCCATATATTCCCGTCACAAATATAAATAAGATCGGGCTCCACTCTCACTTTGGGGTAGCTTCTGGCCAACTCCAGCGCCCGATTCCAGTGTGTGGTAGCCCGCCGCCCATTCAACACGCCAGCGCTGGCCAGAATAAATGCACCGGAACAGACACTAGCCAGGCGACGTACCTTCCTGGAGGCTCGTCGAATATAGTCGATAACTGATGCTCGCTCTGAAATATCAGTGGCTCCCTGCCCCCCCACGACAACCAGTGTGTCATAATCCATGGGTAACCATGAAACTGCGGCCACCGCAAGACCGCATGAACTCTTCACTAATCCTTCAGTTTCTGGTTGTGAAATTACCCTAACCTCATAGCTGCCAGGAACAATCATATTGGAAATCTCTAAAGCCGAGACAGGACCAGCCATGTCAAGCAATTGAAATTCATCAAAAATCATAACGCCTATCTTACGAGCCATGGCAGAAAAACCCTGAATTTTGTCATTGATCATAGTGTGCATCAGAGTTATTTTTTATGCATAAGTTGTTAATGTGAAATGAATAAATTTAAACATATTTCTGACCTGATTTATCACCAACACTAATAAATAAAAATCACCAAATGGAATAAAATAAATTTTCCTGATTCATCCATCTACAAGCTTAAGGGAGTGTTATCTTGGAAGCGATAGATTTTAGTTTATCAGAAAATACAACACCCATTACTAATGGCCATCGCGCTCTCACGACTTCCAATAAAAATAAAAACTCACTTTATACCGAAAGTGAATTTAGAAAAAAATCACTGAAAATCCCCACAGGTTTTGTATTCGAAAAAATAGTTCCAGCATTGATAAATTCGATGGAACAAAACATCGCACATCGTCTCACTGCCGCGGCCGTTAGGGCCAACCGTAATGCCTCACTGTATGATATGAGAAATGCGGGCCCAGCAGAGATCGCAACAGAGATTCTCTTCGACCCCAAACTGGTAAAGGTCATTGCAAGGAATACTGGAAGAGAAGAAGTATTCCATAAAATAAAAAAATTAAACAAAAACCGCCAACCGCTACTCCTCGGAATACCTCTATTTTCTCGAAAACCTGTTTCTCCAATTAAAAACAGGGGGAGGCTTCCTGACATTGGTGATATCCACTCTATTATTCGATGTGCGGAACTCGCCAAGCTACTGTCCTGGGTTCATGATTATGATATTAACATTAGCGTTTTCTCTGATGGGTTCAAATATCAACGCGCCTGTGGAACGCCAGGAAATATAATATCTGACTATCAAAAAACCCTTCGTTTTTGGACCGAAAAAATCGGTATAGACAAGTATGTAAGCGTAATAAACTACGAAGATGCTGTTGCTAAAAAGCTAGGGGTAATTCAATCCAGTATTCGTGATGAAATATATTTCAACACGTATCACAGACTCGTAAAACAAACCAGACATCTATTTAACCCCAACTCCCTATATAGAAGCTTTCATTCTATCGAAGCTCAGGCACCCCTTGGTTCTAAATTACGTTATGTATTTTTATCCATCGCAAGTAGTGTTTTTTATAAAAGTGACGATCTGGGCAATCGAATCATCGGCCGAAGCGACTTGGCTCAGAATATCTTCGTCAAATTTATGTCGGATCTGTATGAAGCTATCCAGAGTCCCACTTCTCTAAAAACATCTAATCGTGAATTAATGGCATCACTCATCCTTGAAGCTTGGGATGCGGCTCTGAAATACATGGCCATATCACTTACAGACCATAATATTGACATATGGAATAAATTACAGCCCCATGGAATAAAGCTAACTATCCATGGAAAGCCTGATGAGATTCAAATTCGCCCCACGAACTCTAAATTTCCTACAATGACATCACAACACTCCGTTGGTGGAATCATCGCGACAAGATCCGGGGCAAAAATAACCTGTGAGTATCGAATCGAAAGAGAAGCGGCAAAAGAAATACCGATCCTACTAGAAACCACATCAAGTACATACCCAACCAACAACAACGTTCCTTATACCATTAGAAAAATGATCGACTCAGAACAACCTTTTTGTTATGTGCCTGAGAATGTCGAGAACATCTATCAACTTTTATCAGGGAGTTATACTGATGCCTAGCGCTCCTATCTTATGGAGAAAATTGCAAACAACACAGCGGCTTAATCCTGTCAGGGAGATGGATATCTATAATTTATCCAACGACGTGGCTGGATTGTTCCGTCAGCGTCTCCAAAGTCAAATCTTGACCGCAGCCAAACGGTTTTCGAAGGCGGCTACTCGCAGTCTGGATGCATTATCTGGTTCGCATATTTATAAAGATGTGAAATCTGCTGGCGGACGACATGCCGCCTTAGTTACAGAGCTCTTTCGTAATGCACATTTTATTTCTAACAGTGGCAGCCTGGACACTGCAACTTTACATTGCAAACTAATGGCATCGTTATCCAGTGATAAGACCTTAGTATTTGAACTTGGCTGGGGACAGGCCAAACGTGACGCAGGACAGCTTAGGACATTGGGTGCTAACGCGGATATCGCTGAGATTTTGGCGATAGCCAGGCTTATTGCCACCTTTAAAGCCATCGAGTTCTTAACAGGTCGTAAGGTTAAGCTTCGAATTATCACAGGTGGACAACGTTTCCGTTTAGCCCTGTTCATTCGTCCGGAAATGGATTCAGCTTATAACAAGAAAAGGGAGGAGATCGCCAGGTGGTTGTCACCGGAGGCTGAAATTGAATTCGATACCATACAGAGTTACTGGTCAAACGAAGAAATCAAAGCAAGGCTCGAAGCCGATGAAAACCCTATTATCACCCACCCAATGACGGAAGAAGATTTCCGTTTTGCTCTTTTCGCTATCGATTGGTATGGCGTTCTCGGACAAGGAAGTGCGCATGACATGTATCTTCCATCATCTCTTACCGAAGCGCTAAAAACACAATCGTATTCGTTAAAAACCGACTTTCTTCGTTCGGTGATTGCTCTCACCGCTAATCCGACGATTGACCTCAGTATGATAAATTCACCCTTCCCAAGAGAATTGTTGCACGCCACCAGCAACTGGTTTAGTGAAGTTGCCCGGAATTCAGCGGATTTATATATTCGTCTTGGACATATCACTCTAAGGAATCCCAGAGAAAGCGGCCATAGTGACCAACCTGTTCTACTCACCGTGATAGAAAAACCCGAACGTCCGGATATTCCTTGCTTCCAGTTGCTCGGCCGCCGATATGGTAAGACGCTGCCGCAGCACTTAACAGGATCTCTGGGAGCTGGCGAAAACATCCTTTTCGATTCGCTATATCTCATTGAAGCCGCCACCGCTTTATTCTGTATTCCTGAGCTTTCCGATGCCCCTCTAGGGGTTACATCATTATTTAAAACAGACGTAATCCACAAGCTATTACACCTTCATCTATTTGATGATGTTGAACTTTCTTGAGGTACAGGAGCAAAAAATGGATACAACATTACTCTTCTCAGATGTAGCAAACGCTTATGCGGCTTATCGTCCATCCTATCCAAATGAAATATTCCACAAACTGCATTCATTGGTACCAACTCCGGCTTTTGCGGTCGATATCGCCGCTGGTACCGGTATATTTTCACTCGGATTACAGCAGAGCGGGTATAGCGTCACCGCAGTCGAGCCAAATGCAGCCATGCGCACCGAGTTGGTAAAAGCGAATGCCTCAGCCACGTTTACCGTAGTGAATGGCACAGCCGAAAATTCCGGGATTTCTGAGCATTCTGCAGACCTGATTACAATAGCCCAGGCATTTCATTGGGTTGATCCTCAGGTAACGCGAACCGAGTTCCAACGTGTTGGAACTCGCGCATGTATAACTGCAATCGTCTGGAACTCTCGTAACTTCTCGGATACTGCTTTCATGCGCGACTATAGGGCATTACTGAATGACTTTGCCCCGGCTTACAGATCTATGAAAAATCACTGGTCTAACCTTAATGATCGAGTACAAGCGTTCTTTCAAGGGAAATACGACTATCACCAGTCCGCTAATATCATCCCTGTCACTGAAAATGAAATGATTGGCAATCTGCTGTCACTTTCCTATGCCCCACCTTCAGCCACTCCTGAATATGAGCGTTTCATTCAACAGGCCAGAAACATTTTCGACAAGCATCAGCAAGATGGGCAGGTCCTCTTCGATCTATCCACGCATCTCTATACGGGCAGACTCATTTGACAGGAGCTATCCATGACGACGGAAAACCGACAAATCGGCATGTTATTATTTCCTGAGGTCACTCAGTTGGACCTCACAGGACCTGCAGAAGTCTTCGCAGCCAGTAGGCGCTGCGATGTCCATTTGATCTGGAAAACACTCCAGCCGGTCGTTACGGGATCGGGATGGTCCATCAACCCAACTCGCACTTTTCACACAACACCGCCGCTGGATGTGATCTGTATTCCCGGCGGTTTCGGCCAAATCGAGCTGATGGAAGATGACGAAACACTCACCTTCATCAGGGAACAAGCAATCCATGCCTCTCTCGTCACATCGGTTTGCACTGGTTCTTTGGTCCTGGGGGCCGCAGGATTGCTCAAGGGTTACCATGCAACCAGCCACTGGATGTCTTTAGCACAACTGGCGTTGCTGGGCGCCATCCCCGTCCGGGAGCGTGTCGTGTGCGACCGTGACCGTATCACTGGCGCAGGTGTATCCGCCGGTATCGACTTCGCCCTGCACGTTCTGGAAGCTCTCTTTGGGTCAGAAACCGCACAGGACGTCCAACTTGGGATCGAGTATGACCCGGCCCCGCCCTATATATTTAATGAAGTGGCGGTTCCGACCCGGCTTGCCCGGTTAACTCAACGCGCTCATCAAAAACAGATGCGACGCCTTGAGGCAACTCTTAATGCGGCCTCTCGGCTGGAGGGGCAATGAAATATCTTCCGAAGGACGTTTGGGTGCTGGCATTGTGCCAGGTATTTTTCACCGCGGGCATCTCGGTGGATCTGACCATCACAAGCCTCGCAGGGCAATCATTGACTTCTCATCCCGGACTTGCCACCGTTCCCTTTGCTCTATTAACGGTGGGGGGGGCGCTGGCCATGCCACTACTGGGCTTGCTGATACGGACCTATGGTCGAAGAACTGCTCTCATCACAGGTTGTATCTCCGGTTTGATTGGCGCTTTAATCTCAACAATATCCGTCTGGATGCATAATTTCTGGGGCCTCTGTCTGGGATGTCTGCTGGTTGGTGCCTTCCAGGCCTCTGCTCAGTTTTATCGTCTGGCTGCCGGTGACCTGGTGCCGCCCGAGTCCAAACAACATGCGGTGTCTATTGTTCTTGCCGGAGGCGTCATTGCCGCTTTCTTTGGCCCGGTTCTGGCTGTCTGGAGTGCAGCTCTGTGGCCTGGTTCATTCTACGCTGGCGCCTATGTGTCCGTCGGATTGTTCACGCTGCTCTCTGCTATCCTGTTGTGCGTCTGCTACAAAACAGATGCTCTCCCCACAACGTCAAACCGAGTCCTTGTAGCTCCAACTCGTGCGTTCAGAGCGCTTAAACAGCCCACTTACCTGGCGGCAACTGTGAATGGCGTATTGATTACAAGCATTATGATGTTGCTCATGAGTGCTGCGCCCTTAGCCATTGTGCAAGCTGGCTGGACGATGTCAGACAGTGCCGCTGTTATGCAATGGCATTTAGTAGGGATGTATGCCCCCTCCTTAATCGCGGGCTTCATCTATCGCAAACTTGGTGCCAGTACCAGCATGGTCATTGGGATCGTGATGACGTTGTTGGCGGTTGTGGTAGGGGTATACTGCGCACATTATCTTTTGTCATACTACTGGGCACTTACCTTGCTCGGGGTCGGATGGAATATCAGCTTCGTCACCAATTCTATTCTCCTGTCTCATGGGGATGATTTACACAAACGACGGGAGGCCCAGACAGCAAGTGAAACGCTACGCTATTTCTTTTCATCGGTGGCATCACTAGCCGCCGCTGCCGCTTTGGAATATCTGGGATGGAATGGACTCAATATCATCATGCTCCCTTTTTTGTTAATAGGCATCGTGTCTTGCGTATGGTGGATTATCATCCATAGAGTTAATGTCAGGAAAAAAAACACTCAATAAGAATATAATTAGCACAACTCAAATAACAGAGTTTCAGCCAGAAAGCACAATTCGGGATTATTCTTAATGAAGGAATTATTCTATGTAGCCGATACGCACTAAAAGTGGATCATGTATTCAATATGGTGAATAGCATTACAGCACCTAATGTTCTCGCTCGATAAACGCATCAATGATGCTGTCATGTTTTCTGTTCGATTTTGAGTACGCCACTCTCTTGCCGTTCAGTCGTTTCAATCTGTTGCCGAGATTCAGGTTTTCACGCTCAATTCATGCATGTAGAGCTTACCTGTATTTTACATTCGGTAACGCATCATAAGCACTGAAATTATCTGTACACCAAAAGGTCACATTAAAACCTGACAGCTCCCCCATTAACTTGCGAAGCATTTTCTTACTCCTGTAATCGAAACCCTTGATAGTGAAAAATATCGCAAACATCAACATTACAACCAATAATTTGCCAAAAAAAACCCAAGAACAATTCCAAACATCTTTAAACATAAAATTAAATACAGCTAACTATTTCCAACTAATTCCATGCTAAAGTACGGCCCCTATTTTTTATTCACGGAAGAAACCGAGAAAATGAGAATGAATACCCCCCTCACATTCGCCCTGGTCCTGGCACTAACTTCATCCTTCACGGCTCAGGCAACGCCTTCAATACATTCAGATAAAGAACCAGCAATGGCCGCTCCACCGGCAGTGATTCCCACGGAAGGCAAGGAGTATATTACGCTCAAAGATGCCGTTGTTTCACAGCCGAAAGTTGTTGAGTTCTTTTCATTCTATTGTGGTCCTTGTTATAAGTTCGTTAAAGATTACCCTGTCACCGACGCTATTAATCGCGTGATACCTGCGGGTGAATCCGTGACTAAATATCATGTTAGCGCAATGGGGCAACTGGGCAATGAACTGACCGAAGCCTGGGCGATTGCCATGTTAACGGGAAAAACACATGACGTTGAAGTACCGTTATTTGAAGCCACTCAGGGGAGAAAACTGAATAGTATTGACGATATTAAAGCAATCTTTGCGAAAGCAGGCATTGATGCCAATACGTATGAGTCGTCACGAAACAGTCTGATGGTGAAAGGACTGATTGCCAAACAACAGGCGGCAATGATTGCCTTTGGTGTTCAGAGCACACCCACATTCTATGTCGATGGAAAATATAAGATAAACAACGGCGGCATCTCAGCAGCAACGCCAGATGCCTATGCTGATGCTTTCGCTAACGTTGTACAGGCATTACTGAAATAACATCCCTTTTTAAACACAAAAGCCCGCTCTGGTTTCCCTGAGCGGGCTTTTTGCTTTTGCAGGAAAAAGCTACCAGCTAACGCAAACCTTGCCGAAATGAGCGCCACTTTGCAGGTGTTTAAACGCCTCACTTAAACGGTCATAGCTGAAGACCTTGTCGATCACTGGTTTCTGCGACATCAGTTCCAGCGCCTTCACGTAATCAATCTGATGCTGACGGCTGCCAACGATCAGCCCCTCAATACGCACCTGTTTCGCCAGCACGCTGAAGATAGACAATGCAGCCTCAGTACCAGACAGCACGCCGATGACGGCAATATGTCCACCGACTTTCACCGCCTTCAGAGACTCGTTAATCGTCGCAGGGCCGCCCACCTCAACAATATGGTCAACGCCCAGTCCGTGGGTCAGTTCCAGCACTTTATCGCCCCATTCCGGGGTGGTACGGTAGTTGATGGTGTCATCGGCGCCCAGTTTGCGCACCGCCTCCAGTTTTTCATCGGAAGAGGAGGTGGCAATCACTCTGGCGCCCATCGCTTTTGCCAGTTGCAGCGCTGCAATCGACACGCCGCCCGTGCCCTGAACCAGCACCGTTTCACCTGCCTTCAGGCGACCGTTGACCACCAGCGCCCGCCATGCGGTCAGGCCGGAGGTGGTAATGGTAGCCGCTTCCTGATGGGACCAGCCCGCAGGTGCATGGGTAAAGGCGCTTTCTGCACGCACCACAAACTCACTGGCCATGCCGTCGATGCCATCGCCTGGCGTTTGAGAAAAACTCCCCACCGCCGGAGTCGCCTCGCCTGCCGTCCAGGCAGGGAAGAAGGTGGATACCACGCTATCCCCCACGCGGAACGCGGTAACGCCCTCACCCACAGCTTCAATGACACCGGCACCGTCAGACAGCAGGATGCGACCCTCCTCAACCGGCATCGCGCCGGTTGCCACCATCAGGTCATGGAAGTTGAGTGAGCTGGCTTTAATGGCGACCCTGATTTCCCCTTTGCCGGGTTGACCAGGATCTTTCACCTCGGTGAGCTGAACGCTGTCCAGATTAAACGGATTATTGACCGCAACTGCTTTCATCATCGTCTCCTGATTTCACTCTATCTGGCGTATGCCATGTATTACATGAACCCTGTATACACCAGATTCAGTGACGGGTTATACGCACTACGCGCTATCGCGCAAACCTCACCCTCCCCGTATCGTCCCGCGCCAGATAAAATCAGCATGGTACATCCGTGTTTCGCCGGGCATCTCCTCGTCCAGTGCCGCAGGCTGGCTGTCTTCGCGCTGCTCCTCCTTCACCAGCCACTCAACAGCGTCACGGGCAAAGCGATCAACCGGCTGGGTGAACGTGGTGAGGTGATACGAAGACCATGCCGCCTGGGGAATATCATCGTAACCTGCCACGCAGAGATCTTCCGGAATGCGCAGGGAAAATCGGTGCCGCGCTTCATCCATAAAGCCGCAGGCCAGCAGATCGGTGACGCAGAATACCGCGTCGGGGCGGTCGCGGCGGGTCAGCAGACGGTGCGCCAGAATCTGCCCGCTCTCATAGGAGGTGGTGCCGAAGCGCTCCACGCTGACTTTTAGCCCGGCCGCTTCGGCCGCCTGAAGAAAGCCGCGTTCACGTGCCATCAGGCTCGGCGTTCCAGCCAGAGAGTTAGCAAAAGCCACATGCTGGCAACCCGCGCGGGCAAACGCCATTACCACCCGGCTGGCAGCATCTTCGTTATCCAGATTGATACTCAACGATCCCGGCATCACGTCGTTACGGTTAATCAGCACCAGCCGCTGACCGTGCTTATGGCACTGGCGCGCAATGGCGCTTTCCGGCATCCCGGAGAGCACAAAAGAGGCATCAGCACGATAGTTGATCGCCTGTTGCAGCGCCTGGGACACGCTGTCATCCGAGCGATCGGTGTTGATCAGCATGGCAATTTTCCCGGCTTCCTGCAGATGCTGCGTGACCAGCCGCACGAGGCTGGCGCGGTACGGTGTCGCCAGTTCAGAGACAATCAGGCAGACGAGGCCGCTGCGGTTACGCACCAGCCCGCGCGCGAGGTGATTGACGTGATAGCCCAGTTCTTCCGCCGCCTGCATCACCCTTTTTCGCGTGGCCGCAGAGACGCTGGCCCCCGGCGTGAAGGTACGCGACACCGCCGAACGCGACACGCCCGCCATCTCTGCCACATCTTTCGCACTGACCACTGCCTTTTCCATCGCCATCATCACACCCGCCCGCTTTGTGTTGGGAATGAGTCTGTCGCACTTTGCACGCCTGTGCAATTATTTTTGTAACGATATTGTTTCATTTTTGTGACACAGCAACTGAAATGCGCACCAGCGCAATTGACAGCATAATTTTTGTGCATTAATTAATTGCACACACGTGCAAAAACTTATGCACGACACAACCTGGCGACAACGTATCGCCTACCCTACACCGAAGGAGAACACCATGCATCGCGTCACTCTGATGGCAGTCATCGCTGCTGGCTCTGCGCTCTCAGCCCTTCCGGCTCAGGCCGCTGAAAAGCTGAATATGATCTGTTCCGCTGATGTGGTTGTTTGTGAGCAAATGACCAACCTGTTTGAGAAACAACACCCGGAAATCAAAGTCAGTATGGTGCGCCTCTCTGCGGGCGAAGCCTATGCCCGTATCCGCACCGAGGCCCGCAACCCGCGTACCGATATCTGGTGGGCGGGAACAGGCGATCCGCATATGCAGGCCGCCGACGAAGGGCTGACCCAGGCCTACAAATCCCCCCTGCTCGACCAGCAGCAGGACTGGGCGCGTAAGCAGGCGGAGAGCGCGCAGTTCCGCACCGTCGGCGTCTATGCCGGGGCGCTGGGCTGGGGTTACAACACCAAACTGGTAGAACAGAAAAAACTGAAAGCCCCGGCCTGCTGGGCCGATCTGCTCGACCCGTCATGGAAGGGTGAAATTCAGATGGCGAACCCGAACTCCTCGGGCACCGCCTATAACACGCTCGCCACACTGGTGCAGATCATGGGGGAAGAGAAAGCCTTCGATTACCTGAAAAAACTCAACGCCAATATCTCCCAGTACACCAAATCCGGCTCTGCCCCGGTGAAGGCAGCGGCACGCGGTGAAACCACCATCGGCATTGTGTTTATGCATGATGCGGTGGCGATGCAGGTGGATGGCTTCCCGGTGAAAGCCGTCGCCCCGTGCGAAGGCACCGGCTATGAAATCGGATCGATGTCAATTGTGAAAGGCGCACGTAACCTCGCCGCCGCAAAAGTGTGGTACGACTGGGCGCTCAGTGCTGATGCGCAGTCCCATATGAAAGACGCCAAATCCTTCCAGCTTCCGTCAAATAAAAATGCGGCGATATCTGAATACGCACCCCGCTTCGAGAATATCAAACTGATCGATTACGACTTTAAAACCTACGGTGACTCGGCGAAACGCAAAGCCCTGCTCAGCCGCTGGGATAAAGAGATCGGCGCCAGCGCCCAGTAACTCCTCCGCCCTTCCCCTCCCGCCCGTGCGGGAGGCCTGGTCATAAACGATCGAGGTTATGATGAATGCTCAAAACCGCCGCCTGGACGGGGCTTTCGTGCTGGGCGCACTTGCCATACTGCTGCTGCCCTGGTACAGCCTGGAAGCCGGATTTTTCGACTTCGGCTGGCTGACAACACTCTGGCAGGATCGCGAGACAGCCCCGGCACTGTGGCAGATTGCTCAGTTCCAGCGACCCTGGCTGACCATCGCCGTGTTAATGCTGCTGATCTGCGCCCTGGCGCGCTTGCTGCCCGTGGGCAACCGCCGCTCCTGGCTGTTGATGGGGGCCAGTACTGCTGGCGTCCTGTTCCTGTTGTTTGAAGGCCATGCGATTGGTTACACCGGCTGGAACTGGCAGTGGAGTGAGCAACTGTTTGGCGCACTCAGCGACGGCCAGCCTGCTTTTGGTGCTGGCGCGATCCTGCTGCTGACCACCTTCCTGCTTGTGTTCTCCTTTGCTCTGGCCGAGCGTGGCGTACTGCGCGGCGATGCCTTCGTGGTGGCGGCGATTGTGCTGCTGGTCGCCCTGGTGACCACCTTTGTGCTGTACCCGGTGCTCAGTATGTTTGTCGCCTCCGTACAGGATGTGGACGGCTCCTTCAAACCGGATGGCATGATCGCCAATATTCAGGACCCGGCTATCTGGAGCCTCGGCTGCCTGAACGGCAGCGGCGGTTGCGGTACGGCATGGCGCACCCTGTGGCTGGCGCTGATGACCGCATCCGGCTCCACCCTGCTGGGTCTGGCATTCGCACTGGCGGCAACACGCACGCCGCTGCCGTTTAAAAAAGCGCTGCGCATGCTGACCGTGCTGCCAATCATCACCCCACCGTTTGTGATTGGCCTGGCGTTGATGCTGCTGTTTGGTCGTGCAGGCGTGGTCACCGAACTGCTCGCGTCGGTGTTTGGCATTGAGCCAGGTCGCTGGCTGTACGGCCTGACCGGGATCTGGATCGCTCAGGTGCTCTCTTTCACGCCGATTGCCTTCCTGGTGCTGATTGGCGTGGTCGAGGGCGTCAGCCCGTCGCTGGAAGAAGCCTCGCAAACGCTGCGCGCTAACCGCTGGCGCACTTTCCGCTACGTCTCGCTGCCGCTGATGGCACCGGGGCTGGCGAATGCCTTCCTGATCAGCTTTATCGAAAGTATGGCGGACTTCGGCAACCCGATGGTGCTGGGTGGCAGCCACGGCGTGCTGTCGACCGAGATCTTCTTCTCGGTGGTCGGGGCGCAAAACGACCCGAGCCGGGCAGCGGTACTGGCAATTATCCTGCTGTGCTTCACGCTCAGCGCCTTTATCCTCCAGCGTCTGTGGCTGTCGGGTAAAAACTTCGCCACCGTGACCGGCAAAGGCGATTCCGGCCAGCACTGCGGGCTGCCGCGTGGCCTGCGTTATGGCGTTTACGCACTGGTGATCCCGTGGGGCCTGTTCACGCTGGTGATCTACGGCATGATCCTGATTGGTGGCTTTGTGCAGTCGTGGGGCCTGGACAGCAGCCTGACGCTGGCCCACTACGCCCGCGCGTTCGGCTTCCACTGGAACGAGGGACAGATGGTGTGGACCGGCGTGGCGTGGAATTCATTCTGGACCACGATGGAAATTGCGCTGATTGCCGCACCGCTGACCGCCATTGTCGGCCTGCTGACCGCCTGGCTGATCGTACGGCAGAAATTTGCAGGGCGTTCGACCTTTGAATTTATGCTGATGCTCAGTTTCGCCATTCCCGGCACCGTCATTGGTGTCAGCTATATCATGGCGTACAACCTGCCGCCGCTGGAGATCACCGGAACGGCGCTGATCCTCGTCGCCTGCTTTGTCTTCCGCAATATGCCGGTTGGCGTACGCGGCGGGATTGCCGCCATGAGCCAGCTGGACCGCAGCCTGGATGAAGCGTCGCTGACATTAGGTGCCAGCAGTTTCCGCACGCTGCGCAAAGTGATCCTGCCGCTGCTGAAACCGGCGATCAGCGCCGCACTGGTTTACGCCTTTGTGCGTGCCATCACCTCCATCAGCGCTGTGATTTTCCTGGTCAGCGCGCAGTACAACATGGCCACCTCATATATCGTCGGCCTGGTCGAAAACGGAGAATACGGCGTCGCCATCGCTTACTCCTCCGTCCTTATTGTGGTGATGCTGGCGGTGATCCTCACCTTCCAGCTGCTGGTCGGTGAACGCCGCCTGCGCCGCGCCACCCGCATTGCTACAGCTCCGGTGGCCACGCCACCGGCCTTACATCAGGAGAGTGCCGTATGACGACCATTCGTTCCGGCTCGGTGGTGTTTGAAAACGTCACCAAACAGTTTGCCGATTTCAACGCCCTGCCCAACCTGTCGCTGACCGTTGAACCGGGCACGCTGGTGACGCTGCTCGGCCCCAGCGGCTGTGGTAAAACCACCACCCTGCGCCTGCTGGCGGGGCTGGAGCACCCGACCTCCGGGCGTATTCTGATTGGCGGTAAGGATGTGACCCATCTGCCCGCTAACGAACGTGATGTGGCGATGGTGTTTCAGTCCTACGCGCTGTTCCCGCATATGAACGCCCTGGATAACGTAATGTACGGCCTGCTCTCCGGTGGGTTATCGAAGAAAGAGGCGCAGGATCGCGCCCGCGAAGGGCTGAAGCTGGTCGGCCTGGAGAGTATGGGCCAGCGCCTCCCGGCGGAGCTGTCCGGCGGGCAGCAGCAGCGTATTGCCGTCGCGCGTGCGCTGGTGCTGGAGCCGCAGGTGCTGTTACTGGATGAGCCGCTCTCCAACCTTGATGAACGTCTGCGCCGCCGTGTACGTACTGAAATCCGCGATCTGCAACAGCGGCTGGGCTTTACCGCCGTGTACGTCACTCACGATCAGGAAGAGGCGCTGGCCGTCTCCGATAAGATTATTGTCATGAAAGAAGGGCATATTGCCCAGCAGGGTGCGCCGCAGGAGCTGTATCAATCCCCTGCTTCGGTGTTTATCGCCGACTTTATGGGCGAGGCCAATATCCTGCCCTGCGATATCCGCAGGGTGGAGAACAGCGAGGCGGTGATCGCGCTGGGTAACCACGAGTATCGCGTCCCCGGCGCTCACGCCCGCCCCGGTGCTGCACAGCTGGCGGTGCGCCCGCAGTTTATTACGCTGCGCACTGAATCGGCAGGCGCGCTGAACGGTGAAGTCACCCACAGCACCTGGCTGGGCGACCACATCGAATATGAAGTGCAAACGGCGCTGGGTGCGCTGTTTATTGTCGATGTGCAGATGGAAAGCCAGCTGTCACCGGGCAGCCGCGTATTCGTGGATTTCAAACCTCAGGGACTGGCGCTGATTGCCCAGTGATCCCCATTAATAAGGACTGAACATGAGTGAAGATATTTCCCGCCGACTGGCACTGGCGGAGCAGGTAGCACGCAAGGCCGGAGCCAAAGCGCTGGATTATTTTAATCGCCGCGAGACGCTGGTGATTGAAACCAAGCGCGATGCGCAGGACGTGGTGTCGATTGCCGACCGTGAAGTCGAGCTGCTGATCAACGGGCAGATTGCTCAGGCCTTCCCGGATGACGGTTTTCTCGGTGAAGAGTTCGGTTTGCAGGCAGGCAGCTCGGGTTTCACCTGGGTGGTGGACCCGATAGACGGCACCAGCCCGTTTGTTAACGGCATGCCGAACTGGTGCGTATCGATTGCCGTGATCCACCAAGGGCAGCCGGTGATTGGCGTGATTATGGCACCGTGCCAGCAGGAGTGCTTTGTGTCCGCACGCGGCCAGGGCGCAACGCTGAATGGTAAACCGTTGCAGGTTGACCCGGCACGCACCATGCAGAACCACGTTACCGGTTTTGGTGCCAACAGCTATGTCACCCCGGCGCGCGTGGGGGAAATTGCCGCCGGGATCACCGCCGCAGGCGGCAACTTCTTCCGCAACGGTTCAGGGGCGATGATGCTGGCCTATGTCGCCGCAGGGCGTCTGGTCGGCTATTACGAACCTTATATGCACGCCTGGGACTGTCTGGCGGGTTACTGCCTGGTGGTTGAGGCCGGTGGCTGGGTCCATGCGTTTAATACCGAAGGCGAACGCCTGCTGCGCGGTGCCCCGGTGCTGGCCGTTGCACCTGGTGCCAAAGACGATCTGCTGAGGATTGCACAGCTTTAATCTTTTCCCCGCAGCGCTATCACCGCGATAGCGCTGCTTTTATCTATTCTAATAACGCTAAAACCTAACAGACCAAAAAACTAAAATAAAAACAAGACATTCATCACATTGGTTTTAAAATGGAATTTATACTAATACCAGACTATATTTCACAATGCTAAAATAACTTCATTGTAACGATATAATTTACAGAATTACCTCCCATAACAAAACAGAGCTTCATGATCAGAATTATTATTAAACCCACTACCAATGAATTTCATCCTGTAGTGAAACTTCTGTTTTGCGTTGGAATTACCACGTTATTTTACCATCCCTTCTTCATAACATTATAAACACCTTACATCAGTGATAATTGAATGGAACTCAAAGGAGTGTTAGAAATGGATATTCCCTCTTCATCCAGGCCCACCACTAAGCTAATAAAAAATAAGGAATCATTTACCAGACTTCCATTGAGAGGCTTATGACATGATGCGCTGAGGCGGGTCAGCCGCTGCGGCCATAAATGGTATGAACGTATACAGCGGTAAGAATGTGCTTAAAGTCGCTGATGTGCGTAATTCAGATTTTCTTGCCTTCAGAGAAACGACGGGATTAGGTGGGGATTTTGTCATGTTCTCAGATGTAAATTGGGTAAAAATAAAATCCACTCACCTGTTACCGTGGGGCGAAGTGCTTAACCAATAACAGGTCGTGCGACGACCATTAGCGAGCGATAGACCATAAATGTTGCGGTGGACAGGTAAAGGAAAAGGCAGCAAAAGAATCTTTTCTTGTCCCCTATATTTGCAATAACACTGAACAACCAGCCAATCAGAAACATTCCTGTTCCATAGATGGCCCCTGTTAAAGGGGTAATACTCCCCAGTCCGCTCAAAGTACCATCATAGGAATCCATCACTCCATAGAACAAGACTGGCATTGCTAATAGCAACGGAGAGATCACGAGCATTTGAGCATGACCCCATCGTTTTATCCTGAAAAAAAATCGCGTTACTTCACTTAGCGTAATTGCGAACATGCAGCCAAAAAAAATTGCGATAAAAGAGTCAAAAAACATAACATTACCTCCTGTATAAACTGTTATATCCATAGTGGTTGAGCATATCATTTAGATTGGAAAATGTATGCTGTAACTCCCGATTAAAACTAACTACGGCTTGGGATTTACTTCAAATTAATCGTTCAGTTTCTTCCGAAATCAATCTACCATCATTCTGACGGGGCGCTTTTCCAGTCTGCACCAATTTTTGGATTTCAATCAATATCCACCTCATTCTCATAAAAACGGGGTTGCTGGCTGAATTTTTTCTAATGCATCAGTGATTGACGCCATTTTTTCTCAACATCAGAAAACAGATACATTTATTCACTGATTGCCGCTTGCTGTGTGATGGTTTCACCAGGGATTTATTATATTGGTGAAAAAGTGAGCAATGCACTCTTCTGGCGTAAAAAAGACAAAAACTCAGGGCATAGAAACGTTAAAAAACCATGATTCGCATCCCCTGCTGAACACTCCCCGAGTATACGCTGCGGCTAAAACGCTGCGTCACGTCCATCCATATTTCGTTACCCACCGAAGTGTTCCTTTTTCAACGCAGTAAAGTGATCGCTCACCCCGTAAGAGAGCGAAACGATGATCGCTGTACTGTTTGAAGCTGAAATACACCCTGAACAACAGCCACGTTACCTGCAGCTGGCCACTGACCTGAAACCTCTGCTGGCTGATATTCCAGGTTTCATTGCCATTGAGCGTTTTCGCAGCCTCGCTGACGAAGGAAAAATGCTGTCCCTCTCCTGGTGGCAGGATGAAAATGCCGTCCTGGCATGGAAGAAAAATGTCTTTCATCAGGCGGCACAGCAGGAAGGACGTGAGTCCATCTTTTCGTTTTACCGCATCCGTATTGCTCAGGTGATGCGGGAATACACCTCAGAAAATAAAGGACAACACCATGTTTGATATCCATATCCTGTTACCCAATACGCCCGGAGCACTGGCCGCGATGGCGGGTCTGCTGGGGCGTAACGGCATAGGTCTGGAGGGTGGCGGTGTTTTCAGTGTGGGCAATGAAAGCCACGCTCATTTTCTGGTAGAGGACGGTCATCGCGCGCGGGAGGTACTTGAGACAGGAGGTTTTCAGGTACAGAATGTCTGCCAGCCGCTGATCCGCAAGCTGAAGCAGGCGCGTCCGGGTGAATTGGGTGAAATCGCCGCAGCGCTGGCCGATGCCGGAATATCTATCCTGACGCAGTACAGCGACCATGCTAATCAGTTGATTCTGCTCACAGACAACCCCCGTGCCGCCGAACGCGTCACTGAACAATGGGCCGTGGTGCCTGAGTAACGATGCAAAAACAGACGATAACCACCGACAATGAGGATGTGCTGGAGATTTCCATGGTCGCCATTGCGGCGGCCCTGGCCGATACTTCCCGGGTCAAAATCCTCTGTGCCTTAATGGACGGGCGCGCCTGGACGGCGACAGAACTCAGTGCCGTGGCGGGCGTCGCCTCTTCCACCGCCAGTGCCCATCTGGCACGTCTGGTGCAAAGCCGTCTGATTTCCTGCCTGTCCCAGGGGCGGCACCGTTATTACCGGCTGGCAGGTGGCGATATTGCGCAGCTGATCGAAACGATGATGGGGGTGTCATGGCGGCGTGTTAAGGCACCAGAACCGAGCACGCCCGCCGATATGCGTTACGCCCGGACCTGCTACGATCATCTGGCGGGAGAAGTGGCGGTACAGATCTATGACGCGATGCGGCAAGCGCACTGGATAACAGCAGATGGCGCTGTGCTGACTGATGCCGGCAAACGGCACCTGGCTGAACTGGGGGTCAAACCCGATGCCTCCACCCGACGAAAGCACTGCTGTGCCTGTCTGGACTGGAGTGAGCGACGATTTCATCTTGGTGGCTATATCGGTGCCGCTTTTTTCCACCACGGCGAAGCGCAGGCATGGTTTGTCCGTACGCCGGGTTACCGGATGGTCACGATCACCGCGAAAGGCAGAATGCTGCTGAACAGACATTTCAAACTGACCCTGTAATTCCGCCACCATCAACCTGTGATTAACCCCTCTTGCCCCTATAGCTGTACCCTTTTGTCTATTATAAGAAATGCCCCCACCGGGATGATCCTGGCCACCATGACATAAGGCACCCCATGATGAAAAAGACCTTTGTATTAGCACCTGACTCCTTTAAAGAGAGCATGACGGCGAAGCAGGTTTGCATCGCAATGGAAACCGGGCTGAAGCGCGTATTTCCTGATGCCCGCTATATTCACGTGCCAATGGCGGACGGCGGCGAAGGCACCACCCAGTCGCTGATCGATGCCACCGGCGGTGAGTTGTTCACGCTACCGGTGACCGGCCCGCTTGGCACGCCGGTAGAGGGCTGCTACGGCATTATGGGCAGCGGCGACATTGCAGTGATTGAAATGGCCTCGGCCAGCGGCATCCATTACGTTAACCAGCACACTAAAAACCCGTTGCTGACCACCACATGGGGTACCGGAGAACTGATCCGCGCCTGCCTGGATAAAGGCATCAGGAAGATCATTCTTGGCATCGGCGGCAGCGCCACCAACGACGGTGGGGCCGGAATGGCCGAGGCGCTGGGCGTACGTTTCTTTGATAAACAGGGTGAACGTTTAGCACCCGGTGGTGGCGCGCTGGGGAATTTGCACCGCATTGATATTTCCGGGCTGGACAGCCGCCTGGCAGAGGTAGATATTCAGGTGGCCTGTGATGTCAGCAACCCGCTGTGTGGTCCACAGGGCGCATCGGCGGTATTTGGCCCACAAAAAGGGGCAACCCCGGAGATGGTTGCCACCCTGGACCGCCACCTCGCACACTATGCCACCGTCATCTCACAGCAACTCGGCCACGACGTGGCATCAGCGCCAGGGGCCGGAGCCGCAGGCGGGCTGGGGGCGGGGCTGATGGCCTTCACCCACTGCACGTTGCGTAAAGGAATTGAAATCGTGGTTGAGTACAGTGGTCTGAGCGCGCAGTTGGCCGGGGCCGATTACTGCTTTACCGGGGAAGGCCGCATCGACTTCCAGACGCGTTTTGGTAAAACGCCTTATGGCGTAGCACAGACCGCCAGACAACATCATGTTCCGGTCATTGCAGTTGCTGGCAGTATTGGCGATGATGTCGGCGCGCTTTATGACGCTGGCATTGATGCGATTTTTGGCATTATCCCGCACGCGGCGGCAATAGAATCGCTGTTGCTGGAAGGGACAACAAATATGGAACGCACCTGCGAAAATATTGGCCGACTGATTAAGAAAACAGCGGCAGTTTCTCATTAATACCCGATTCACTGGTGCCAATGCGCCAGGATAACCAAGGGTGACATTTAACCAAGGACGTGATCATGTCTGAAGTATTGAGACGCACCAAAATTGTTGCCACGTTAGGCCCGGCTACAGACCGGGATAATAACCTCGAAAAGATTATTAAAGCAGGCGCTAACGTCGTCAGGCTGAACTTTTCTCATGGTACGGCCGAAGATCATATCGCTCGCGCCCAACGCGTGCGCGATGTCGCCAGCCGACTCGGTCGTCAGGTGGCGATTTTAGGCGACCTCCAGGGGCCGAAAATCCGTGTTTCGACCTTTAAAGAGGGTAAAGCCCTGCTGACGGTCGGCGATGAATTTATCCTCGATGCCCTGCTGGACAAAGGTCAGGGCGACAACCAGCGCGTAGGTATCGACTATAAATCCCTGCCAGATGATGTGGTTCCCGGCGATATTTTGCTGCTGGACGATGGCCGCATTCAACTGCGCGTGCTGCGCGTGACGGGCGCGACGATCACTACCGTAATTACCGTAGGCGGCGTGCTGTCGAACAATAAAGGGGTGAATAAGCTGGGCGGTGGTCTCTCTGCTGATGCACTGACCGAGAAAGATAAAGCCGATATTCTCACCGCTGCCAAAATGAACGTCGACTACCTTGCCGTCTCTTTCCCACGCAGCGGTGAAGACCTGCGTTTCACCCGCCGTCTGGCGCGTGAGGCGGGCTGTAAGGCGCTGATTGTGGCAAAAGTAGAGCGTGCCGAAGTGGTGGCAACGCCGGAAAGCATGGACGATATGATCCTCGCCTCCGATGTGATCATGGTCGCGCGTGGCGACCTCGGCGTAGAGATTGGTGATGCGGCGCTGGTCGGCGTGCAAAAACGCCTGATTGCGCGTTCACGCCAGCTTAACCGTGTTGTGATTACCGCCACCCAGATGATGGAGTCGATGATCACCAACCCGATGCCGACCCGCGCAGAGGTGATGGACGTCGCTAACGCCGTGCTCGACGGCACCGATGCCGTGATGCTGTCTGCTGAAACTGCGGCGGGAAGCTTCCCGGTTGAAGCCATCACCTCCATGCATAAGATCTGCCTGGGCGCGGAACGCGTACCGGGAACCAACACGTCTAAACACCGCCTGGACGTGGAGTTCAGCAATATCGAAGAGATGACGGCGATGTCTGCCATGTACGCGGCAAACCATCTGACCGGAGTGAAAGCGGTGATCGCCATGACCGAATCCGGGCGCACGGCACGTATGATGTCACGCATTACCTCGCGTCTGCCGATCTTCGCCCTCTCCCGCCATCAGTCCACGCTGAACCTGACCACTTTATACCGTGGCGTCACGCCGGTGCTGTTTAACGGCCATGCGGAAGGCGTGCAGTCGGCGCAGGATGCTATCGCCATTCTGCGTGAAAAGGGTTATCTGGCCTCAGGCGATCTGGTGATTGTCACCCAGGGGGACAGCGTCGGCCAGATTGGCAGCGCCAACACCTGCCGCATCTCGATCGTCGACTAAGTTCCCTTCTCTTTGCGGCCTTCGCGCCGCAGCGCTGCGCAGAACCCGACTGCGCGGCGCGTATTCATCACACGCTGCGTGCCTGGTTTCGCCATAATCTGCATGCCAGCACCCCGGTAAAAGCACTCTATATTCACAAAAACACCAGCGAAGGTTGTGACGGATTATCACGGTCTCAGAGATCGTTTTTTGAGGTCTGTAAGCACGATTTAAGCGACCGGTTTTTACGAGCCTGCTCTTAACGTTGATATTTCTCGTGGCATTCCCCCTAAGACTTCATCCTTTCTGTCATCGCTGCGTTTAAAATCCAGGCAGATTTATGGTATCTGACACTTGAAAGTACGAAGTTAAACGTACACAATACACGGAGGTAATATGACATTCACAGAAGTGAAGAAGCAGGCAATCAACTGCCTCAGGCAAGACGCGTATGACCATGAAGTCCGACGGGATCTGGACGTCAAAAACCTGTTTGCGACGGGCGTGGTTGATAAAGTCTGGGTTGCTGAACTGATCAGGAAAACCAGTGGGTCGGGATATCATTGCAGCCCGCATCATCGGGCCGCTGACGTGGATGTTCATATCTGTCGCAGTTGGAAATGCGGCGGCTGGTGGTACGTTAAATTTTATTTTATGGAACCTGATATGATTTTTATCAGCGTGCATCTGTAACAAGGAAGAGGTGACCATGAGAATTGTCAAAGAAGGCGAAACACGGACGCTGCTGTGCCATAACTGCGGTAAAACGTCTGCCACCTATCGGGTACGTGATGTCGCATTTAGCGATAAGCGTGGCACGGTGAAAAATATTCTCGCCGCTGTTTGTGACCGCTGCGATGAAGTGGCCGCCATCCCGGCGCAGTCCACCGCACGTATCAAGGAGGCCTTTGAACAGTCCAGCTCGCCACTGGAGATCAGAGTGCCGGTACACTACCTGGATATTCTGTATGTCGCCACGCAGAAAATTGATACGACCCTCAGTGAAAACTTCAACAAGGCCTTGATCCTCTGGTATCTGCATGCACTGACCAGCGGCCGTTACCCGCAGCAGGAGCTGAAAACACTGCTGAGCAGCGAAATAGCGGATGCCAAAGCCTCAAGACGTCTCTCGATGAAAATCACGCAAAAGCAACAGGCGGAACTCAACCAGCTGATGCACCAGCAGGGGATGAAAAAAACCTCTGATGTGGTGAAAGCGGTGATCCTGAAAATTCATCAGGACCTGGTACTGGAGCAGGATCTCAGCGGCCTGCCGGAGTTACGCAATATGGCCGCCGCGATAGCCTGATTCATCGCGGCCCCTGTGACACCTGTATCACCTGCCCGGCAGTCGTGCGGGCAGTTCAAGGCTGGTGCGGAAATCCTCACCCCGGTAATCCTCATCCAACAGATGACGTTTGCGCAGCTCCGGCAGCAGGCCATTAATCAGCAAATCTTCCTGGTCTGGCTGCCCCAGCCCGTGTAGCGAAATCACATCCAGTACACCTGCGTTGTAGCGCTGCTCAATAGCATCAGCCAGGGATTCCGGGGTTCCGGCGACAAACCAGTGCCCGGTCTCTTCGGCTTCAATAATCAGCTGGCGCAGCGTCAGCCCCTGACGGGCAAAGCGGGTAAAAATCTCCGCACGTCCACGACGTCGGTTCACCTGACGGGTATCCGGCAACAGAGCTTCCGGGATGGTCCGGTCGAGATCCAGATCCTGCAAATCAACCTCCCCGCCGAGCATATCCGCCACCTTCAGTCGTCCACGCTGATAGTCAATACGCTGATGCTTCTCTTCCAGGCGGCGTGCCACATCGGCGGGATTTTCACCCATAACCGAGTGGAAAGAGTTCATGATCAGCGGCGGCTGTTCACGGCCTGCCAACAGCGCACGCCGCCGGACGTCGGCCACAAACGCACTGGCTGCATCCAGCGTGGGCTGCGAGGTGTAAATCACTTCGGCATAACGGGCGCCGAGGCTGATCCCCTCCTCCGACTGCCCGGCCTGAAACTGTACCGGGCGACGCTGTGGCGACGGGGGCACATTCAGTGGCCCCGCCACGCGGAAGAAATCACCGTGGTAATTGATCGGGTGCAGCTGACTGGGATCAATGCTGACGCTACCACTGCTCTTGCGCTGCACCGCCGCCGGGTCGTTGGCATCGAACAGCGCATTAATCACTTCAATAAATTCGGTGGCGCGAGCATAACGCGCAGCCGGAGAAGGCAGCTCGCCCCCGCCAAAGTTCTCCTCACCGACCGATGACGTCACCGCATTCCAGCCCGCACGCCCGCCGCTGATATGGTCGAGCGTACCGATCAGACGCGCCAGATTGTACGGATGCTGGAAGGTGGTGGTGACGGTGGCAATCAAGCCTATCTGGCGGGTCACCTGGCTTAACGCCGCCAGCGTGACAATCGGGTCCTGGCTGCCAGTGATCCCGGCCAGCCCGGAGGGATCACTTTGCAGCAGATCGGCGGTAAACAACCCGGTGATTTTTTCGCGCTCAGCCGTTTGCGCCAGTGCGACGGCACGCTGAATGCCAAAAGCGCGGTCGGTGTCGTTGGCGGCGTAGATCACGCTGCTCGCGCCCACCAGTGTTTTCAGTCGTCTGCGGTGTTGAATGGTCACTTGAAGTCCCTTATTTCAGCCAGGTCAGAGGCTTAAAAAATAAAGGGCTGAAATTTTTACGCCACTAAGAAAAACGAATGTGGTTGGGTGAAATTCAGCTAAGACAGTGCATCAGGCTGACAAAGCAGCGCACGATGTGGCTCATAACCCACCGTCCGGAAGGGACTGAGCGAATTCAGCGTTAGCTGGGTCGTAACCCGGCAACCGCTGAAGTAGGATTAAGTCGCCATGACTAAGACCTGAAAACTGTGTTTCTAGTGCAAAAGAAACAGATGAATTTTTCCACCATACTCACCTTAAAATGAAAGGTGAGTGGTTTATTCATTAGTTAATTATCATTTCACTTTTACTGATGACATAAAACAGGTGAACTTGAATATTTTACAGCCATTCCCGGCATCCACCCTGATGGCACTCCAGCACAACGAAAGTACCCCTTAGATTTCAGTTCTGAAATATAATACGTTTTAAATAAGAAACCACACAACACAGAGGCAATAATGGCAAATATCATTATTTTAAAAAGAAAAATCTGGTGCCGGGCATGCATTCGCTCCCCTTTGATAAATACATATATTCCAGACACATTAAAAGGCGCCATAATGACAAATGAGAGAATCAATGACACGAGACCATTTGAATAAAAAACCTCTTCAGGAAAAGACAAGTATTCCTCTACTGACAGGTAGCCAATATAACTCCCGCCAGAAGACATTGCAATCATCACAATGCTCCACAGCAATAACAAAAACCGCCCTTTCATTGAAAATGCAGCCATCATAATATCCTTGGCGTAATGTTTTCCAAACTATCTCTGAGATATTTCATTATCTCATTCTCAATGACTTCCTTTCCCTTTTCAAGTAAGTTATCCGCGAACATCGAGCCCAGGTCCCAGACGCCTTTTTCAATCTTTCTGGCTTTCATCATCACCTCCTGCTGCGCCGCTTCAATTTGAGCAATCACTTTATCCGTTACACCAAATTTATTATCAATCCAGTTTAATATCATCGCAGTTCCAAAACCTACGATAACAATGGCAACGGTTGGAGCAATAACCAAAGAAAACATCGCACCGGCTGCAATCCCAGCCCCACCGGCTATAACAGATGCCAAGCCCAGTTTTACAACATCAGTAGCCAGTGAACCGATAAACTTAGCCAGGGAAGTCTCGTCATTCAGTATAAAATCTATCGTTCTGTATGCGGCGGCAACAATAAATGTTAATCTCGCACCTGCAATGATATTTTTCGTCACCCCTGCAGAACCATACTTACCTAACCCCAGATCAATCATCTTAGGGTTTTTTGCCATAAAAACAGGAGCGTTAATTATCTTTCTAACCCCCGGATAGCCACTTACTTTAATAAGCTCCGTTCCCTTATGGTTTATATAGGCTGTAACCTTTATACCAAAAGAACCCAACTGAGTGATAAGCATTGATGTCGTCACAACATCTTTGATATTTACCCCGTAGTTAACGACTATATTCCCGGGCGCACTCTCTGTCAGACTGACCCAGCCCGATTTCCACATCCCCCATGACGCCAGCACCTCAAAGACTTCAGAGAGTGTCAGCAACATAATATCCTGATTATGGTGCCGGAACATGCCTCTGAGTTGTTCATCAGGCAAATCATAGGTATTTATTATTGCAGGATAACCTGACCTGTAGTTTGATGACTGCTGCTGGCCAGTTATATATGATGATAAAACGGGTGTGGCTGGTAGATCCGCAGATAAGGCTTCTCTTTCAGAGATGCTCTCCGCGAGCCCCCCTTTCTCATAGGTATCCTGCATCATCGACGGCACAAAGCGCGCCCTGCAGGGACAGGAACTGGTACTGTCCAGCGTTCCCGCCATCATGCGCCCGTGAATAGTGTCATTCCGAATACCCCCGGCAATCATAAATATACCGGGATGCTGACCGCAGGTGACCTTATCCCTTTCCCGGGCCACGGCTTTGCTGAACAGCGTGTGATCCGTTGCACCTTCAATAATGCGCCCGCCGCAGGTCGTTTTGTCTCCCTGCACCAGATAATAACCTTTAGCCATGGCTTAATTCCTTATGCCAGACGTTAACCTTACACGCCCGTCCCCGCCGGATCAGCGGGCCTTCTTCTGCCTG